>JBGPNQ010000008.1:0-36342 GCA_041487615.1 Anaerolineae bacterium
CCGCGCCGCGGACCGAGAAACCTGCTGAAGAATGTGACGAACAGCCCGGCGATGATGCTGATGTTGAATCCAGAGATGGCGATGATATGTGCGGTACCAGTATTCTTGAACGCTTGTTGAAGTTTGTCGGTGAGTCCCGTATCCACGCCGAGCAGAATCCCTGCCATTAATGATGACTCGGGATCGGGAAATATGCGATAGATATTTTCGAGGGACCTGTCTTTGAGCGCGTACATCACCCGATAAAACGGATTCCCACCGTTGCCCGGGAGCACCGTCACTTCCGCGCTGGTCATATACGAATGGATGTGCTGCGCGGCAAGATAATCGCGATAAGAGAAATCCTCGTTCTCCGGCGGAGTCTTCAACTTGCCGCGTAAACGGAGAATATCTCCGTAGTGATATTTCTGGTTATTCGAAACGCGCGCCAATAGCAATCCATTGGCAGGCAGTTCACGATCTCCAGTATCGACGTGGGTGACCTGCAAACGTAGATTTGTGTAATCATCGCGGTAATCGGGAGGTTCAATTAGAGTGCCCGTAATGAGCAGATCGTAGTCCCGGTCATTGTAGAAGGCGATGTGGAAGGCGTTGAACAGTGGAACAGAGAGTTGATAGCGCAGCGCGCCGAGAAGCAGAGCCGTTAATAGGATGAACGCAAAAGGGGATAGGGGAAAAGGGGTAGGGACACGTGGGGCAAATAGTTGCGAGAGGATCAGAAGAAAAACGGCAATAATTGTCAGTGCAATCCAAACCCACATGGGAAGTGAAACAAGGCTCGCGAGAACGATTCCCGCGAGAAAAAAAAGCGAAAACCACATCAGTGGAAGTCGCGCAGTCAATGACTCGGGTATGCGACTGGAGGTAGGAGGGTTCGCCACCTGCATAAGTGTCTTTTATCATAGCATAGAATTAGGTGGGTAGGATACAATTTTATCCATCCTCGCTGGTCGAGTACGAAGGTATCGAGACCAGCATGATTATGAAACACTATATTTGAATCAAACTGGTGGTTTCTACCGCTTGCGCTCAACCACCGAGAATTAATATGCCTCAATCCAAACTCATTCTCGTCACCGGTGCTACTGGATACGTCGGCGGGCGGCTCGTGCCGCGACTGCTCGAAGCGGGCTACCGCGTCCGCTGCCTGGTGCGCGACCCGAACCGTTTGCAGGGACGTCCCTGGTTGAAGCGCGTCGAAGTTGTCACCGGAGATGTACTCGTCCCTGGTGCGTTGACCGAAGTCATGAAAGATGTTTCGGTGGCGTATTACCTCATCCACGGCAAGAAGGGTGGCCAAATCAACGCCAACCGCGACCTTGAGGTGGCGCGTAATTTCGCCGAAGCTGCCGGGCAGGCAAACATCGAGCGCATTATTTACCTGGGCGAGCTGGTAGATCCTACATCTGACCTCTCTCCGTATCTGCGTTCCCGTCATGAGACGGGATATATCCTGCGCACCAGCCACGTGCCGGTGACCGAGTTCCGCGCCGGCATGATCGTTGGATCCGGCTCGGTATTGTTTGAAATGGTTCGTTATTTGGGGGAGCGGGAGCCGCTGTTGATCTGTCCCGCCTGGTTCTTCTCGGAGGCGCAGCCAATTGCGATTCGGGATGTGTTGTCTTATCTCATCGACTCTCTCAAATCTCCTGAAAGTATTGGCAGAATGATCGAGATCGGCGGACCCACTCGCCTTACCTATGCGGATATGCTGCTTGGTTACGCAAGAGAACGTGGACTCAAACGCTGGCTCATTCGCACACCATTTTATGCCCCGCGCCTTTCGGCCTACTGGGTGCACATGGTGACGCCGATCCATTGGCGCGTCGTGTTGCCGTTGATCGAGGGTTTGCGCGCCCGGCTTATTGTCCGCGATGGAGCGGCGAAGAAATTATTTCCACAGATCAAGCCGATCGATTTCCAGACCGCGGTTCGTCTGGCGCTGGGTCGTATTCAAAGAGACAACGTCGAAACGAGCTGGTCAGACGCGCTGGTCACTGTTGCGGGTGACGTCAAGCCTTATCAGTTTGTCGTTGAAGAAGGCATGTACGTGGAAACCCGCCAAATGCTTCTCGATCTTTCGCCTGAGGATGTTTTTCGTTCCTATTCAGGAATCGGCGGTGAGCGCGGTTGGTTGTACATGGATTGGGCCTGGGGCATGCGCGGTTGGATGGATAAAGCCGTCGGTGGTGTAGGCTTGCGACGTGGGCGGCGTCACCCCGATGAAATTCGCGCCGGCGAGTCGCTTGATTTTTGGCGCGTCGAAGATGTGGAAAAAAACCGACGATTACGTTTGCGCGCCGAAATGAAACTGCCCGGCAAAGCATGGCTGCAATTCGAGTCCCAGCCACAAGAGGATAAAACATTACTTACAGTCACGGCACACTTCGCGCCGCATGGCTTGTTCGGTTTTCTTTACTGGTACGCGATGTGGCCCTTCCATAAATTCATTTTTGATGGGCTGACTCGCCGAATCGCGTCGCGTGCCCGGGTATTGGCTCATTAACCTCTCTTTCTTCTTTCCTCTATCTTGTGAGGAAAGAAGAAAGACACTTGCACCGCACTGCGTTTGGTGCAGTGCAGGTGGGAAAGAGATTCCTTGAACTCTCCACTTATTCTTGTCACTGGATCAACAGGATATATTGCGAGCCGCCTCATCCCTCGCTTATTGGACTCGGGTTACCGCGTGCGCTGCCTCGCCCGTGACCCACGTCGACTCAAGGGGCGCGCCTGGTTCCGTCAAGTGGAAGTGGTTAAGGGCGATGTCACAATGCCGTCAACTCTTCACGCCGCGCTGGAAGGCGTACACACGACATATTATCTCATCCACAACATGACATATGGACATGGATACACCGTCCTCGAACTGGATAGCGCCCGTGCGTTTGCAAGCGCTGCAGCTCAAGCGGGCGTTGAGCATATTATTTATTTGGGCGGGCTTGCTGATCCTGAACAACATATTGCGCCTCACATGCGTTCGCGCATCGAAACTGGACGTGTCCTGCGTGAGGGCAAAGTCCCGGTGACGGAATTTCGCGCGGGTGTGATCACAGGTTCGGGCAGCATCTCGTTCGAAATGATCCGCTTTATGACCGAGTTGTTCCCGATTGTGCCGGGTCCGTTGTGGATGAAGAACAAATCCCAGCCGATTGCGATTCGAAATGTGATCGACTATCTGTTCGCCGCGTTGACCAATCCCAATGGGCGCGGAGGAGTCTTTGAGATTGGCGGACCTGATATCACGACGTATGGCGATTTGATGATGCGCTACGCTCGTTTCCGTGGACTCAAACGCAGCCTGTTCCTGCTTCCCGGCATTCCGCTGTGGTTGATGGCGTTTGGCGTGGGGTTGATGACTCCTGTCCCCTATCCAATCGCGTATGCACTCATTGGCGGCCTGTCCACGGATAGCATAGTCAAACATCCTCAGGCTTTAAAAGTATTTCCCGAAGTCAAGCTGGTTGACTTTGATACTGCAGCAAAAGATGCGCTCGAAAAAACACATCCAACTTATATAGAACGGGTCTGGGATGATGGAGCAAAAAGAGCAAAATCCATTAAACACGAAGGTTGTTTTGTCGATCATAGGGAAATTGTTGTCGCTACTGAGATCGGGAGAGTATTGGAAACAATCGGAAAGCTTGGCGGGCGTAATCCTCTCCCAATGGGAGAGGGAAAGGTGAGGGAGAAACACTATCGATTCGGCACTCAATGGATCGAATGGCGTACCAGCCAAATCGAAAACCTGACCAACTTGAGTCAAACCGTTTTTTTCTGCCCGCGCGGCTTGCCTGGATTTTTATATTGGTATCTTTTCCATCCATTCCACATATTAAACTTTCGCGGTCTAATCAAAGTGATTGCCAGAAAAAGTGAAACTCAATGAATCGCAACCTCCTCTTTCTTCTTTCCTTCTCTCTTCTGGCAATCCTCTTAATCGTCATTGCACTTTACGTTCCCACTTCTCTACCTGCTCATTCTGACTTCAGCGCCATCTACAACACGGACCTGGCCCTCGTACACCGCGTCCCCATTTATGATCTTCAAAAAGTGGAAGCGCTTGCGGTGCAATATGCAGGCATCCCGGCTGAAAAATTCTTTTTGGCACGATTCCCATATCCGCCCTGGTACGCTCTGAGCACCTTCTACCTGGGACTGATGCCCGCCAAAGACGCAGCAACCTTATGGTTCGAGCTCAATCTCGTTATGCTATTCCTCTCCGTCTGGCTGCTCACGGATGGATGGTCGGGACGATTGCGGTTGATGGCGTTTCCCCTGGCGTTGTTCTTTTTCCCCGTGCTGGGAGCATTATCCGTGGGGCAATATGATTTCCCTGTTTTGCTTGGCACATCGTTGTTGATCCATTCGCTGCGCAAGGAGAATGTCGCGCTGACAGTGGCAGGCTCAATATTGCTCACCTTCAAGCCTCATCTTGGCGCGCTGATTCTATTGTCCTTGTTGGGATGGTTAATCTATTACGGTAACAACTTTGGACGACGCCTGATGCGCCCGCTGATCATCGCGGGAGTCATTCTCTTTGCAGTCGGTTTCATCGCGGATCCCGCCTGGATCATCAGCTATCCGAAAATGCTGCTGGGTTATCAAAATGAAGGCAACGTATCTGCCTGTTCGGAGTGTGCGAGTTTACCTGTCTGGTTGTCGCGTTGGTTCTTCGATGGATCCCTGTCAAAAGCCGCATGGATTGCGATTGTTCTACTGACCTTTTTTGCTTTCGTGCTTTACTTCATTCGTTCCTTCCTCAAATCACATGAATTATTATTGAGTGCGGCGTTGCTGGTCACCTTGCTTGTCAGCCCATATCTTTATAACTATGATTTTCTGTTGCTGCTGGTTCCGTTTGCGGTCCTGATCAGCAAAAGTACTCGCGTGCAAAAGATCATCGTGCTGCTCTGTTATCTCGTGCCAACATTTGCACTTATTGTTTACGGGCGCAACGGCAATATTTCGTTGGTCATGGTGTCCATTGTGATGATGTTCCTTCTTTACGCACACGCTAAGAATCGTGTCATTGACTTTACTGCGCACGAGGCATAGAATAGACATAATTCCAAAGTACCGCTTAATCAACCAAGCTTGATGTCTGAAATTCAGACCGGCGGTAAATACGATCAGTCAGCGGCGAAGTCGGTGTAACTCCGACACTGTCGCGCAACTGTGATTTAGCGTTTAGCAGATGCGTTTAGCTTTTAGCCCAATGGCTGATTGCTGATCACTGAAAGCTGACAGCTAATAAGTCAGGTCGCCCGCTCTGGTCGGTTCTACCACACTCTCGCGGAAAGGAGGTGGAAGACGGCTAGCACGGATTGCCTCTCCAACCTCCCCAGCCCATGCTGGGGATTTTGATTCCAATAACAAGTGTCATTGCGAGGGCAGTGTTTTTCTGCCCAAAGCAATCTCAGCCGACCGGGAGATTGCTTCGTCGCAACGAACGCTCCTCGCAATGACAAACACGACGGAGAAACCATGTTAAGAAAATTGTTGATAGTAACTTTACTGATCAGCTTGATGACCGCCTGTGCACCTCAAGCCACGCCGACGGTGGCCCCTATTGTGACATCAGCCCCCGCTACCGAAGCGCCAGCGACTCAGGTCCCCACTGAAACTGCAGTCTCCACAACATTGACTCTCACGGACGGGCTCGGACGCGAGATCACCCTTCCCGGACCGGCACAACGCGTTGTTTCACTTGCACCATCCAACACGGAAATATTGTTTGCCGTTGGCGCAGGAGATCGGGTTGTGGGACGCGATGAGTTCGCAGATTATCCCGAAGAGGCAAAATCCATTGAAAGCGTTGGCGGTTCATTTGGTGAATATAATTCGGAAGCCATCGTCGCTCTGAAGCCTGACCTTGTCCTCGCCGCGGAAATCAATCCTCCTGAATTGGTGAAACAGCTTGAAGATTTGGGATTGACTGTTTATTATCTAAAGAATCCCCTCACCATCGAAGAGATGTATGGAAACCTTGAAATCGTTGGTCAGCTCACGGGGCAGGATGTTACCGATTTGGTCGACTCGCTGAAAACTCGGGTGGCGGCAGTGGATGAAAAGATGGCAACCGTTACGGAAAAGCCTGTCCTGTTTTATGAAATCGATGCAAGCGACGCATCCAAGCCTTATACGTACGGACCTGGCACATTCGGTGATTTGCTCATTACACGTGCAGGTGGAGTCAACCTGGCGACTGCTGCAGGCATCACCGACTCGTATCCACAGGTCAGCCTGGAGCAGATCGTGGCAACAAATCCCGATATGATCGTGCTTGGAGATTCGAATTTTGGAACAACGTCTGAGGCTGTCAAAGCGCGTGCTGGCTGGAATGTTCTCGACGCGGTCAAGAACGACAAAATCTTTCCGTTTGACGATAATCTCGTCAGCCGCCCGGGTCCGCGCCTGGTGGATGGGCTCGAGCAGTTGGCGAAGTTGTTGCATCCAGAGCTTTTCAAGTAGAAGGTATCCAAATACACAGGTAAACAGGTTGGACCATTACTTGTTTACTTGTGTACGTATCTGCCTGTTTACATTTATTATGCGCCGAACACCATTTCTTTCTTCTTTCCTCTTGCTCGCTATCGCCTTACTTCTCAGCCTCGCGATAGGTTCTGTGTTCCTATCTCCTCAAGAACTATGGAACACTCTCTTCGGTCACGGCACAGAAATTTCCACATCCATCCTGTGGAAGATCCGTCTGCCGCGGACGATTCTCATCGCGCTGACGGGTGCGGCATTAGGAGGAAGCGGAGCCACATATCAGGGCTTGTTCCGCAATCCGCTGGCAGACCCATTCTTGATCGGTGTTGCCTCGGGCGCAGGACTCGGCGCGGTCATTGCGATGTCCATCAAGTGGCCCTATTCGTTCTGGGGCTTGATGGCGATTCCGATGGCGGCCTTCATCGCCGCGTTGCTGACAGTCTTTATCGTGTACACACTGGCGCGCGTGGGTCAAACCGTGCCAACCACAAATCTCATTCTGGCCGGCGTCGCTTTCTCATCGTTTGCCACATCCCTCACTTCGTTCCTCATGATCCGCTCCACGAGCGAGGTGCGCCGCGCTTTAGGTTGGCTCCTGGGTGGCGCGAGCCTGGGTGGCTGGTCAGCCATCCTTGCGGTCATGCCGTATATCATTATTGGGCTGGGAATCCTGCTCGTTAGCGGTCATGCGTTAAACCTCTTACAATTCGGCGATGACCAGGCCCAACAACTTGGACTCAACGTTATGCGCGTCAAACGAATCCTTTTGACTGCTTCTTCGCTAGTCACCGCCTCAGCTGTGGCATTCTCCGGCATTATCGGGTTTATCGGACTCATTGTCCCGCATGTGATCCGGCTTTGGTTTGGTCCCGATTACAGGCGTTTAATTCCCTTATCCATTCTCGGAGGCGCGACCGCGTTGCTCGTTGCCGATGTGATCGCGCGTATCGTGATCGCCCCGCAGGAAATCCCGGTTGGAATTATTACTTCCCTTGCAGGCGCACCGTTCTTTTTGTGGATCCTGCGCCGCTCCAAGAATCAAGGATATTGGTAACCATGAAGGTCATAATCCGTGAAGCCCGCGATGACACAATTCAATATCTCAAAAAAGAAGGTAGTTCTTTTGAAGTGAATTCGAAACTTGTTTTGAGTGCAGAAAACGGACAGATCAGTTACACCATTATGGATGTACATCCCTATCTAAAACAATATTGGGATGAAGAATTCGATTCCAGTTCTTATATCGATAACCCGGACAAAATCGCTTTCTTTGCCTATGTGACTGATGATCCTGTTGGGCAGATCCGAGTCGAAAAACATTGGAATGCATACGCCTATATTGAAGATATTCAAGTAGACCCAAAGTATCGCAGGCAGGGTGTTGGTCGCGCTCTGATGGAGCAGGCGATCGATTGGGCAAAGATGAAAGGTTTCCCAGGTGTGATGTTGGAAACTCAGGATAACAACGTCGCAGGTTGTCAGCTCTATGTCAGCTGCGGATTTAAACTCTGCGGCTTCGACACGTATTCTTATAAAGGCTTGGACCCGTCCACTGATGAAATTGCGTTGTATTGGTATTTGATTTTTTAAACTTATCCCGCTGGTCGAGTAGCCTTGAGCGTTCGCGGCACTCGACCAACGAGTAGGAAAGACATGTTGAAAATCCAAAATCTCTCCGTTTCCTATGGCTCCCGCCGCATTTTGCACGACGTTTCTCTCGATGTGCAAAGCGGCGAGGTGCTCGCTCTGATCGGCCCGAACGGCGCGGGCAAGTCAACGCTCATCCGCGCCGTGAGTGGAGTCGTTCCGTATTTAGGTCATGTCCGAACGAACGGAGATGATTTTGCATCGCTCTCGACCCTGCAACGTGCAAAATATGTTGCTACCGTTCCCCAGGCTGTGTCCCTGCCTCCTGCTTATACCGTTTGGGAAACTGTCCTGCTTGGACGTACGCCGTATCTGGGATTTTTAGGTCAGCCGTCGAAAAAAGATGAAGACATTGCGCGTCAATCACTTGCTCGCGTCAGCGCGCTGCCCTTTGCGGATCGACGAGTTGGGGAACTCTCCGGTGGAGAACAGCAGCGCGTCTTGTTAGCGCGGGCGCTGTGTCAGTCCACACCTATTCTTTTGCTCGACGAACCGACCGCCCATCTCGATCTGCAATATCAAGTTAGCTTGCTGGAACTGGTCTCTGAACTGGCACACAAGGACAATCTTGCCGTGCTGGTCGCGTTACACGATCTCAATCTCGCCGCCCATTATGCAGACCGCATGGCGTTGATGGTGGCAGGAAATATCAAAGCCATGGGAAAACCAACGGATGTCCTGCAGCCTGAATTGATAGAAGAAGCGTATTGTTTGCCTGTGAAAGTTATCAGGCATCCGTTCTTGGACATTCCACTTGTGCTGCCTGAGGGGGAAAACTACCACTCGCACAAACAAGCATAAGCAAATGAATAGGTGGTATTATCCACATCACACGAAGATCACTTGTGTTATGTCAGCAGCTTTTTGTTTTGGAATAACAAAATGAAAAGGCACCGCGGCAAGAAGCAGAGCGAACATGGAAGAAAGAAAAGCGAGCGGTACATCCCTTTGGGATAGGATAACGAATGACCCCGAATTCATAAAGAGGAAACACGAGATACAGGCCCGATACGGCTTGCCTCTTAAATATGATATCCGTCTCAATCATCGGGAATGGACCAGATGGACGGGGGAAGCTGAAAAAGCACCAGGCAAAAATACAAAGCGCGGTCGGGCTTTTTTAAGTGATGTACACACCCTGTTCAAGAAATTTGAAATACCGGAATCCTGGCATTATGATCTGATTGCAGAGATCGCGGGGAGTTCCTATTTGGATGAATGGAACAGTCCAAAGTTTGAAACTTATAAAGACAGTGAAGGCAATTGGAAGTGGCAATGTATTATCACTCCTGAGACGGATTTAACAAACCCCAAAAATCTTGATATCATCAAGGAACAACAAAAGGTATGGGCAGGTGATCCGCCAAAACCTGTTAGAGAGAGCACCAACTCACGCAAATTGGATTGGCGACCTGTTCATGAATGGTATAAGAGACACCCGCTTTTTACTCTGGAAGAGATCGCTGAAAAGATAGGTTACCCCAAAGACAAAGTGAAATTGAAAATTGCAGAACTTGAAGCCAAAAAATAGGGCATGGAAAGTTGTGTCTTGAATTACCTGCAAGCAATTGAAAACTCCCAGGATAATCGATATCCTGGGAGTTCTGTTGTATTGCAAAACATAACAAAAAGTAGACCTAGCTCCATCTCCACTTCGTGCCATCTTTGCTGTCTTCGATGGTCACGCCAAGTTCCTTCAATTTATCGCGTATCAGGTCAGACATCGCCCACAGCTTTTGTTTGCGCACTTCATTTCTCACTTGCACGAGCAGGTCAACAAATTTATCCGCATCGCCTGAACCTTGTTTCTCCTGCAAACGCAGGCCAAGGACATTTGTCAACTCGCGCAAAGCCCCCTGTGCGGATTGAAGTTGCTCAGTCGTCGCGGCATTATCTCGGGCGGTGTTGATGGCTTTGACGAGTTCATACAGCGCGGCAATGGCAAGCGGCGTGTTGAAGTCGTCATCCATGGCATCAGTAAAGGATTGCTTCGTAGACTCGGCCTGAGACGTGAGCGCGGAGTCGGCATCGGCGGCGAGTCCCTTCGCAGCAGCAGACGAGGGCCGAAAGGCGGATTTGATCCGTTCGAGGGATTTTTCTGCGGCGTCCTGAGTCTCTTCGTTGAAGATCAAGGGCGCGCGATAGTATCCCATCAACACGAGCATCCGCATGACATCTGCATCGCTCTTCTTGAGAAAATCCTTGATGCTGACGATGTTGCCCAGCGACTTGGACATCTTCTCGCCGCCGAGCTGAAGCATGCCGTTGTGAACCCAGTAGCGCGCAAATTGCTTGCCCGTGTAGGATTCGGTCTGAGCGATCTCGTTCTCGTGATGGGGGAAGATGAGATCATTGCCGCCGCCGTGGATGTCGATCTGTTCGCCAAGTTCGGCGAGATTCATCGCCGAGCATTCGATATGCCAACCGGGGCGTCCCTTACCCCACGGACTATCCCAGGAAATCTCGCCGGGCTTCGCGGCTTTCCAGAGTGCGAAATCCATCGGATGATCCTTCGCTTCGTCCACTTCGATGCGCGCTCCCGCCTGCATGTCGTCGAGCTTGCGACCGGAGAGTTTGCCGTAATCATCATCGCTGATCACACTGAAATAGACGTCGCCATTCGACGCGGCATAAGCAGCTTCCTTTTGGATCAGTCCCTGGATGAACTCGATGATGAGTGGCATCGTCTTGCTCACCTGCGGATTGGATGTTGCAGGTAATACATTCAGATCCTTGAGATCGTTTGCGTAGTCTTCGATATACCGCTGTGACAACTTGAGCGGATCTTCACCGAGCTGCCTGGCACGGTTGATGATCTTGTCATCCACGTCTGTGTAGTTCATGACGTGCCTGACTTTGTAGCCGCGATATTCAAGATAGCGGCGCATGATATCGAACACAAGCGCAGACATGGCATGACCAACGTGCGCGTCGTTATAAACTGTGACACCGCAGACGTATAGTTTCACCACGTCCGGTTCGAGGGTTTGGAATTCTTCTTTTTTGCGGGTGAGGGTGTTGTAGAGACGGATCATTGTAACCTCATGTCATTGCGAGCGAAGCGAAGCAATCTCAACTAATCTGCAAACATGAGATTGCTTCCCGATGGTCGCAATGACATACCTTTTATTTTTTCTTCTTCCCGTTTTCATCTTCCACGCGGGCGAAGATCATGCGTCCCGCCGCGGTTTGGAGGACTTTTGTTACCACCACTTCCTTATATTCGCCGATGTACTCGTGTCCATTCTCAACCACGACCATGGTGCCGTCATCCATGTATCCAACGCCCTGACCAAACTCCTTGCCTTCCTGGAAGATGTTCAAGGTCATGTGTTCGCTCGGGAGGACAACAGATTTGACGGCGTTCGCAAGCTCGTTGATATTCAATATCGTCACACCCTGCAATTCGGCGACGCGGTTGAGATTGTAATCATTTGTCAAAATGGGACACCTCAATTGCCGGGCCAGGACCACGAGTTTATCGTCCACTTCACGGACTCCCTCTGCATTGATGTCGCTGATACGGACCAGGATATTGGGTTGCTTCTGAAGGTCCGCAAGGACTTCCATGCCGCGGCGTCCACGTTGACGGCGTAAACCATCGGGTGAGTCGGCGATATATTGGAGTTCGTTCAACACAAAGCGCGGGATCAGAAGCGTGCCAGGCAGGAATCCCGTTCTGGCGATGTCGGAAACGCGTCCGTCAATAATGACACTGGTGTCCAGTAAGATCGTACGGTTGAGGTTTGTCCATGAGGAGGAGGAACCGCCTTCGCCACCGCGTCCACTGAGGGTACTGAAAAGTCCCATGATGTCGCCCTGACGCATCACGAACAACGAAATCCCCAGGTATGAGAAAACGACCACACCGACAAACGGGAGTATCTGTCCAAATGGCGCCGGAAGCAGTGAGAGCGGGAAGGCCAGCAATGCAGCGGTGAGCAGTCCCACGACGAGACCTGACAAGCCGGCAAAAAGAGTTTCGGCGGAGAGACGTCCGAGCCTGGCTCGGATGGCGCGCGCAGGACGTGTGGTGAAATAAGGCGTCAATACCAAACCCGCCAATGAACTGATCAAACCAATGATCAAGGCATACCGAACGGATTCTCCAAGGCTATTTCCACCCAGGCTATACCCCCAATAGCTGCCCAAAACTGCGAAAAGGATCATGCCGACAATGCGAAAAATGAACTCAGTGCTCATAAAAATAACTCCTTAACGTGCAAATAAATGCAGAATAATGTTCAATATCATAGCATGGCTTAAAGGGCAAGTCAATTGTCTAAATAGGTTCTCATACAAAGTTGATATAATTCAAGGCGTTATTCAACGAAATACGCCTGCGTTGAATATTTATACGAAATAAGATCATGACCTTAAACGATAAACTCAACCGTCCGCTACGAGATTTGCGAATCTCGGTCACAGACCGCTGCAACTTTCGGTGTGTGTATTGCATGCCGAAGGAAGTCTTCGGGTCAGATTACCAATTCCTCGAGCGGAGCCAGATCCTTACCTTTGAAGAAATCACCCGTCTTGCGCGTATTTTTGTCTCGCATGGCGTTGGCAAGATTCGACTGACCGGAGGCGAACCGCTGGTGAGGCGCGACCTGCCTCAACTCGTTGCGATGTTATCCTCCATCTCCGACCTGGATCTGACTCTCACCACGAACGGTTCCCTGTTGGCACGCCAGGCACAGGCGTTGAAGGATGCGGGATTGAAACGGGTCAGCGTCAGCCTCGACTCGCTGGATGATGCCACCTTCAAAACCATGAACGATGTGGATTTTCCGGTCGACAAAGTGATCGAAGGCATGGATGCCGCCGCTGCCGTCGGCCTTGGACCGATCAAGGTGAATATGGTGGTCAAGCGCGGGCTGAACGAATCCAGCATCCTGCCGATGGCGCGTTTCTTCCGTGAGAAGGGCTATATCCTGCGCTTCATCGAATATATGGACGTGGGTCATACCAACGGCTGGCGGCTGGATGACATTTTCCCGGCAGCAGAGATCATCAAAATCATTAGCGCAGAATTGCCGCTCGAGCCACTGGATCCCAATTATCGCGGCGAAGTGGCCGAACGCTGGCGGTACAAGGATGGCAATGGAGAGATCGGTGTGATTGCATCCGTGACGCAGGCCTTTTGCCGCACCTGCAACCGAGCCCGGCTTTCCGCGGAAGGCAGCCTTTACACCTGCCTGTTTGCGGTGAAGGGACATAACCTGCGTGACATGATGCGCAGTGGCGCAACCGATGATGAACTATCTCAAGCCATTTCACGCATATGGGGCAGCCGGAGCGATCGTTATTCCGAACTAAGATCTGAAAACACGATTGCGTTGCCCAAGGTGGAAATGTCCCACATCGGCGGATAAGAGCCGCAGCGCGCGTTTTCCTGTCTTCATTCAATCAAACCCATTCTATCCGGATCCAACGCGATCCTACGTTGTTCCAAATCAGGAGGTGTATGCATTCATCCAATGGCGTCAGAGCCATATTCTTTGATCTCGATGGCACACTTCGTCACAGCGTTCCGCATGGGGGCGATGTTTTCTCCGATTACGTAACCACTCTCGGTCTGCGCGTGGACAACGAAGACCGTATACGCGCCACACGCTGGGAGCATCTCTATTGGGCAAGCTCAGCCGACCTGCGCGATGACCTGATAGCACATTCCGGCGAAACTGAAAATTTCTGGATCGAATATAGCCGCCGTCGTCTCATTGCGCTGGGTGCATCTCCCACCTGGGCAATATCCTATGCTCCGAAGGTTTCCCTGCACATGGGGGCGGAATACAAGCCGGAGAGCATTATTCCTGACGATGTGCGCAAGACACTCGTTCAGCTAAAGCAGGCGGGAATGCTCATGGCAGTCCTCTCCAACCGCGACAAACCATTTGTATATGTTCTGGTGAGTCACCACATCAACGAGTTCTTTGATTTTTCCATTGCTGGCGGCGAAGTTGATTCCTACAAGCCGGACCCCGGACTTTTCGAAGCAGCACTCAAACGCGCAGGGATTACGGCCCAGGAGGCGATGTATGTCGGCGACAATTATTTTGCCGACGTAATCGGTTCGCGTCGGGCCGGACTGGTGCCCGTCCTCTACGACCCGGATGCAATCTTCCCCGAAGCAGACTGCATCACGATCCAATCCTTCCATGAGTTGAATTCCGTAGTCAAAGTTATATAATAGAGACATAATCAAAAGGGTGGTGTTTCCGGTTTTACCGACGCGGACAATGTCATGCTCCCGACACATGCAATTGCATGTGTGTCCTGGCGCAAGTATCGGGACGATGTGAGCGCCAGCGAAGCATCTCTTGTTGTACAGGTTAAGACTCCTCATCCTGCTCAGGGAATCATCCCGCTTTGGTTGAGGCGTTGATTATGACAAAGGAGTAATCCATGGCATGGGAACGCAGAATCATGCGGACGGTACGTGTCCGTAACGATAACAAATCCGGCATATTGGCAAATCTTCTGGCTGCCATCGCGGGCATGAGTGCCAGCGTGGGAACCATCGATTTGATCAATGAGACAGCGCATTCGGTGGTCCGCGATATTACTGTTTACGCGGAAGATGCCGAACATATGGACAAGGTGATCGAAGCCATGCGCGCCAACCCGGGTACGCGTGTGATCGAAGTCCGTGATGAGGTGTTGGCGTTGCATATGAAGGGCAAGATCGCCATCCGTTCGCGCTACCCCATCGATTCGATTGCAACATTGCGTCGTGTCTACACTCC
Source organism: Anaerolineae bacterium (assembly GCA_041487615.1). GTDB lineage: Bacteria > Chloroflexota > Anaerolineae > Anaerolineales > Villigracilaceae > Defluviilinea. The sequence goes on from JBGPNQ010000008.1 coordinate 14,889, forward strand.
CGGCGTGGCGGAGGTCTGCTTGAAGATCGCGGATGATCCAGCATTGGCGCGCTTATACACCAGCACAAGCCACTTCATTGCCATCGTCACCGATGGGACAGCGGTCCTGGGTTTGGGGGATATTGGTCCATTGGCCAGCATGCCTGTCATGGAAGGCAAAGCCATGCTGATGGAAACCCTGGTTGGACTTTCAGGCATGCCGATTTTGTTGAACACAAAAGACCCGGATGAAATTGTCAATGCCGTGGCAGCTATTTCTCTGACGTTTGCTGCGATCCAATTGGAGGATATTTCCGCGCCGCGTTGCTTTGAGATCGAGAGGCGTTTACAGTCCATGCTCGATATCCCTGTCATGCATGATGATCAGCATGGCACGGCCGTTGTCAGTACCGCGGCATTGATGGTGGCGGCAAATCGTACCGGCGTGGATATTGGCAAAGCAGTGATCGGTCAGATCGGTCTGGGCGCGGCGGGGAACGCGATTGGGAAGATGATCACGCGTCTCACCGGTAACCCCGTTTTGGGCGCAGACCGAAGCGAGAGCGCGCTGGAACGGTTCGCGAACGAAGGTGGCAGGAAATCCAATTTGGCGGAAATCATGTCCGAATGTGACATCGTCCTGGCTACAACGGGCGTTCCAAACCTTATCAAGCCGGAAATGATCCGCAAGGGACAGGTGATCTTTGCGCTGTCAAATCCGAACCCGGAAATTGATCCCGCAATTGCTCTGGCAAATGGTGCAGCGTTTGCTGCAGATGGGAAGTCTGTAAATAATGTTCTGGGTTTCCCCGGAATCTTTCGCGGCGCCGTGGACGCGAATGCTCCGCGCATTACAAATGAAATGTTGCTCGCGGCAGTGGATGTGCTTGTGCGCATGACGCCCAGCGGCGAACTCATGCCCAATCCATTGGACAAAAAGGTGCATCTTGAAGTGGCGCGCGCGGTCGCGCAGACCGCGATGAAACAAGGCATCGCGCGTGCCGAATTTGTCCATTATGTAACTGAGTGAGAATTAGACTTTTTGTCTTTTGTAATCGACAAAGCGATAGCCCACGCCGCGCTCGGTGAGGATATATTTCGGATTGGCAGGGTCTTTTTCAAGTTTCTGCCGCAAATAGTTGATATACAGACGGACGTAATGAGGTTCGTCACGATATTCGTATCCCCATACTTTGACAAGCAGTTGATCGTGAGTCACCACCCAGCCTGCGTTCTGCACCAGATGATATAGAAGGCGATACTCGGTGGGGCGAAGTTTTACGAGTTTTCCCTCAAGCCATACTTCACGTCGATCGAAGTCGATTTTCAGGCGTTCATCCACTTCGATAATATCGTGCATGGAACCACTCGCACCCTCCGTACGGCGGATGACTGCCTTCACGCGACCGACCATTTCACGCGGGCTGAACGGTTTGGTGATGTAATCGTCCGCACCGAGTTCGAGTCCACGCACACGATCATCCTCCTCCCCCTTGGCAGTGAGCATGATCACGGGAACACTGCTTACTTCGCGGATGGTTTCCAACACTTCGAAGCCATCAATATCCGGCATCATTACATCCAACAGGATGAGGTCCGGGTTGATATCGCGCAGTCTTTGAATTGCCTGTTTTCCGTTGAAGGCTTCTGAAACCTGAAAGCCATCATGTTCCAGGTTCATGCGAATAAATCGCACCATCCGCTCCTCATCGTCCACGACGAGGATGCGGCGACGGTCAAAATCATCGGACATGGATCATTCCCTCACAAAGCCGATCAGGTTTTCCTCGTTCTCGCTTTCCAGGATTTCAATCAACGCAATTTTATCGATCGGCCAAATCACCTTCACCACATTGTGTTCAAGATAATGAATATCCTTGCCATCGCGCAGTCGAGGATTGCTGACGATAAGCAGCGTATCGGTCGGCTTGGGCAATTCATCAACCTCTCCCGCAATGGCAGGTTCCCCGGAGATATGCAAAATGACGGAGTGAGCCATTTCTGTGCCTTTCGTTTGAAATAAAATTATTAAATATTGCGGAGCAGAACCTGTATTTTTAGCTTGCCCAGCGCTACGATATCACCATGATTTAGCGATTCTTCCACATGCGGATTGATACGCCGCCCATTAATATAGGTACCGTTCGAGGAGCCAAGGTCCATGACCATCACCCGTTCGGACTCCCTCTTTACAACAGCGTGAAGACGCGAAACACCGGATGCGTACGCCTGATAGGGAGTCAAATCTATATCCGGCATGATGGGCTGGCCTTCGCTCAAACGCCCAAGGGTAAACTCATTTCTCGATGCGAGTGGCAGGATCTTGCCACTATCCATGAGATGCAGAGAAATCCAACTATTGACAGGAGTGGAAATGGGTTCCTGCCGCGCAGACTTCTTACTCAACTCATTGGCTATTTGTTCATCGGTAATAGCCTGAGTGATCAGGGTCTCCACACCATCCAGTTGCGCGCCACATTCTGCGCAAAACATCGCTCCCGCCACATTCTTATGCTGGCAATTTGTGCAAATGATCATCAGATCTGCTCCTTTTTGGGCGACGCAATCATCAATGCCCGCGTGCCGTAGTTCATTTTTTTGCTTCCTTCAGCCGAAAGCTCGTTCTTGATCTGCAAATTATCCACTTCCAATAATATTGTTTGGGCCAGACTTCGTTCGCCTTGTGACAATAAGTTCGATGCCAGGACGCGCAGGTGCCGTGTTGCCGTTTCCAGATGACCCAATTCCAGCTCTTTTCGAGCACGTTCCTGCATGCGATACAACATCAGCCGGGATAACGCCTGGACGATCTGGGGTGGTGGCGGCTCGGTCTCAGGGGAGTCCGAGATGGGACGCGCAAGCTGGAGACGCAGGGCAGGTACCGGCATCGGATGGGATGCGATTGACACCTTTAATGTTCCATCCAACACTGTTAGCAAATCTGATTTTACCGCTTTTGGCTGAATCATGTATTCAAATATTATGCGAGTGGAAGCATCTTGCAATATTGATCCCAAATGTAAAACGTCTTCTATGGGAATCGGTACCGGGTCCGGCTCGAGGCGGAAGGCGTAGGTCAATTCCACGTCCTCAGTAGGGGCGATGACCAGGGATAGATCATCGGCATACGTTTGGGCCAGGGCATTGAATTTTTCAAGCAACAGGCGTTTGATATCCTGAGGTTGCACAATATAGGCGCTGCTTCCACCTGTACGTGTGGCGAGAACATCCAGAAAAATATCGTTCCACTCTTTGCCGATGCCCAGTCCGCTAATACCGATGCCGCGTTCGGCCAGTTTCGACGCGAGCGCAAGACATTGTTGTTCATCGCCATAGGTATGACCATCTGTCAAAAGAATAATATGGTTGATGCGTTTTGTATCAAGGCTTCGCATAACCTCTTTCGCGCCCGTCTCCAAACCCTGATAAATCTCTGTCGCCCCGCCTGGTTGTACCATTTGGATTTTCGCTTCCAGACGCAAGCGATCCTGGTAATAGGCTGCAGGGATGATCACCTCAGCACGATCACTAAAGGCTACGACACTTAAGATGTCCTGTGGACGGAGATTGCGGAGAATCTGGGCAGCAGCCGCCTTGACCAGATCCATTTTTTCCCCTTGCATGGATGTGGAGCGGTCCAGTACCAGGCAGACGTTCAGAGGTGGAGCGGGGGATTGTCGTGCTTCAGCAGGTGCATCCAATTCCAGAATTATATAAAGCATCTGCGGCTCATCCAAATGAACCAGATTTGGACGACTGAAAAGGATGCGATGTGAATAAGGCAGGATGATCTCCTCTTCCGGTGGAAGCGTGGCATCATACTGCTCGCGTCGTTTCGGGTTGGAAAGAACCTCGTAGGCCTGTTGTACGCCCAGGAATAATTCCGTCTCCCCCGCGGCTGTATTCTTATCAGGATGGAGCTTCTGTGCGGCGGCGAAATATGCGGCTTTAATATCTTCCTGCGATGCCTTCCTTGATAAGCCAAGAATACTGTAGTAATCCTGCTTCCTGGGTGGCATACTTATCCAATGAGTTGAACGAGAATCACACTGATATTATCAGGTCCACCGGCCGCGTTGGCTGCATTGACAAGGTTTTGACAGGCACGTTGCAAATTGGGTGCTTCATTAATGGAACGAACAAGATCCTGTTCTGTGATCACACCCCACAAGCCATCACTACAAATCATTAAATAGCCGGGTTGTGGAAAACCAACCGTAAAAATATCCGGGTCCAGAATTTCTCCCTGACCGAGGGCGCGGTACAACACATTCCTATGCGGATAATTCGCGGCCTCCTCAGGGGTGATATGTCCCAGTTCTTCGAGGCGCTTCACAAGCGAATGGTCGCGCGTGATCGGTTCAACACGTCCATCCGGATAGATAAAGTACGCGCGGCTGTCGCCGACATGCGCCACAGTGATCTGCTGTCCAACGACTAATGCTGCTGTTAACGTAGTGCCACTTCCCTGTGCTTCTTTTTGGATGGCACGCTGTGCCTCACTGACGGCAGCCTGCATGATCTCTTGAAAGGATTCCTCGACCGTCTCTGACTTGATATTGAAGAGATAAGGATGGAACTTTTTTACAACATACCCTGCGACACTGCGGATCGCGGCATTGCTTGCCACCTCCCCAAATTGATGGCCGCCCATTCCATCTGCCACAACATAAAGACCGAAGGGCATGTTGCCTGAATTACCGGCCATGGTTGTGGTGAGCGCAAGCAGGCTGTCTTCATTCAGTTCGCGCTGTTTCCCTACTGATTGTCCGCAACTTGCGATCAGTTGTTGAAGCTCAAAGCGCGGATTCTGACTGCTGACAATGGCATGGAGTTGCTGCTCTGAAAGTGGAGCCGTATTTACCATGTCCTGGGTTTTGACCTCGGGTTGTTGTCGATTGCCGAATAGCCAGCGAAATAATTTATCCACAAAGACTCCTTCTCAGGCAAGCAATGCGTAGACTTGGTGATCGTTCGATCCAACATACACAATATCATCATAGGCCAGCGGTGTACCCGTGATTGCCGCCTCAGTTCCAAATTTCCAGCGTAAGCGCCCGGTGCGATATTCCAGGCAGTATAAATTTCCATCCACGGATCCACAGTAAAGTGAATCTTTGTAGATGATCGGCGAGCCGTTGACTTGATGTTCCGTACGGAAGCGCCAGATCTCCTTCGAGCTTCGGGCCTCGACAGCATAGATGAATCCATCTGCCGCGCCGACGAAGATGAGATCGTCCATCAGGCAGGGTGTGCTGATGGATGGTTTGCCCAAACGGAAGCGCCAGAGCACCCAGCCATTGCGTGGATCCAGTGAATAGAGCATGCTATCCACGGATGTAAAGTATAAGGCCTGATCCGTCCCGACCGTTGAGGATGTGATGGAACGCTTGGCGTGGAAACGCCACTTCAATTCGCCCCGGAAGTCAACGGCATAGTAATCGCCACTTTCCGAACCAACGTATACCAGATTGTTAGTGACAAACGGTGTGGCACGGATCGCATCCGCAGTTTCAAATCGCCACACCATGCGACCTGTGTTCAAATTGATGGCATGCAAATACCTGTCATCGGAGCCGATAAAAATGTGACCTTCCGCGATGCGCGGCGATGAACGTATCGGACCGTCTGTGTAATAGGTCCAGGTCACTTTGCCAGAGCGGACGCTAACCACATGCAGACGTTTATCTTCCGAACCAAAAAAGATGTTTCCATCGGCAATGGCAGGGCGTGAGACCACACCGCCCTCCGTCGGATATTTCCATTGGAATTTTCCGTCTGCCGCGTTCAGCGCATACAGGTTGTTATCATAGGAACCAACATAGAGCGTACCCTGAAAGATCGTTGGGGTACCGCGTATTTCGTCTTCACATTTAAAGGTCCAAAGTGGTTTAATACTACCTGTATTCACAGGGCCCGTTTGAGGGCCTGCCATACGCACCAAAGCACCCGTTTTGCGAGCTACGGTCGTGAGTGCCTGTTTCATGTCCGCTGCGGTGCGGAACCGGCTCTCCGGGCTATATTCCAAAGCCATATTTACGACAGCTTCCATTTCCGCGGAAATAGCAGGATTGATGCGGCGCATGGGGCGCTCTGCAAAGGAGAAGGGCGGTTCCAGGCGCGGATCGCGGCGCGATAAGGCGTGATGGATGGTGGCGCCCAGTGCGTAGATATCCGCGGATGGCGTAGCCTCGCCGCGGTATTGTTCGGGGGGTGAGTATCCCTCGGTGCCGATCATCGTCCCCTTGATCCCAGACTGAAACGTTTTGGCGATCCCAAAATCAACGAGCATAACATCGCCGTTGTTATTGATCATCACATTCGACGGCTTCATATCGCGGAAGATGATCGGGTCGGGTTTATGTTTATGCAAATAATCCAGCACATCGCATAATTCAACGGACCAACTCAATACCTGAGCTTCCAATAGAAATGTTTTGGCCTCATTGATGACGGCTTCCAAATCCTTGCCATGAATAAATTCAAGAACAAGGTAGGATCGGCTTTCTATCGAAAAATAATCGTAAATACGGGGGATGGAGGGATGGTGGAGGGTTGCCAGCAGGTTCGCTTCGCGTTCGAAGTTCTGAACAATGGTTTCACGCACAAGCGGGTCAGGAGCAGTATTGATCATTTCCTTCACCGCCACCAGCTTGGTCACATTGGGAAAGTGCATATCGCGGGCGCGATAAACAGAACCCATGCCACCAATACCGATCACTTCTTGAATCGCATAGCGATTGGCAAGCGTTACACCTGCCTGAAGCTGACGGGGGCCATTGGAGTTTTTATCATCCCGATCATCGGACATCTAATGAAATATACGTGTCTCCAGGGTATTTCTCCTTAAGTAGATAAATTATATTTTGCAGTTGTATGTTTGACAACTATTTCAGGGTTACCAACATATCAATTTCGTACATATATGCCCATTTTAGTCTACAGGGTAACCCTTGCCGGGCAGCCGTCCCAGGATCACAAGAAATCGGGTAATCTTCGCGAATATTCCGAATTTTCGGGCGCAAGTGTTAGCGAATATTGGTGGGCCTAACGGATGGCTGTGCAGGCCGCATACAGCCATTCCCTTGCCGGGAATATATTTCTGCGGCACAATACATCCATTGTGAAAATCCTTGCAGTCAGCGATGAGGTTGTCGAACGGCTTTATAGTCTTTGCACAAGTGGACATTTCCGCGATGTTGAATTGATCCTGGGATGTGGTGACCTGCCTTACCCGTATCTTGAAAACCTGCTCACGTTTCTGAACATCCCTCTATTGTATGTGCCCGGGAACCACGACCCTGCGTATCACCGTGAGGATGCGTCTGCTCATGTGGAAGGCGGCTCGAACCTGGACCTGAAAATGGTGCGACGTAAACGATTCTTGATCGGTGGCTTCGGCGGCTCCATCCGCTACCGCCCCGATGGAACCAATCAGTACACCCAAAGTGAAGCCTACCTGAGAGCCTTTCGCATGCTCCCCGGCTTGCTGTTGAACCGCATCAACTATGGCCGTGCGCTCGATATTTTCATCACACACTCACCTCCCTTTGGCATCCATGATGAGGAAAGCCATGCCCATCAGGGATTGAAAGCCATCAACTGGCTCCTGCGCGTGGCACGTCCACGTTATCATTTCCACGGGCACACACATTTTCAGCGCCGTAACCTCTCTGCATCAGAGACGAATCAGGGTATCACAAAAATCATTAATATATTTCCCTATAGGATCATAGAAGTGAGCCACTAGAAAATATGTCAGATCAAATTTCCGAGCAAGCCCGCGCCGATTTCCAACGGGCGCGTTTCAAAGCATTCATGAACCGGGTCTGGGGGGCGCTCTCGGGTCAGCGATTCACGTTGCTTTCGTATGATGAGATCAAGGAAAAGTTGCACGTGGGTGGCCCGATCTATCGGGGAGTAAAAACGATTCGCGTGGATCAGATTGCGGGGAGTCTGAACCGTTACCACGAATTTGACCGCGTCTTCCTTCCGGCATCCGACGGACTTGCTGACCGCTGGCAGAGTGTAAATCGTGCTTTTTATCAGGATATCGGCCTGCCGCCGGTTGTGTTGTATAAAGTTGGACAGGTCTATTTTGTGGTGGATGGACACCACCGCGTTTCAGTGGCGCGGGAGCAGGGACAAATCTACATCGAGGCCGAAGTGCGCGAATGTGCCACGCGCGTCAATATCACTCCCGATCTGAAACCCGAGGATCTTGAAATCCTTGAGAACAAAGTGAACTTCCTTGAGCGTACATCCATCGACTCGTTGATTCCGGATATCAACATCAAACTCACCATCCCGGATGGCTTCGATCGCATGCTGGAGCATATCGCTGTGCATCATTATTTTATGGGGCTCGATTGGAAGCGTGATGTTTCGGAGGAGGAGGCGATCAGGCATTGGTATGATACTGTTTATCTTCCCATCCTCAAAGTGATCCGTGACACAGACATCCTCAAGGAATTTCCCGATAAGACAGAAGGAGATTTATATTTGTGGGTTCTCGATCATCAGCATTATCTTCAAGAGGAGGAAGGTATGCCATTGCAGCCTCCTGAGGATGCAGCCCGGAAATTCTTCAAAGAGAATGTAAAGAAAAAGCAGACGCGCAAGCCGCGTTTGGAGAAGAAAAAAAATATATGATGTCATTGCGAGAAGGAGCGGAGCGACCACAAAGCAAGCTCGCATTCGTCGAAGATTGCTTCGGGCTAACGCCCTCGCAATGACATGAAGGAAAACCTATGACCACACAACATGCTCTTGCTGGAGTCTATGCTGCGGCGGTGACGCCCGTCAGAGACGATTTAACTCTGGACCTTGAGTCTGTTCCAGCGTTATTGAAGTTTTTTGCCTCCCGCGGCTGTCACGGGATCATCCTCTTCGGCACCACCGGAGAGGGACCCTCGTTCTCACGATCCGAGCGTGAGGCATACATGCGCGCTGTGAACGACTGTCGTCATCTGGTACCTGGTTTCCGCATTCTTGCCGGCACAGGGACGCCCAGCCTCTCCGAGACAATCGACCTTACCGAACTGGCCTTCGATCTTGGGTACGATGGGGCGCTGGTTGTACCCCCTTATTATTTTCGCCAGGCAACCGATGATGGATTGTTCAACTGGTTCAGTGAATTGATCAAAAAGGCTGTCCCATCGAATGGATATGTCCTTGGTTATCATTTCCCCAGGGTAGCCGGGATTGGCTTCTCGATGGAACTCCTCTCACGTTTGAAGGACGCGTTCCCCACGCAATTCGCGGGTCTCAAGGATTCATCTCATGATGCGGATCTGGCGCGTGCTCTCGGTGAGCGGTTTGGTTCGGACCTGGCTGTCTTCACCGGAACGGACGTATATTTGCAGCTTGCCATGCAGAATCACGCAGCCGGTTGTATCACCGCGCCCGCCAATCTAATCTCGCCGGATCTCCGTGAAATTTGGGATTCGATGAACAACGGGAAGGATTCCAGTGAAGCACAGGCGCGCGTGAAAAAACAGCGTGATATCCTTGACAAGTATCCACCCTTCCCGCCCACAGTGAAAGCATTGATGCACCGCCTGCACAGCTTCCCGCGTTGGAGGGTCAAGCCACCGCTCCTGGAGCTGTCACAGGAATTGGAGGAAAAAGCAGTCGCCGAATTTCGGGCAATAAGGTAGCAAAGTAGGGAGTGCCTAATTTCGTGGGCTTAGCCACAGAGATGTTTGAGTTTTTCTCAATGAACTCAGTGTTCTCCCCTGGCACCGCCCGTGATTTGCTATGAATTGCTTAACAATTCAAAATCAGGCAGGTGTGTGGCAGAGTTAGATTTAGCCCATCCTTTGGACACTCCAGCAAAGCAATTCTTTATCTCCTTTATACCCACGCTGATACAATATCTTCATGACTACATGGCGGCTCCTCATCACCCCTCCCGCGCGCGGCGCGTGGAACATGGCTCTCGACGAATCCATTTTGGAACATATTGGACGCGGCGATTCTCTCCCGACCCTCAGGCTGTACGCGTGGGAACCGGCCTGTCTCTCCCTCGGGCATGCCCAGCCCTTCGCGGACGTGGACACGGTCCGCCTCAAACAGCGCGGCTGGGAAGTCGTCCGCCGTGCGACAGGCGGGCGAGCGATCCTTCACACGGACGAGTTAACATATTCCGTCATCGCGCCGAACGATGAGCCGCGCGTGGCGGGAACAGTGCTTGAATCCTACAACAGACTCGCACAGGCATTATTGCTGGCCGTTCAGAAATTGGAATTACCTGTTGAAATGAAAGAGGGCAGATCGGAAAATGTATCCACTCCCAACCCGGTTTGCTTTGAAGTGCCGTCAACCTATGAGATCACAGTCAACGGAAAAAAGTTGATCGGCTCCGCGCAGGCCCGCAAAAAGGAAGGTGTCCTCCAGCACGGATCGCTTCCATTAACCGGCGACCTGACGCGAATCTGCCAGGCGCTGGTCTTCGAAAACAAAATGGCGCGTGAAGAAGCATCGCAGCGGTTGCTTACGCGGGCCGCGACCGTGGAATCCGCTTTGGGGCGCGCGGTCAGTTGGGAAATGGCGGCCCAGGCCTTCATCCAGGCCTTCGAAGCGCAGTTGGGGTTAAGTCTCGAACGGGGCCACATATCCGAATCCGAATCCAAACGAACAGATGAATTGGTCGCAAAAAAATATGATCACCCTTCATGGACAGAACGCGTGTGAAATTGTTCGTCATTGCGAGGAGGGCGATGTTCCCGACGAAGCAATCTTATTCTAAATTGGTGCAGTCTCTTCAATCAGGTATTCCCGTTTAGCACGAGATTGCTTCGGGCTCCGCCCTCGCAATGACGGTAAAACGAACTTTTCTTCATGAATTCCCGTCTTGGATAGGGAGGAAATCATCATGGCATCCAAAAAGAAAATCGTATTCGGACTCGTTCTCCTGATTCTTGCAACCTCTGGAATTTTGTTGTTCAAACTTTATCGCCAGCCGCTTGGACCTGCGCTGGACTTACCCACCGCCACACCGCCTATTTCCACTTTAATTACAAAACCGGCTGAAGTAGCTGCGAACGAAAGCACGCCAACACAAATCATGTCCACCGCAACGGCCAGCCCACAGCCATTATGTGGCGGACCCGCCGTGATGAATATTCTTGCCATTGGCTCGGATTCGCGCGGCCAACACTATCTCTACGGACTGGCGGATATCATCCGCCTGGTGCGCGTGGATTTTGTGAATTCACGCGTGACAATCCTTGAAGTGCCGCGCGATCTGTGGGTGAAGATTCCCGGAATTTCGGACCATTACAACATTCAGGAAGGCAAGTTGAACCAGTCGTATCTGTATGGGAATAAAGGACTCGGCTATTACGATGGCCCCGGCGAGGGACCAGGGCTTCTGGCGCGTACATTGAACCTGAATTTCGGCGCGCTGCCCGATCATTATCTGGCCGTCAACATGAAAACCTTCGAAGCCATCGTGGATGCCATCGGCGGCATCGACGTGTATCTGCCGTACGATGTCATAATCGCAGCTCCGGGGTACCCAAATGGATTTGGCGTTCCAGCCGGTCAGCATCATTTCGATGGCGAGACCGCCTTGTGGGTGGCACGCATCCGGCAATATGGCACGTTCAGTCGCGCTGAGAATCAAAACATCATCATGTGTGCGTTAAGGAAGAAACTGCTCAGTCCGGCGATCGTGCCTGCCATTCCAGAATTGATCAGAAGTTTCCAGCGTTATGTCCAAACCGATCTGAGCCCGGAACAGATCAACCAACTCGCCTGTCTCGCCACACAAATGCATGGCACGGATGTGGTCTTCGCCAGCTTTCCGATGGAACTGTTCAAGATCGCCAAAACATTCGATCCGCAAATGAATGCCACTACTTCAACGCTGGATGCAGACTTCAATATTCTGCGTGAGTACGTTGCCCGCTTCCAGGCAGGGACGTGGCCAGATCCAAATCTGGTTATTAACAGCACACCTTCCCCGGCAGAGATGGATATGGAATTCGCCTGTGAGGATTAAAATAAGCTCAAGCCGCCGTCCACGGCCGTGGTTTCAAAACACCATCGCCGTCCCCGGCGATGGGAGCATGGTTAATATCTGTGCAATGGGAAAACAATCATGTCGCAATGACATAAAGTTTGTGTAATAATGTGTTCATGTACATGTTCCCCTTTGCATCATCCGATATAGCCCTCGAAGAAGCCGGGGGCAAAGGTTTGAATCTGATTCGTCTCACCCGCGCCGGCTTTCAGGTGCCGCGCGGGTTTATTATTTCCACGGATGCGTACCGCGCTTTCGTGGAGGCAAACCGCTGGCTGCCCATGATCGAATCATCCGTGGAAAATATTTCCCCTGAAGATGCCGGTGCTCTTGAAAAGACCTCCGCACAAATTCGGGCAGCATTCTCGCTGGGATTGATGCCTCCTGAAATTGAATCCGCCATCCGCGCAGCCTATGTTGAATTCAAGGATGTTCCGGTTGCCGTGCGGTCTTCCGCGACCGCCGAAGACCTGCCTGACCTTTCGTTTGCGGGACAACAAGACACGTACCTGAACGTCATTAGTGAAGACGAACTATTGAAGGCAGTCATCCAGTGCTGGTCGAGCTTGTGGACGGCGCGTGCCATCGGCTATCGTTTGAGGAATCAGATTTCACAGGATGAAGTCGCTTTGGCGGTCGTGGTGCAGGAAATGATTCCCAGTGATGTTTCGGGAGTGATGTTCACAGCCAATCCTTTGACCGGTCTGCGCAGTGAAACCGTCATCGACGCGACATTTGGCCTGGGCGAGGCGCTTGTCTCGGGACAGGTGGAACCCGATCATTACGTCGTGGATATTCTAAACAATGTTATTCGCAGTAAAACGCTGGGCGCGAAGGCGCAGTCCACTCGCGGCAAATCAGGTGGCGGTGTGGAGATGGTTCAGGAGAATGCATCCGCGCGGCAGGCGCTTACAGATGCAGAAATCCTTCAGCTTGCAGAGCTTGGCAAATCCATCCAGGAAGAATATGACTTTCCGCAGGATATCGAGTGGGCGTTTGCAGATGGTCATCTATATGTTTTGCAATCGCGCGCCATTACCTCGTTGTATCCTGTGCCTGAAGAATCAAACAACCCACTGCTGGTCTGGTTCTCATTCGGTGCCGTGCAGGGATTGGTCGGACCGATCACGCCGCTGGGACGGGATACGATTCGACACGTCTTTGCAGGTGGGGGAAGATTATTCGATGTGAATATCAAACCCGCGGATGTTCGTGTCTTTGCTTCGGCCGGTGAACGCATCTGGATCAACATCACGGATGTGATTCGGAACCCAATTGGGCATCGCGTCATGCGAGGGTTTCTGGGATTCATCGAACCGAGCACCGCGCAAATACTCAAACCGCTCGCCAATGATCCACGCCTGGGAGCGGGCACAGGTACATTGAAGTTCAGCACGGTTCGACGTTTGGGAAAATTCTTTTTACCAATCCTCTTTCGCGCCATGCGTAATGCACATGACCCTGAAAAAGCGCGCAAGGAATTCGACGAGGACATCGATCGTTATCTGAACGCGTCGCAGATTCCGACTGCACAAAACAAATTCGACCGGCTTGCAAACATCGTTGCCTTCATGCAAGACCGCCTCGCCAATGTATTTCAATTTCTTCTCCCAAAATTCATTCCCATGTTTGCCCCCTCCATGGCGGCGCTGAATATCCTGGCGCGGCTAACCAAACAAAATGATGCAGCCGATCATGGATTTTCGATGATACTCCTGGAAACCACGCGCGGCCTTCCACAAAACGTGACCACCGAAATGGATCTGGCATTATGGCAGACAGCCCGGGCAATCAAGGCCGATTCTGAATCATTGGATTTATTTACCACCTCCGACGCGCGGGCGCTTACCCACCGTTATCTCGAAGGGTCTCTCCCCTCCGCCGCGCAGGATGCCGTGACCCGCTTTATGGATCGGTATGGAATGCGCGGCGTCGGCGAGATCGACTTCGGTCAGCCGCGCTGGCGTGAAGACCCAACTGCTGTGATGCAAACACTTCAAAGTTATTTGCAGATCCATGAGGATTCTGCTCCCGATATTTTATTTGCACGCGGCGAGCAGGCCGCCCTTGCAGCCATTGAGAAACTTGCGCTTGACGCGCGACGTCAAACAGGCGGCTGGTTGAAGGAACGCATCGTACGCAGCGCGGCGCGACGAATCCGTGTGCTGATGGGCGTGCGCGAAAGCCCGAAGTTCTTTGCCATCCGCGTCATGGGAATTGTGCGCAAGGCACTTCTTGAAGCAGGAGAGGAATTCGCTGAAGCCGGAATCATTAATCGCGCAGATGACCTTGTCTTTTTGAATCTCTCTGAATTGGGGGCTTTATCACACAACGAAGGACGCGATTGGAAGGCGCTGATCGCCGAACGGCGCGCGGCATATGAACGCGAGGCGCGCCGTAGACAGGTGCCGCGCGTGCTCGCCAGCGATGGACGCGCGTTTTACGAAGGCATGGGCGCAAATACGGACACAGGCGATGTCATCACAGGCAGTCCCGTGTCACCGGGTGTGGTGGAGGGGATTGTCCATGTAGTTCTAAATCCACATGAATCACAACTCGCGCCGGGTGAGATCCTCGTCTGCCCGGGCACCGACCCGGCCTGGACTCCGCTTTTCATGGCCGCCGGAGGATTGATCACCGAGGTCGGCGGGATGATGACACATGGTTCGGTGGTGGCACGTGAGTATGGCATCCCTGCGGTGGTGGGTGTGCATCAGGCAACGACAAGGTTGAAGAACGGACAAAAGATTCGGGTGGATGGAACGGCGGGAAAGATCGTGATTCTGGAATGAATCTGTAGGGTGCGGAGGCTGCCGCGCCCTACGTTTCCAATCTATAATTTCAAAATGAAATATCATCGCGAGCGAAAACCCACGCGCCTACCCCATTACAATTATTCCTTGCCAGGCGCGTATTTCATCACGGCGTGTACAAAAAACCGGGGATTTTTATTTGAAACACAGGAACCAAAGGCGTGCCGGTCTGGCAGAAAAGTTTTCATGATCGAATTGTTCGAAATAATCATGAGTTGGAACGCATACAAAAATATATTCGGAACAATCCCCTAAAATGGGCGGAAGATCGCGACAATCCTTCTGGTCCGAGGTATGGCCCTGCGGCAAAATCCATTGATGATTATTGGAATGAAATATTTGATACGTTCGCGTCGAGGACAGCGGCTGCTGTCCCCGACATCGTTTATATGCCTTTTTCCACTTGACCCTTGCCCCTTACCGTCCTACAATTTAACTGTCGATGATCGGGAATCGTGAATGGGTCACGAATCCCGAATCCCAATTCCCTAATTACGGAGACCTACATGTCCGATTACTTATTCCGCGGTGACCTCGCCAGGCTCGACAAGGATGTCTATGAACTGACCCAACTCGAGCAGGAGCGACAGGCGCGTAAGCTGATCCTGATCCCGAGCGAATCGACTGCGCCGATGGCAGTCCGTGAAGCGCTCAGTTCCGCCTTCCAGAATATTTATGCGGAAGGTTATCCCGAAGAAGAGACGCGCTGGATGTCCGAAGAGGAAATTTTGGATTATCCGGCGCGTTTAGGTGATTACCGCCGCAACGGCGACCCGCGCTACTACAAGGGCGTGGAATACGCGGACGTGGTCGAGGCGCTGGCTCGCCGGCGCGCTGCGGAAGCGTTCGCCGCAAATGGATTTACCGCGGATCAAATTTATGTGAACGTTCAGGCTCTCTCCGGTGCACCCGCCAACAACGCAGTCTATCAGGCGCTGGTCAACCTCGGCGATACCATCATGGGGCTCAGCCTCCTGCACGGCGGACATCTCTCACATGGCTCATCAGTGAATCGAAGTGGCAAGTGGTTCAAGGCAGTCCATTACACCGTGGATGAAAACGAGAAGCTTGACTATGACAAGATCCGCGCCCTGGCATTGGAAACAAAACCAAAATTGATCATTGCCGGATACTCCTCTTATTCATGGGTTCCGGATTGGAAGAAGTTCCGTGAGATCGCCGATGAAGTGGGCGGGTATTTCCTTGCTGATATTTCGCACATCGGCGGGCTCGTCGCGGCAGGTGTGGTTCCTTCTCCGGTCGGCATCGCACATGTGGTGATGTCTACTACTCATAAGAGTCTCGACGGTCCGCGCGGGGCGGTGCTGCTGACCACCGACGCGGCAATTGCCAAGAAGATCGATAAAGCCGTCTTCCCTGGCGAACAGGGCGGACCGCATGTCAATGTGTTTGCGGCATTAGCACTGACCTTCAAACTTGCGCAAACAAGACAGTTCAGGAGATTACAGGAGCAAACCGTTAAGAACGCAAAAGCGATGGCGGACCAGTTCAAGCAGCGTGGACTGCGCGTCCCGTTTGGTGGCACGGACAGTCATCTGGTGAACGTAGATACAACAACTGTAAAGTCACCTGATGGCATATCTCTAACAGGCGATCAAGCTGCGCGCATTTTGGATATCGTCGGGATCGTCGTCAATCGTAATACGATTCCGGGTGACAAAAATTCTCAGGATCCATCGGGTATCCGTCTCGGCACACCGTGGATCACACAGCGTGGTTTCAACGAGAAGACCACGCGCGAACTGACCGACATCATGGCAGATGTTTTGTTGGCTTGCGCGCCTCACGCCGTGGACACCGTCCGCAAGGGACGCCAGCGCCGCGCCAAGTTGGATTTCAATGTCTTGAACGATGCGAGGTTGCGTGTCAGAATGTTGGCCGAGAAGGCTGGTATTGATTTCAAGTACAAGAAAAGTGGTTATCCACATTTCTACTACATCGACGACAAAGTCAAAGCAAAAGATAATGCAGTCTTTGAATTGACGGGTTCACGCGTCCGGCAAGTGTTGGATTACGCGGCATCGTCTGACCTCTCGGCGTTGAAGAAGAGACAGAGCCAACCGACGACAATTGCAACGGCAAAGGGCGTTGTCAAAGGAACATTGATCAATGTCGATGACCAGACCTATCAGCTGCTAATCCCTGTCAATAAGGCGACATTGGTTGCAACGTGGCTGCGCGATCTATCGGATGGATATACATCGTTCAAGCTGGATGGCGAAAAGGATTTCAGCGAGAAGCGTTTGCCGGGTCCGTTTGTGGTGAGTCAAGTAAAAAGGGCAGCGAAGGTGAAGCCCTCACCCCAGCCCTCTCCCCAAGGGAGAGGGGGTGCTGTCAGCGAGGATAAGCCTTACT
Organism: Anaerolineae bacterium; assembly: GCA_041487615.1. Taxonomy (GTDB): domain Bacteria; phylum Chloroflexota; class Anaerolineae; order Anaerolineales; family Villigracilaceae; genus Defluviilinea. The sequence continues at coordinate 32,085 of JBGPNQ010000008.1, forward strand.
TTATCGGGATCAGTTCTGAGGTCCAGAAGGAAGGGCTGCCGCCTTTTGCGTGGACAGATGTCGAAGGCGATCTCAAACGCACGGCATTGTATGAAGTCCATAAATCCAGCGGCGGCAGGATGGTCCCGTTTGCAGGTTGGGAGATGCCGGTGCAATATACGGGAATTTTTGAGGAGCACCTTGTGACGCGCCATGCAGCGGGCTTGTTCGACGTCTCGCACATGGGCGTTTATGAAGTGCGCGGCGCGGACGCGGCCTCGTTCCTCGATACGATCTGTGCCAACGACTGCGGCGGACTGCTGCCCGGTGAAAGTTTGTACAGCCAGTTCCTCGCGCCCGATGCCGATGTGATCGACGATACGCTCGTCTATCGCCGCGGCCGGGATAAGTTCCTGGTGGTGGTCAACGCCTCGAACGATGACAAGGACCGCACGTGGTTCGAGTCGGTGCGGGATGGAAAGGTCTGCATCGATAATCCCAGACCCTGGGCGCGGACCTATGGCTACGAGGCGGAGATCCGCAACCTGCGCGACCTGAAGGCGGGTTCCGATATGAGAGTGGATATCGCGTTGCAGGGACCGAAGTCGCGCGATATTTTGCTCGCTATGGGAGTAGACACGAAAACACGTACACAGGTAATGAAGTTGAAGAGGACTGAACTTTGTGATGCGAAGATCGGTGGATTTGACCTGATCGTCTCGCGCACAGGTTACACGGGCGAGAAGATGGCGTTCGAATTGTTCGTCCACCCCGAGCGCGCCGCGGACTTTTGGAACGCGGTCCTGAAAGCAGGCGAACCGTTTGGCGTCAAGCCGATCGGTTTGGGCGCGCGCGACTCGCTCCGCACGGAAGCAGGCTTGCCGTTGTATGGTCATGAAATGGGACTCGGATCAGGGAAGTTCGGCGACCGCGATTTAGGTGTTGCAGAAGGCGGATTCGGTTCGTACGTCAAACCCTACAAGCCGTGGTTCATCGGGCGTGATGCATATGTTGCTCGCGAGCAGGAGCGCAAGGGCACAGTAATTCGTTTCCGCTTCGACGAGCAGCGCGTCCGTATGGCGCACAACGGCGACCCGGTGGTCAACTCGAACGGTGAACGCATCGGCTTCGTCACCTCCTGCGCGATCGACCTCGACCGCTACCTGACAGGCCAGGCATATCTGGAGAATGGATACATTAAAGAAGGCACGCCGATCGGAATCCATCAGGGCAGCGTCATGGACCGTCCTGCAACGGCGGCGAAGGTGGTGTCGAGGTTCCCGAAGTTGTAGCGACCACGCTGGTCGAGTGCCCGAAGGTTGTTTGAGGGCGTATCGAGACCAGTAATTGGTAATTCGTAATTGGGACGGTGGAGGAGGGACGCCGTCCCATCTTTATTGTGTCATTGCGAGCGGACGAAGTGAGCGTGGCAATCTCTAATTGATTCAAAGTAGCTGTATAATAATCTTACGATGGTTGTTGTAAAAGTCCCGACGATTGACAAGCGCAAGCGTATTCCACAAAAAGCCATTGACCAGGTGGTGGAACAAATTGTGGAAAAGTTCAAGCCGCAAAAGATCATCCTATTCGGCTCGTATGCGCGTGGAAATCCCCGTCCTGAAAGTGACGTGGACATGTTGGTGGTCATGAATACGCCGCTAAAAGATATACGACAAGCCATTCAAATCTGCCAGCAAATAGAGTATAGGTTTGGTTTAGACTTGATCGTCCACACTCCGAAATATTTGGCGGAACGGGTGAAGATGGGCGATTGGTTCCTGCGCGATGTGCTCAAAGAGGGCAAAGTGTTGTATGAATTCTCAAGTCGCTGAGTGGGTCTCGAAAGCAGAAGGTGATTTCCTTACCGCGGGACGCGAGTTGCGGGCACGCAAATCCCCAAACTATGACGCGGTCTGCTTTCATGCGCAACAGTGTGCCGAGAAATATCTTAAAGCTATCTTGCAGAAAAACGAAAGGCGCATTCCCAAGATCCACAATTTAATTGAATTAATGATGCTCTGCGAAGAGATCGATAGCACCTTTGAAATGTTGCGTGCGGACCTGGTGACAATGGAGCGTTTTTCCGTACGCACGCGTTATCCCGGTGAAACAGCAGAAAAGGGAGACGCCCAGTCCGCTTATGCCGCGGCTGGGACAGTACGAAAGTTTATCAGGCCGAAATTGGGACTGAAGTGATGAATATAGCGCTCAAGGGCGACGCTGTTTTCGAGAGGAAAATATGATGACACCGAATCCGCAGGAGGAATCACAGCAGGAGAAGGAACGAAAACTGCGCCAACAGACCGGCTGAAACTGGAACAGGAACAGGTGGAGAAGAAAAAACTGCACTGACAGGAGCAACTGAAACTGGAGCAGGAACATGTGGAGAAACAAAAACTGCGCCGACAACAACAGGAGCAACTGGAGCAGGAACAGAAACAGAAGAAACAGTGAAAGCGGTAGCTCCCAATAGCGGTGAATGTGGTCAGTAGGTTCCCGAAGCTGTAAAGTGTTGTAGAATAAATGGGACGGTAGCTTAACCGTCCCATTTTCATAAAATATGGGTTGGAAACAATAATCAACGGAGTTAGTCATGACAAAAATCTACGTCTCCTCAACTTACTTAGACTTGCAAGAATATCGAGCACAGGTTGAAAAGGTGATTCGCCGCATGGGACATGAAGATGTAGCAATGGAATACTATGTTGCGGAGGATCAAAGACCCGTTGATCGATGTTTGGCAGATGTAGAGGCTTGCGACTTATACATCGGTATTTTTGCATGGCGATACGGCTGGATTCCTTCAAAGAAGAATAGAAAAAAACTTTCCATAACCGAATTGGAATATCGGCAAGCGCAAAAATTCAATAAACCATGCTTAATCTTTCTTCTCGATGGAAAAGCAGCCTGGCCGCCTGATTTCATTGACGACGATAAAACTCAAATCAAGAAACTACGCAATCAACTGAGTGAGAGGCACAATACAGGACCTGGCTTCAAGTCAGCTGATGAGTCAGGAAGACTTATTGCAGAAGCAATTCATAAGTGGGAAAAAGAAAATGGACTTATTCAACTTGCACCAGCAATACCCGAATATAATCTTGAAGCGTATTACACTGCGCTCCGTAAGCGCTATGGTGTTCTTGCACTTGAAGGCTTAACTCCCCCGCAGAAAGAAGAATACTTACAAATCCAACTGCGTTCCGTCTTTGTCGAGCAAAATGTGCGTGAGAATCCGCCGCCTGTTGAATTGCCGAAGGAAGTATGGGAAAAGTTATCGCGTGATAAAGAAATCCATTCCGAGGACTTGCCGTTAGGCATAACTCTCGAGGAGATCAGGAGAGCGCGTGAATCGTATTTTGAAAGGCCATCGCGTCCTGTGCTTGATGTGCTAACTGATGCACGCTACCAATATACGATCATACTAGGTGATCCAGGTTCTGGAAAGTCAACACTTGCGCGTTATGTGATATTATCGCTCATTGATCCTGCCGGCAACAAAAAACTCAGATATGCTTTTAGTAGCCATTTGCCGCTGTTGATTGAGTTGCGGGGTTATGTGGGATTGTGTGCAGAGGGGCATTGCAACACCTTCATAGAATTCTTGGAATATCTCGGTAAAACTGAAGGCTGGGCTCTTACAAAAACAGCTTTACACGATCATCTAAAGAATGATGGGAATGCAGTTGTGATCTTTGACGGTTTGGATGAGATTTTTGAACCTGGACAGCGTGAACAATTTACGCGTCAGATTGTTGGTTTTTGCAATGATTACCCAAAAGCTCGTGTGATTGTGACAAGTCGTGTGATCGGTTACCGGCGCAAGATTTTAACAGATGCAGGCTTCATACATTTCACCTTACAGGACTTAGATGAGACGCAAGTTGAATCATTTGTGACCCGCTGGTATGACTTAGCGATGAGTGATCGACCTGACGAAGCCACAGAACGCTGCAAGCGTATTTTGAAATCCTTCAATGACTCTACGTCCATTCATCAGCTAGCGAGCAATCCTATGCTATTGACCATAATGGCCATTATTGGAAAGCATCAAGAGCTCCCACGCGAACGTTGGAAATTGTACGAACATGCTGCCAGCGTACTGATCCAGCATTGGGATGTGAATAAACATCTGAAAGATGAAAGTATTGAAGCAGATTTCATTGGAGAAGATGACAAGAAAGAACTTTTACGACGATTGGCTTATCGAATGCAACGCGGCGATGGAGGTTTAGCAGGTAATTATATTCATCGCGATAGTTTGCAAGAAGAATTTGAA
>JBGPNQ010000009.1:0-36174 GCA_041487615.1 Anaerolineae bacterium
AATGGAATAAACCTCTTTGCAAAGACGGATTGCCCAACGATGGCGTGAGCAGAATGTTTCCGCTTGAGTGTCTTTGGATTATATGCCCGCCGAAAACAAAAGGCAACAAAAACTCCCGCCGACCGTTCGGGTTAAGCAGGAGTTACTACTTACTATTTATCAATTGCCCGTTACCCCCTCATTTACCAAGGAGGAGCTTTGCCGAACCTCCAAACGCAAACATACGGGGGTAGATCAGGGTCAATCCCTTCTCGCCTTTTTCGATGGCAAAGATCAATGACCCGCTCATGCTTTTGCCCGGTTCGATGTCGCCTCCCTCGTACAGGCCTTTGAGATCCGAGTAGCTGACTCCGAGTTCAGCGGTGTAATCCCGCCCACCTTTGGTCTCCAGGCCAAAGTCAAATTCGGTCAGGCGGCATTTCTCATCAGACGAGATGCATCGCACCTTAACATCCACCACCAAATATTCTTTCCCTTCGCTATGAACCGAGGGGAGAGCGGCTTTTCCAATGTAACGATCCGCCGGGCTGATCACGCGCGTGACGGCAATGCCGAGGTTATTGATGATTGCCTCTTTCCCCAGGGAAACGGGAGCCGGAGCGGTGGGAATCGAAAGACCGGAAACCGGCGTCCCAGAGGTCGGCAGCCTGCCTGTTTTGTCCGAAGTCAACAACATGAATTGGATCGCGGCCAACACTGCCTTCTGATAGAAGATGAAGGCAATGTTGGCCGCGATATCCAATCGGCGATTTTCGTATTACGTGTCGCTCATTATTTTGCCCGCATCCGGTTATTTCGGGGGTTGTGTTCCACTTCTGCGAGTCCCAACTCCTCCATCAAGGGTGGGATATACATCGCGAATCGCCCCTTGAAGCCCTTCTTGAGTCCGTACCAGCCGCCGATGGGATTCTTGGGAGAGCGCGCCCAATATTCCACGGTGCCTTGCACGGCTTCCTGTTTTTCATCCTTGCTGCCCAGTTCCATCCAGTCGCCGTGCTTTTTCAACATCGCATGCAGGTCTGCAAGCGCGCGGTAATCGTAGTGCAAAACCGTCGTTCCAACGGTGCAGACGATGATTTCCTTCCCGTCTTTTGTGTCGACGTACATTTCATAGTCCGATGTTTGCGGAGGGGTCTTCAACTTCCAGGGCTTGTCTTTGGTTCTCTTTTCCATTTTCTGCTCCTTAGCTTTTTGAACTCTGAATGGATTCCGCTTCCTTTTTGAGGTCCGCCGCAAATCGTTCGAACGATTCATCAAATGGAGGAATGTACCCGGCGAACAGTGGGAACAGTGGACCGCCGATTTTTTCCGTCATCCTAAAGAGGACGCCGTCCCCCGGGCCTTTGTCAATGGAGTATACCCGGCTTCCCTGCGCGTCGCCCCAGACGAGCCGTTTCTCAGGGACAAACTCTTTGATCTTCAATTTGAACGTACGTTTTTCGTCCAGGGTGGATTTGAGTTCAATCGTCCCTCCCTGACGGATTTCTCCCTTCAGCGATGTGACTGTGGAATTCCAGCGTGGGAAATCCGATGCGTGGGTGAGCAGCGCCCAGACGATGGCTGAATCGGCCAATATGGTTGTGCTCACGGATGTCTCCCTGCTGAACATGGTTTTCGTGGTAATGGCTTTTCCACTTTTGGTGCTGGCCTGTTGATCCATTTTTAAACTCCTTTTCTTTTTTAGACGATCTGGAGCGAAAAAATGATAGGCAGTTTAGCCCTTTTCCTCCAGGTACTTTTCCATAACCTGCCGGTTCTGTTCCAAATGATGCAGTTGCAATTCTGCCGCCCCGGATTCAAAAGGATCCAATTCCTGCAGGATTTTCATCCGCAGGTCGAAGAGTTGCTCCTTGCTCTTGTTTTCCGCGTCCCTCGCCATTTCGATCTTCGCCAATTCCTCCTGCGCCTTTTGTTTGGGATTGAAGATACCGTTCAATTCCGTACACTGATAACAAATGCCCTGCTTGTTTATCAGCGAACAGCGATGGTCGAAGATTTCGATCATGCGGCTGCGACTCACATGCAGATAATATTTCACCATGGCATCCGTCTGGTCAAGGATCGTGGCGATTTCTGTTACCTTGAAACCATACACTTCCTTGAGCAACAGCGCGAGATGCTGTTCGAGCGGCAGCGATTTGGAGACACACGTAAAACAAAAGGCGATATGTTCCTTGATCTCGAATTTCCCCTGAGGCGACGTTTCCCTGATGTGCATTGCCTCCTGAAAGAATTGCCGATTGCCCAGGGATTCCTCCCGGCAAATGTCAGTTACGCTTTCGGGCCACCTCTTCTTCGATCTTAACAGATCCCTGGCAAGGTTTGATGCAATGCTGAAGATCCATGTTTTCAACGATGATTCACCACGGAAGGTGTCAAGCTTTGCCTGCGCCTTGATATAAGTATCCTGAAGGATATCCTCGGCATCCGGCACACTCGCAGTCATTCTCAAGAGGAAGGATTTCAACTCTCCCTGAAGTGTGATGAATTGAGTCGTCAGCTCATTATCTGTCATTTTTGAACAAGGCGTCTACTTCACCGATCACTATTTATCGGTCACTGGCTACGGACCACTGGTTTTCCCCGTACAACTTGCGATGCACCACGCTCAACGCGCGGACCTGCTCCGCCGCGTGGTAGGAAGATCTCACCAGCGGATTCGACTCGACCCACTGGAAGCCGATTCCCTTTCCATAGTCGCGCAGCTCGGCGAATTCCTCCATCGTGTAATAGCGTGAAATTGGCATGTGCTTCTTGCTGGGCTGCAGATACTGACCGACCGTCAGAATATCCACGCCCCAGGAACGCTGGTCGCGCATCACGGCCTTGACTTCGTCCATCTCTTCGCCGAGTCCCACCATGATGCCGGATTTCGTCAGCACTTCGGGGTCAAGTTTTTTCGCGTTTGAAAGAGTCGCCGCAGCCCAATCATAGTTATCCTGCGGCTGGACAGATTTGAACAATCGCGGAACCGTCTCCACGTTGTGGTTCAAGATCTCAGGACGTGCATCCATGACGATTTTCAACGCTTCAAGCGAGCCTTTGAAATCGGGGATCAACACTTCGATGGAACAACCCGGCAGCAGTTCGCGGATGCGTCGGATGACCATCGCAAAGATCGGCGCGCCACCGTCCCGCCGTTCATCGCGGTTCACAGAGGTGATGACCGCATGCTTCAATTCCATGGCTTTGACGGCTTGCGCCACGCGCTCGGCTTCGCCCCAATCCATCAATGTGGGCTTGCCATGTTTGATATCACAGAACGCGCAGGTGCGCGTGCAAACATCACCGAGCATCAGGAATGTCGCGGTCCCACTTCCCCAACACTCACCCAAATTCGGACACATGGCTTCTTCACAAACAGTATGTAATTCTTTCTTGCGCATCAACCCGTGAAGCCATTCATACGTCTCGCCGGAGGGGGCGCGCACCTTGATCCAATCAGGGCGGCGCAATGGGCGGATGTCGGTCTCAGGGATGACCCGGTCTCTCGTAGGGGTAGCAGGCATAAATCCTCATACTGTCATTGCGACCTACGGGAAGCAATCTCCATTTTCGTGGGAAAATGCTACTTGAAAGGATTCTCTCGTTTTATCGGAGATTGCTTCGCTCCGCTCGCAATGACATCATTTTATCTTTCTGACTTTCAATCGTAAACCCTTCACTTCGACAACTTCCACCTTATCGCCCTTACCGATCTTTTCGGATTCGACGGTCGGGTCGGCTGTCCAAAGCTCTGATTCCAACTGGACTTGTCCGCCCGTATCATCCACAGACGTTCGGGCTGTGCCGGCCTTCCCGATAAGCGATTCTGCTCCCAGGCGGATGGGCACATGAATGGTTCGCAATGCAAGCATCAAAATCCCGAAGAACACTAGTCCCAGGAACACGCCAAACCCAACTACCAGCGGAACAGAGACGCGCTGGAATTGCGGAGTGCTTGCAGAGTTGAACAGGACCAGGGCTCCAACAATAAAGGACGCAACACCCGCGGTAGTAAGTGCTCCATGAGTCGGCGCTTTGATATCCAGGATGAATAATACGAACGCGGTGATGAGAAAGATGATCCCGAACCAATTGACCGGCAGGATGCCAAATCCGTACACGGCCAGGGATAAACAGACCACACCGACAAAGCCTGCCACCCAACCACCCGGGCTGGAGATCTCGATGAGCAGCGCAGTCGTTCCGATGGATAGCAGTGTAAAGACAATGTTCGGGTCGGTGAGCAACAGCAGGAATTGTTCGATGAACCTCATATTAAGCGGTTCTGTCTGTGCATTTTTTGTATGAAGCGTGCGCGGCTGGTTGTCCACTTGTACCGTGAAGCCATCCAACGACTTAAGCAGGTCATCGATGTTATCTACAACGAAATCCACGAGATGAACCTGCAAAGCTTCCTTGGCAGTTGCGGCTTTGGCTTCATCGATCATGGATTCGGCCAGTTTGAGGGCTGCCTCTCCGCGCGGTGCAACGATATCCCGTATTGCAGCCTTGGATGCATTGGTTGCCTTGGCTCGTTCATCTGTATTCAAATCTGTCCCTGAGCCACTGATCGGAGTGGATGCGCCGATGACCGTCTCAGGCGCCATCGCAGATGCATGTCCGGCCATCGTAATCAGCGCACCGGCACTTCCGGCAATTGCATTTTTCGGTGCAACATACACAACAACCGGCACCGTACTGGATCGAATGGCACGGATGATATCAAGTGTCGTCAGAAGATCGCCGCCGGGCGTATTGAGTTGAATGATCAAGACTTCTGCATCGCGGCGTTCGGCAGTTTGGACGCCTCTCTTGATGTATTCGAGCATGGGCGGCATGATCGGACCATCCGCGGTCATAACCAGCGCGAGCGGCGCATCGGTTTGTGCGTATGCGACCTGGAACATCGCCAGAAACACGGCGAGCAGGATAAAGAAAAATCCAATCCGTTTCATGGAATGGATTATAACCCTCAATGGGATCTGTCATTGCGAGGAGGGCGCAGCCCCGACGAAGCAATCTCCGTTTAGGCGGGAAAACTACCCTATAAGATTCTCTCGTTTAAGGCGAGATTGCTTCGCGGAGTTCATACTGAGCCCGTCGAAGTGCTCGCAATGACATGGAATTAGTGTTCCTTGCGCCTCAGCCAGTCAGAGCCCATCACCAGAATCAGCGAAAATAATCCCAACGCCAGGGCCGCGCTATATGCGCCAACATACTGACGTTCATCGAGGGCGCGATAAATGAACAGGGTGGCTGTCTCTGTACGTCCCTGCACTCCTCCGCCGATCACGAGCACTGCTCCGAATTCACCCAGTGCGCGGGCAAAGGTCAATGTGACGCCGTAGATCATGCCCCAACGCAGGGCAGGAAACGTCACGCGCCAGAAGGTCTGCCAACTGTTTGCGCCAAGTGTCGCGGCAGCTTTTTCCTGTTGAGTATTAAAAGCTTCCAACACGGGAATCAACTCCCGGATCATGAAAGGAAGCGTGACAAATAACGTTGCCATCACCATGCCCGGCATCGCAAACGCCACTTGAATCCCCAACGCGTCGATTATCGGGGCCAGGATGCCGTTCCGCCCGAAGAGAAGTAATAACATGTATCCTGCCACTACCGGTGAGACGGCAAAAGGCATATCCACCAAACCGTTGATCAGGTTACGACCAGGGAAACGGTGACGAACAAATACCCAGGCAACCACTGTGCCAAAAATAGCGTGGACGATAACCACCAGCAGACTAATCCACAGCGTATTCCAAAACGCCTTGAACACTGCCGGATCGTTGAGCGAAGCAATACTTGCCCGGATCCCTTTTTCAAAAGCCCCAAATGCCAGTGCAGTGATGGGTGTCACGATCAGAAAAGCCACATAAGCGACAACCACTGTGATCAATATCCATTTGCCTAGCTTTGCCTTGTTTCTATCCCGCCACTCCACAAAGGAATTTTGTATTTGTATTTGAGTTGTGCGTGAAGAACTTGAAACACTCATGCATTCCTCTTCTTTGATCTCTGCCGCAAGTAATCTGCGAACATCAGCAGAGTGAAGGCAATCGCTACCATGACGATGGAAACCGCGCTGGCCCCCAGGCGGTTCTCCGATTCGACTTCGCCAAACACATAGACGGCGGCTGTCTGTGAAACGAGAGGGATGTTCCCGGCAACAATGACGATCGAACCAAACTCACCGATCGCCCGCGCAAAACTCAGCAACGCGCCGGTAATGACCGGCAGACTCAGCGGAGGCAAAATGACGCGGCGGAAGATCGTCCATCCACCTGCGCCGAGGGTGGCGGCCGCGTGTTCCTGAGCGCGATCAAGTTCCATCAGCACCGGTTGGACCGAGCGTACAACAAAAGGAAAGGTGAGAAATAAGAGGGCCAGGATAATCCCGGGCGGAGCAAAGATCACCGAAAAATCGAACTGCTCCTTTAACCACGCACCTAATGCCTGCTGCGGACCAAATAGAATTACGAGCATCACGCCTGTCACCAGCGTAGGGATTGCCAGGGGCAGGTCGATAATTCCGTTGAGAAACCTCTTACCGGGAAAGTCATAGCGGACAATGACGAAGGCCGTCAACACGCCCATGCTGGTATTTATGATGGTCATGAGAGCTGAAGTCCAAAGGGTAAGTTTCAGGGCATGCCAGGCCATGGGAAGAGTGACCTGCCGCCAGAACTCTGCCAACCCTTCTCTGAACCCATCCTGCAAAATGACAAGCAATGGGATGATCAGCATTACAAGCAGATAACTAAGGGCAACGGATCGGATTCCCCACCGCCCCCATGGGAAGGGATGCTGATTATCTGTGGCTGCAATTGTTGTCTGTAAATTCATTGTATGGTGGAGATCCTGTGCTGGTACCGTCCCGAAGGTTGCCGCCTGACATCGAAATCATTCGAAACAGACCTTCGGGACGATTTTGCTTGTTATTCGCTGGTTTGAATGCCCTGTACCTGGCCAAATACGTTGTAGAAAATACCATTGTCGCCAAAGAATGTGGGAGTAGCTTCCTTCCAACCGCCGAACTCATCGATGGTGAAGAGATCCTGGATGGGTGGGTAGGAGGCTGCTGTTGCTTTGGCGACTTCCGCATCAGGAGAGCGCAATCCATATTTTGCAAAAACTTCCTGCGCCGGTTTGGTGAAGAGAAAGTCAACAAACGCCTCGGCGACATCGCGCGTGCCATGTTTATCTACGTACGTATCCACCACCGCGACCGGGTTATCGATGCGGATTGTGGATGAGGGCAGCACCAAATCATAGTTCAACCCGGCCTGTCGTCCAACCAATACTTCATTCTCGTAGGTGATGGCGACATCACCGATACCCTTTTCAAAGTTGGTGATCGATTCGCGCGCACCCTTGTCCATCACAGTGACGTTCTTCAGCACGGCAAGAAGAAAATCCTGGGCACCTTTGTCGTCTGCTGTATAACCTGCTACATGTCCGCGTTTTGCCGCGCCATATAACGCGAGGATATTCCACATCGCGCCTCCGCTGGTCTTCGGATTCGGCGTTAGGACCTCCAGGTCTGGTTGTGCAAGGTCCGCCCAATCATGAATGTTCTTCGGGTTGCCCTGGCGCACTGCAAATGCCACAGCGGATGTACTGACCATCCCGCCAAAGGGTTTGCCCCGCCAGTCGTTTGTGATCAATCCGGCTTTTTCAATGCGAGTGATATCTGCTTCGAGAGATAAGGCAATAATATCCGCTTCAAACCCTTCCACCACTGCGCGCGATTGCGCACCTGAACCCTGATACGATTCTTCAAAGGTCACAGTTTGACCCGTCTTCTCCTTCCAATAGGACTGAAAGAGCGGAATGATCTCACCATAGGCTTCACGCGGAGTCGTATATGCACCCAGGATTAACTTCACTTCGCCGGCGCTTGCAGGTGCCTGCGTGGCATTGTTATTGCCGCTGGCGCACCCTGTGATCAATAGTGAAGCCAGCATGACGGCCAGTATGATTTTTTGTGAGAATTTGAAAAACATATTTTTTTCCTTTCGAAATTTTATGCAGCTAGAAACAATTCTGAAGAATTGTGCCAGACGGGATATTTTGTATGATGAGATCTGACGATCAGGACAGAGCAATTCCCTGCATTCTTCATAATGCCTTCCACAAGTCCACTGATTGCAATGCGACCATCTTTTTGCGGGAGCGGCACACCCATGACGACCAGATCGAATTCGCCTCGCTTGATTTCTTCAACGATTTCATTTTGAGGGTTCCCAATCCGGATTTCACTCTGGGTGGGCACTCCGAACATTTCGAGGCTTTTCACACCACCGGCAACAAACCGTTCCACGCGCTGGCGTTGATACTCGTCCTTCAGCTCGCGACCCAGTGTTGTAAATAACTTTGCCTGCGCGCCCAAATGACGAAGCAAACGTCCCGCAAACAGAACGTCATCTTTACCGGGCTCACCACTTGCCACGCAGACCAGCGCCTTTTCAAAGCGCGCGCCGGGATGTGCAGCCAGCAGCAGGTGATGTTCCCCAACCTGGAGGATTTGTTCTGCCACGTTCACACCTTCCAGGGGTCTCCAACCGGCGATGACAAGATCCACAGGACTCTGCTCGACGGCTTTCGCAATGGCAGCAGGAGTGGATGCCCGATCGGTCCGGACCTGGATGGACGCCATCCCGCTCCCCAGTTGTTTGCGCGCGTCTTGAAGATATGAATCCAACAGCGATTCATCTTTGCCAACGCCAAGAAGTGTCATGCGCGCATGAGACATTCGTGCGAGATAACCGCCGGTGCTGATGGCAGACTGACTGCGCAGCGAACCATCGGTGACGACCAAAAAACTCAAACCCGGATGTGACAGTGCATGCAAACGCCGAATCCCGACCCATGCTTTATCTGTGACGGAAAGTGGGAATGCCGATGCCTGCTCCGGTGGACGACTGGCATCGATCGTGATGCTTTGGCTGCCAAATGGAACAGCGGGGGCAATCGCTCGAACGCCGGGGATCGCCGGGAGTTCCAGCCTGATTCGTTCCGATGGACCGTTGAATCCCATCGTAGTGACCATTCCCTCACCCAGCGCGGGACAATCCAAATCTTCTTTGCTGCTTGCCAGGGCCACGTCTTCCGGGCGAAAGACCACCTGCACACGACCGTCTGTGCTGAACTGAGTTGCCTCTCTGTTGAGTCCAAAAACATGCGGACCAATTTGGATGCGTTCCCTCTCCGTTTGACCCAACAGAATATTTGCAGTCCCGAGGAAGGAAGCGACAAACTCGGTTTGTGGCTGTAGATAAAGATCGCGTGGTGTGCCTACTTCCACCAAACGACCGTAACTCATGATACCAATTCTGTCGGCCAGATCGAACGCTTCCTCCTGATCATGAGTAACCAGGATGGCTGCCACGCCCAATTGTCTTTGAATCGCCTTTAGGGATCGTCTTAATTCGGTACGGATTTTCGCGTCGAGTGCTCCCAACGGTTCATCGAGAAGAAGCACATCTGGTTCCAATGCCAACGCGCGCGCGAGTGCGACGCGTTGTTGCTGCCCCCCGGATAATTGCTTTGGCATTCTTTCACTTAATCCGACCAGCCCAACAAGATCCAGGAGTTCATCGCGTTTGATCTGTCGTTCTTTTTTCGATACCTTGCGGATGTGAAGTCCAAACTCGATATTCTCAGCGACGGTCATATATTCAAAGAGAGCATAGTTTTGAAAGACAAAACCAACTTTGCGTTTCTGAGTTGGCAGATTCGTAACGTCCCGACCATGCAACGAGACTCGACCTTCATCTGCGCTGACCAATCCTGCAATGATATTCAATACAGTGGTTTTCCCGCTTCCACTGGAACCGAGCAGCACAAAAAATTCGCCGTTTTTTACCTCCAGGGAGACATTGTTGACAACTGTCTGCTGGGCATATCTCTTGCTTATGCCCTCAAGTAGAATGGACATACTCACCTCAACGTTGAAGATGCGCTAAGGATAAACGTGAGGTGTGACGAGCCCAGTGACATCCGTGTGACAAAGGTGTGACAGATGTTCCCCCATCACCGTAGGTACCGGCAGCTGCCCGTCCTACATCTATCGTTTCAACAAAAACGCATATCCCAGCCCAGGCAAATTCTGAATGTAATGCGGATGGGTCGGATCCTTCTCGACCTTGGAGCGCAACCGCCGCACCAACTGTCGCAGCATATCGGCAGTGCCGCCGCCTGGCCCCCAAACATCGTTGATCAGATCATCAAATGTAAGCGCCTGCCCTGTATTTAACATCAAAGCTTCAAGCAAGCGACTCTCCAGTTGAGTCAGCGTTTTGGGAGGTTCACCCTCCGAGGCAACCTCCCGCAGCTTGGGATTGAATTCCAACCCGCCTGCTGAGAATACTGTGGGGCGCGAGTTGTTGGTCGTATGAGAGCGTCGCGTGACCGCCTGAATGCGCGCCAGCAATTGACGTGGACTGAATGGTTTCAAGATGTAATCATCCGCTCCGGCTTCCAATCCATAAACAATATCCTTTTCCTCGCCTCGGACTGTTAGCAGAATAATGGGGACATCTGATTCGATCCGGATTCTCCGACAAACGGCGAACCCATCTTGAAGTTCCGCGGTTCCCGGCAGATTGACATCCAGAATGACGAAATTTGGTTGATCCTCCGTCCAGCGCCGCAATGCACTTCGTGCGTCACCCGCTACGACGACTTCATAGCCAGCCCGTCGGAGTGTGAAGCTGACCAGGTCCGCAAGGACGCGGTCGTCATCGACAACCAATACTTTCATTTGTGATCCGTCATTGGTAAAGTGAACCAGAAGGAATTCCCTCCATTTGGAAGGTCTCTAATTCCTACGTCACCATGTTGCGCTTCAATAATTGCCTTCACGACAGAAAGCCCCAACCCTGCGCCCTGGCGGGCACGCTCGTTTGTCGTTTCCAGATGTGCAAATCGCCGGAATAAATCCTTGCGCTGATCCAATGGGACGCCGCCTCCTTCATCGATCACCTCGATGCGAAGCCTCTCATCCGCAACGGAATGATTGATCTGTATCACGCCATTTTCCGGACTATGTTTGATGGCATTCGAAAGCAAATTCACAAGCACCTGAACTGTCCTGCGTTGATCTGCCAAAACATGGACTGATTCTGATATGGGTGTGGAAACCAACTGCAATCCATACTTTTGGGCCAATGGCTGAATGACCTCCCGCGCCTCGTCCAGGATGACATCGAAAGAAACATCCTGAATATGAACTTTGAAACGTCCCGCTTCGATGCTGGCAGCTTCGATCAGGTTATCGATCAATGTTTGCAGGTTGATAATCCCCAGATTGAGCGATGTCAATAGTTCTTCTATTTCCGCGTGAGAGAGACTGTGCAGATTATCCAATAGCAATTCCGACGATGCCTCGAGCGCGGCAAGCGGTGTTCGAAATTCATGCGTGACATTTGCCATGAAATCACCCAACAGACGATGGATGGTTTCCTCGTTGGTTACGTCCCGAATGACCAGGGCACGGTTTGCACCATTGGCTTCCGGAGGGATCAGGTTTGCCTTCGAAATGGATAACAGCACTTCCTGTCCGTTTCGTACTCGCACCGAGACGCGTCGTTGTTGACCTGCGTCGGGAAGTTGAGCGCTGAACGCCACTTCTCCTTCGACCGGTAAAAAGATGTTGTCCACCTTTTGATCGATGATGTGGTTCCGCTCGTAGCCAAGTATCTCACTTACACCCGCGCTGGCAAACGTGATTCGATTCTGATGGTCGAGCGTAAGTATCCCTTCCACAATTGAATTGAGCAGGTTTTCGATCCAGTCCTTTTCCGCCTGGAGTTGATTCATCGTGTGCTTCAGTGCAACGCGCGCGTCCTCCAAAGTATTTGTCAGTTGGTCAATTTCAGAAATGGAGGATTGGACGGATAATGGTGCCTCAAGATTGCCCTGGCGGAAGTTGGCAGCCGAGTCTGCCAATAAAACAATTGGACGGCTGATTCGCTCGGATTGCCAGATTCCCAACGCGGAGACAATCAGGACAATGAATAAAAGCCCGACGATCAAAGTTTTGCTTAAACTTTGTTGAATATCGATCTGATTATCCACATTGAGAGCGCTGATCAGGTTGATGTTCAAAGACGAGTCGAGTTTCAGGACTGCCAGCAGGTAGCGGTGTTCGTTGATCGCCAGCGAACGCTGTTCGAGGGAAAATTTCGTGCCCTGATTTGCTTTCTTTAGCATATCCGTTACCAGGGCTGAGTTGATTTCAATGGTGGGATCACTGGCGTCTGTAGTTTTGTTTTGTCGAATCAAAAAATAATGGAGTCCTGTTTCGTTCTGAAGTTCTGTAAGGATGGTCGATGTCTTTTTGCCTGTAATCACCCTGTATTGTGTCTCTGAAAGTTGCAGATCGACCGATGAATACAGATAAAGGATGTCACCAGAGCTTACAGTTGCATATCCAGATGGAGAGTTTTCAAGACAAAGCTCAACGGAGGAAATATTCTGATCGAATCCCGTCACATCCTTTCCATGGGAACAGACCAAAACGAGATCAAGGCTTGCCCCGTCGCGCAAGGTGTTCAGATAATCTCCAAGCGCCGAGAAATTCTGTTCATCCAGGTATCGTAGCAGGGTTGGGCGTTGTGAAACAAGAAGCGCGAGACTCTGCAGATTGGATTGTTCACTTGCTATGAACGCTCGTGAGGCTACTACCGATTGGTCCAGGAGAAGTTGGGCCTGAGAGGATGCCTGACGGTTGATCAACAGGATGACGGGCAAACCGATCGCAATTGCAATGCCCAGAAAGCCAACCAGAAACGTCAGGATCAGCTGCGATCTAAATCTGCGTAGTCGAAGCTTTGAATTTAGAAAAATGGTCCGCATCGGTCATATCCCGGAATAGAATACCACCTATTGATATTCTACAACATTGTCTTTCATCAGGAATTCCCCCCAAGAGACACGAATTCCGCCTCTCCCAACGCTCGACGTAAATCTTCAGTCTTTAGGATGATTGCTGTGCTGCGGACTCCTGAGCCGATCGAGATTTCCTCCTCTTGTAACACGCTCGCATCGATCAGGACCTTGACGGGATTCTTCATCCCAAACGGACTCACCGTCCCGACGCGATATCCCGTCACTTCCAAGACTTCATCCTCGCTTGCCATCCGAATGCGTGACCGCTTTACGAGTTGACGCAGTTTCTTCCAATCTATTTGCGCCGGCCCGGCCATAAGGACCATCACGAACTCATCAGAGCGGATCTGGAAGAGAATGCTGCGCACGATCTGTTCAGGTCGCTGGTTGCGGTCTGATGCAGCTTGCTCGAATGAGGTCACAGGCGTTTCATGCATAAAAACCTGATGGGGAATATTCAATTTTTCCAGGGCAATACTTGCAGGAGGTTTTTCAGTCATATAGAAAGTATACCGTCATTGCGAGGACGCTCTGCGGCTTTTCCGGACGAAGCAATCTCGACAAACCTACAAACATACTCTTGAATGAAGACAGGAGATTGCTTCGTCGCTAGCGCTCCTCGCAATGACAGATGGTAAGGTAAAATCGTGGGATGTCAAAGCTCAAATCACCACTCACCTTGTTCTTCATTACCGTAATTGTAATTGCTGTTCTGGCATTCTTCGGACCCGAGGAGAAGTCCCTTGGCGCCAATGTGCGGATCGTCTATCTGCACGGCGCATGGGTGCTCAGTGCGGAGCTGGCATTCGTCGCCGCGGCGATTGCTGGCATAATTGCGTTCATCACGAGGCGCGGCATGTTTCACCGATGGTCAGCCGCGCTCGGGCGGACCGGAATCATCTTCTGGGTAACGTACCTGCCGCTTTCGCTGTGGGCAATGGAATCCAATTGGAATGGTCTCTTCCTCTCCGAGCCGCGCTTTCGCCTGGCGGTGATCTTCGCTGTAACAGGTGTGCTTTTGCAAGTGGGACTTTGGATCATCAACACGAATTGGATTACCTCAACTGCAAACATACTCTTCATTGTTGTATTGCGCATCGTTTTTTCGTCAGCCAGCAATATCATGCACCCGCCTCCGTCACCGATCTTCAATTCAGGCAACTACGCCATAATTGCGTTTTTCCTTGCCTTGATCGCGTTGACATTACTCGCAGCATATTTCCTGACACGGGTGTTCTTGAATATAGATAGGGAATCTATATAGTCACGATCGCTCCCTGCGCCGAGGACGGCGCGTCAAGCAGATAGGCATCAAAAGACCGCTTCATCAGCGGTCTTTTGATTGGTTTCCATTCAATCCCTTGTCACGGCAGATTTTTCGTCTTCAAACAAGTGCTCTGCTTCAGTTCCAGGCAATGGCTTTGGCAATCGCATCGCCCGGACGACCAGATCTGTGAGCGCGGTAATTCGAACGTTCAAATTGTAGTGTTCGTTCAAATCTCCAATTTGCAGGCGACAATTCTCACATGCCGCAACAACCACGCGCGCACCTGTGTTTTTGATTTGTTCAGCCTTTGGCTTGCCGGCGGCGATCCTTCGTTCGGCATATTCAGCCAACGCGACGAGTCCTCCACCGCCGCCGCAACAAATGGCTTCCACTTTGTTGGGAGTCATCTCACGGAAATCGGTTGTGATCCTGTTCAGTACATAACGCGGCTCTTCGATGAGTCCGCCATTGCGCGCCAGATTGCATGAGTCGTGATAGGTCACACTTTCCGGGATCGCCGTGGGGTCAACTTTGATCTTGCCTTCCTGAATATACTCAGCAATGACCTCGATCAGTGAACGCACCTTGAAATCGAATTCACCTGCAAACCAGTTCGGCACATCCCAGCGATAGGATGCGTACGCATGTCCACATTCGGCGATAACAATTTCCTTCACACCCAGGCGATTCGCTTCATCTACAATCCGTTTGGCAACTTCTTTGGCCCGCTTCATATCTGCCAGAAAGACGCCATAATTGGAGGACTCGAAGATCGAAAGTGTCCAATCCTCTTTTGCGGCATTGAACACTGCGGCAGGAGGCAAAATCGTATGAGCACCAGCCAGCGGCACATACAAAATTTTCGCTCCCTGTTTTTCAACAGGAATGCTCGCGTTCGGGTCGCCTGTAACGTCGCGCAGCTGTTCTTCCATTTCCCTGATCTGTTCAAGGAACATCTCTTTATAGAAGGATGGATCCCGGCCCTTTTCGATCGCGGCATCGGCGAGCATCACCAAAATCTCGGGTGCGGTTCCCGCCGCGGATGCCATCGCGCGGATCGCCCGCATCATCAAGGGTGTATCCACGCCCAATGGACAATTCACGGTGCAACGCCTGCATAACGTACATTGACTAAAGGCGATTTCAGTCAGATTTGCAAGAGTTGGTTCATCGAGCTTTTTTGAGCGCGTCCAAAGTGGGAACAATTTACTCAGGAAATCGTGCTCATAACGATAGACACTTCGCAATTGCTCGGCTCGATAAGCAGGGATGTGTTCGACCTTCGGCTCTGCGCGGTAGTAATGACAAGCCTCTGCACAAATTCCACAGCGCGCACAGGCTTCCAACGCGGTTTCAAGCGGTTGGTTCAGTTGCGCTTCAAGTGTCTTGAGAGCGAGCTCAATAGTCTCAGTCATGCTGGCCTCACTTCACCGCTTCGGGGTGGGGAAACACCGCGCGTCGCCCAAAGAACTTTCCGAAGAAGATGCGCGAGAAGAAGAAATACAGACAGTGGCGAATCTTTCCCAACGGGATATAAACAAACGTGATCGCTGCGACGATATACATCGGGACGGCAAATGCATCATTGAGGAGGGCGAAGCCTGTCACCGTAATAAAGAGCGTCGTCAACCAGACGGCGAAATGATCGTCGGGCAGACTCAAACCCCTTGAATTGCGTTCCACGATCCGCATGATTCCACCTGTCGCGCCCAAGATTGCGCCAAGGGTCAGCACCCAGAACAAGACCAAGAAGAGGAGAGGAGGTAAGTCTTCCCAGAATGGGCTGATGATCACCGCGCCGATTGCAGCGAAAATTCCAACATGGAATCCAATCCCGCGCAGATACGCGATCATATGAATGCGAGTGGACTCTTTGGCCCACGGCATCATGCCTTTCGTGAAGGCATAGGTAATGCCATGTGAGATATTGCCTTTGATGGGCGATTTATCGATAGGGAGGACGCGGCGCTTCGTCTCCGCGTAGCGAATATAAATTCCGTAGAGACCAGCTATAAGTCCCGCGAGAGCAACGAGTTGAAAGATGAGCATGGGTTTCTCCTTCGGAGCACACAAGTAGACAGGTAAACACGTAAATATGTTTACTTGCATACCTGCGTACGTTTCTACCTATCTACTTCACCCTCTTCACAACAAACTTGAAGACCTTATCCTGTTTTTCGAGGCTGACGAGTTCATTGCCAGTGGTTCTCGCCCAGGCAGGGATATCTGCCATCACGCCAGCGTCCGTTGCGAATGCCTCAACGAGTTCGCCAACCTGGATTTGCTTCATTGCTTGAGCAAGTTTTACGACAGGCATGGGACAAAGTAAGCCTTTGAAATCAAGAGAGAGTTTCGGGGTATCAGACATTTTTACTCCTTATATCCCTCTCCCCAAGGGAGAGGCTAGGGTGGGGGTTTAGATAAAGTATTGAACGCTAGACTCGTTCGCGTGTTCAAGCATCACAGCCACGCCAACGGGCTCTTCCACTTCGGGGATCAAGTGTTCGCAATCGATCTCCATTACCTGCATGGACATGTCGCAGGGGATCAATTTGACGCCCAGCGCAATGCAGGCATCGCGCAATTCATTGAGCGGTGTGACGCCGTGCATCTTCATCATAAGTTTGAACATCCAGCGACCCATGCCGCCCATGTTGAGGCGTGATGGACCAATGGCATTCAAGCCGCCGCGGTTCATGACGCCTAACATGCGCCCGAACAATCCCTTGCCGGTGAGAACGCCATCGCGTTGAATGGCTTTGAGTCCCCAGAATGTGAAGAACATGATTACTTCCATTCCGCCTGCAGCAGCGCCAGATGCGATGATGTAGGCTGCCATTACCTTGTCCATGTCGCCACTTAGGACGACGAGTGTCATTTTGTTCTTTTTCTCCATTTTGGTCTCCTTCAAATAGGATCGCGCCCCCGCCAATGCGGGATCTTCGACAGTGCGCGTTATGCCAGTGCTTCAATTAACTCTGCGCGCTTGGTCAAACCATCGCGCATGACAGCCCGCAGTAGATCCAGTGCCTGGATCAAGCGGTCATCTGCGAGCGTGTATTCAATGACAGTGCCTTTACGATTCGGAAACACCATGCCACGCTCCCGCAAAATTTTCAAATGACGTGAAACCAGCGGTTGTGGCATCTTCAAATTTGTTGAGAGTTCGGTCACATTACGCGGGGATTGCGAGAGTTCGTACAGGATCAAAATACGATTTGGGTCTGCCAGCCCTGCACAGATTTCAGCATGGAGTTGGGTGACCTCCAGTTCAAGATTGGTGTTCATTCCTTCTCCTTGGCGATATATTCATATATACACATATATTTGTGAAAATTGTAACAAATGTAAAAGGGCAGGAATAGTATTGAGCATCATAAAAACCGGGTGATGGATGTAACAAGACAAAAAATCTCTGATTTATTGGTTGACGCGAATTCCCACAACCTTTTATGGTATTCTTCGGCTCATTATGGACACAAAAGCTTCATCAATAAATTATTTTTCCCTCGCGATCTATACTCTTATGCGCGTGGTAATGAACACTGCTTACCGGATGATTTATCCGTTTCTGACGATCTTTGCGCGAGGACTTGGAGTCGATATCAGCGTGATCTCAGGCTTGGTTGCAAACCGCGCCATTATCAGCGCAATAGATCCGTTTATTTTTCCCTTTATCGAAACGCGCGGGCGCAAGTTCGGTATGTTGCTGGGATTAGGACTATTTATCGGAGCGACGGCGCTAGTCGCCTTGTTTCCGAGCCTCACCACCCTTGGTATCGCTTTGATCTTTGGTCTGGTTGGTTATAGGATCTTTGACCCTTCACTGGCATCGTATGTCGCCGATCACACTTCCTACGAAAAGCGCGGCAGGGCAATTGGGTTCATGGAATTTGGCTGGTCGCTGGCGTTTATTATTGGTGTGCCTGCCATGGGATTTGTTATCACCAGATCGAAATGGTCGACGCCATTTGGGCTGCTTGCCAGCCTGGGAGTGATCGCTTTTATTTTTGTCGCCTTGACCCTCGTTGATTCGGCCAAACCGGTTCATCACCAGGATGGGATGTTTGGCCACCTTAAAGAGATTGTTACCACGCCCATTGTTTTGGTTGCCCTTTCGATTGGACTCTGCATGACCGCCGCTAATGAAGTGGTGAACCTGATGTTTGGTGTATGGTTGGAAGACTCATTCAAATTGCAGATTGCGGCCCTGGCAGGAGCTTCCGCGATCATCGGCTTATCAGAATTAGGTGGGGAGGGATTGGTTACTCTGTTTGTGGATCGCGTGGGAAAGATGCGTGCGGCAGGGGTTGGTTTGCTTGCGAATTGCATCGCCGCGATTTTATTACCATTCATCGGTCGCACGGAATTGGGCGCCCTGGTCGGGTTGTTCCTGTTCTACATTACGTTTGAATTTACAATCGTCAGCCTTATTCCTTTGATGAGCGAAGTGATGCCTGCCGCCCGCGCTACTACCTTATCCTTTGCAGGCGCGGCAAACTCTTTAGGACGTGCCATTGGTGCCTTGCTTGCACCGACTTTATATGCGTTTGGTTTTTCGGTGGTCACGGGCGCGGCGGTCGCATTTAATTTACTTGGACTCGCTGCGGTTTGGTACGTTTCGCGCTATCATGATTAATATGATTATCCTTTTTGCTTTGGGTTTCTTCCTGCTCTTATTCATTATTATGCTTTTATGGATTCTTGTTCCCGCGTTTTACGGACTTCCTCCTGTCCCCACAAAGCCGGCGCGAATCCGAAAAGCGTTGACGCTGGTGAACCTCCAGCCGAATGAAATTCTTTATGATCTTGGAGCCGGTGATGGACGCGTATTGCTCATCGCGGCGCGTGACTTTGGTGCAAAAGCCGTAGGACTCGAAATCGGTCCCATCCAATGCGCGTTGATCTGGCTGCGAACCACTGCAAGCAGATATGGGAATCAAATTCAGATTCGTTGGGAAAATTTCTACAAGGCGGATCTAAAGGATGCCGATGTTGTGTTCGTGTATGGGACATCCAAAGAAATCACGAAACTTTCCCCGCACCTCGAGAAGCAAATGAAAAAAGGAGCGCGCCTGGTTTCCATCTCCGCGGATTTCAGCGAGTGGGAACCGTCAGTTTTTGACGATCGCGAATTGATCTTTGTCTATGAAATGCCGCCTACTAAGGGAAGTATTACATCGTATATGTTGAAGAAGGTGAAATAGGGACCACCGCTCAAGAAGGCGAGGCTTGTTGCTTATGTGTATTCCGTCATTGCGAGCGACTGCATGTAGCGAAGCATGCTCATATTACAGGAGATTGCTTCGTCGCCACGCTCCTCGTAATGACCGAAACAACTAGTAACACAACCCGTGCCCAAAGGGGAACAGCGGGTTTTCCGAGTCGTGCGGCAGGTCTTCCTTTTGTTTGCGCACCGCTTCCATGGAGGAGGGCAATTCAAATGGAAGCTTTCCCTGTGGTTCAAATTTTCCAAATATGACATCCAGAAGGGCGTCATCGTTTGCGCCGAAGTTTGCCAGCAATGCCGCGCTCTTCTCTGCTATCTCAGGGATGACGGCGGGTCGTTCAAGATAAATATCCACAACTGTTGGCACTTGATTCAAAATGTTCAATATGCGTGTTTTCTCCGGTTCCTTGAAATCCAGCTTTCCCGCGTGGAAGTAACCTTCCATCAAGCCCTTGCGTTTTTCATATGGGGCATTCAGACGCAGGATGGCAATATTTGCTTTTGATGGATGGTCCACGACCTCACCATAAGGTTTGATAGCTTCGGCCTCGATATTCTCGGCATATATTTTCAGTCCATTTTTGAGTGGTAATGTTTGTTTCTCATTCTTGAGCAAAACAACAGCCTTGCGTTGCGCAAGTTCGCCAACTTTGCGGAATTCGGATTGCCCAATGATTCTTTCTGCTGCATCCACGTCGAGATAGGGATCATCAAATAGACCAAGTCGGAATTTGTCTCGTAACAATCTTCGAACTGATTGGTTAATGCGTTCCTCGTTGACCATTCCTTCGTGCACCAACTGGAGGATAACTTCAGGACAGGCTTCGCCTCCGAACTGGTCCACGCCCGCATCCAGCGCCTTTTGAGTGCGATCCGCCGTGGACAATTTTTCCACGCCCCAGGCTCGGGCTGGCATGACTTCGCGTCCGAGGATTTTCATCGAAGTGAGCAGACCCCAATCTGTGCAGACGACGCCGTCGAATCCATATTTGCCGCGCAGCAATCCAGTGATGACATCCTTGTTGAAACCGAATCCAACTTCCTCGAGCGGAGTGTCAACGGGCATTCCATAATACGGCATGATCTGTGCGGTACTGGCTTTGAACGCAGTTTCAAACGGCTTTAAATGATACTCAAAAAGATTACCGGGATAAACCTGTTCGCGTCCATATGGGAAATGCGCGTCCTCCCCATCCTTTTGTGGACCCGCGCCTGGGAAGTGTTTGGTCATGCAGGCGACACTGTCCTTGCCCAATGTTTCGCCTTGAAAACCGCGGATGTATGCGGCGGTCATTTGTGCGGAAAGATCAGCATCTTCTCCGAACGTCCCGTTGCAGCGGCACCAACGCGGTTCGGTGGCAAGGTCCGCCATCGGGTGGAGCGCTAGCCGAATGCCGACGGCGAGATATTCCTGTCGGGCAATGTCCGCAAATTCTTGGACCAGATCCACGTCACGTGTGGCGGCGAGTCCCGTTGGCTCGGGGAATTGAGAGAAACTGCCCGCCATCATGCCCGCCAGCGGATTATGCGAGAAGGAGTGGCGTGGGTCCGACGAGATCGTGACCGGAATCCCCAGCCGAGTCTGTTCGGCCAGTTTTTGGATTCGGTTGTGCCACTCCGCCATGTGGCGTGGGTCGGTGCCTTCGAGGATATTGAAGTGGTTCATCAATCGCCGCGCGATCATATCGGACGTTTGCGGCAGGGGCCACATGCCTGTCTTTTCCAGGATCGTGCCATTCTTGTTCATGCCGATCATGGTCTGGAACATCATGCCCGCTTTTTCTTCGAGCGTCATCTGCCCGAGCAGGTCTTCGACGCGTTCTTCAATCGGACGGCGCGGGTCTTCATACGGATCTAGTTTCCCATTCTTGTTCAGGTCGCGGAATGTGATGCCGTCCTGCGTGAGCGTGGGCGCTTCCTTCCCCAGCAGGGACAGGTTACGACGGGTATTGATCTCGGGACGAAGGTCTCGCCAAAAATAAGTGACCCCCGCAACAAGTATGATGACGAGCAAAAGATAGAAAAGCCACATTGTATTTCTCCGTGTTGACTCTCTTTTATCATATTTGCGCGTTGAGAGGAAAGGTAGACTTAATACCCTGATATTTGGATATTGGCTTGATAGGTCACAGTGCAGTGTTAGGACGGAGAGTATGCTTCTCTGTGATCATGCTTGCTAGGACATCGCCGAGGTGGAACTTTGCATGGATTGCTCCCTGCCCGCGTTCCATGCGACTGTAAGAGCCGCGACAAAGAGCAACGCCGAGAAAATGCTCTGACCGATATCCAGGAGAAATGTGCTCAGCACAAAACCAACCATGCTGATTGCAATTACCCATCCTGTCCAGCGTGGAAAGAAGCCGCACGCGCTGATGACATTTCCCATCAAGACTCCGCCGATCATGAACAGTAGCAAGGCTATAGCCGCCGTGCCAAAGAGGGTGCCACTGTAAACCTGGTTGTAGAACTCGAGCGCGTTCTGCTGCCCTGCGATGAACATCCGCCCCATGGCAGTCTGGGCGAAGGCAGCAAGACCAAAGATCGAGGATACGAGGGTGTTCGATATGATCATGGCGACCATTGCGGTGATTGCCCTGCCCGTTACCTTTGATTCCTGGAGGTATAACAACAATGCAACAACGCCTATCGAACCGATGGCTGCTCCTGTGATGCTATTAATCAAATGAGATAGCAAAAAGCTCGTAGTGGTGACGTATGCAGCAAAGCTGGCGAAATCCTTCTGTGGATCAGGCTGATGGGTAAGTGTGCCCAGGAACAACATGGCGGCCCAGACCGGCAATGCCCAAAGTGCTGCTCGTGCGAATGAGCGTACCTGGTGTGTCATGTCTCTCTCCTCTCAGATGACAGGATGCCAACGCTTGATAGCTGGCTGGCATTTGTTGAATGCAACGGGCTTTTCAATTCGCTTTATCAAGTAAGGGATGATAGAAACAGTATAGCAATTCCCACGCCTAATAGCAACAATCAATCTCTAAATTATCAATTATCGTGGAACAGTACCAGATGAGAAGGATAACGATCACATGATAGAAAAGCTGCAGAGTATGCTTCCACGGCGATTCAATTTATCATGAATACACACTTGAGTTAAGAGTACAATATCACAGTCAATTGTGTTTTCACTCAGGATGCTCATGTCATCTTTCAATCATTTTTCACCTGTATCTATCTGTGGTTAAATTACTTCACGGACTACTGCTTACTGTTCACTGGAAACTCTCATGCTCATCCATTCCTCCTCCCAAATCATCACCCTTGCAAAAGGGACTCATACAAAACTTCCGAAGCTTCTATGGCTCCGGAAGTTCCCATTTAACGTGAAGGTCTCATCCCTTGCGGGATTTTTGTGGCTTTCAAGATCAACCGCAGGGCTTCATTGACTGCCTCATCATTCGGGAAAGCCTTTGCAATCTCAGGCTCCAGCACCACGACATTGCTTCCGACTCTGCGTTTTGGGTCAAATCTGCCCTTGGGCAAAACGATCATTTTCGAGAGGTCGTATTCCTCCCGTAATTCGTAATCATCCTGCTTCTTCATAGAATTTTTCTTCATTTCTTGTTGCCTTTCTTGCACTGATAATGCGGATACAATCATCGCGCTTGGTATGTGCTACCAACAAAAGCCTATTCTTGTTTGACAAACCTATAGTAATGTAGTGCTCTTCTTTCTTTCCTTTTTTAGGATCCCACTCAAAACTAGATTTCATGATGACTCCTTAAATAATCATACTTTGCTTGGATTTGCAGGAATATCTGGGGTTAAATTACCTCACTAACCCCTATCCCCTCATCCCTGGAAATTCTTAGGCTCATTCACTCCTCCTCCCAATTTCTTACCCTCGCCAAAAACAAGACTTCCGAAGGCTCTAAGCCTTCGGAAGCTTTTGGTTTATGCTAACGGTTGCAAACTGAGGAGGTGCTCAATTTCGAAGCCATCATCCAATTCCTCCCAGTAAACGGCAAAACCATTGGGTTCAATAGTCCACTTTGCGCGTTGTTCGGGGGTGGCGTTGGCGAGCCATTTAAGCCAATCCATTTTATTAATGGGAAGGTTGATCTCACGTCCATCACTCAATAAAACATGTAAGATATTTCCTTCAAAGCGAACGCTTTTTGCCTGTACTTGCGTACCAATATCACTGGCTGAAGTAATCATTCCATACCTCCAGCAATTTCTCCTGATTTTTGCGGGTCAATTTCAAAATACGGTTTAATTCAGGCTGACTGTAACCACGATTGTATTCAACACTCACTGGTACAAGCCAGATTTTGGTTACATCATCTCCATGAATAACGTGCACATGGGGCGGCTCTTGAATATCGGATGAGTAAAAACGAAACTTGTATCCGTCAATGATGATAGTCGGCATTGTGAACCAATTTTACACCTAAAGAAGATATCTCTCAATTTATGTTCATTCGCGTTCATCTGTGGTTAAATTACCTCCCTGACGAGTCTCCAATCTCTAATTCTCCAATTACGAATTACCAACAACCAATTACCCTCATGCTCATCCACTCTTCCTCCCAACTTCTCACCCTCGCCGGCGGACCACAACGCGGTCACGCTCTCGGCACACTCGGCATCATCGAAAAAGGCGCCGTTGTTATTCGCGATGAAAAAATCGTTGCAGTCGGCACAACGGCTGAACTAAGAACATCCTATCCGGACGAGCCGACTCTCGACGCGAACGATTGTGTCCTGATGCCCGGCTTCGTGGATCCGCACACCCACGTCATTTGGGGAGGCGACCGTGCGGACGAGTTCGAGATGAAGATGGCAGGCAAACCTTATTTGGATATTCTCGCTGAAGGGGGCGGGATTCTGTCTACGGTAAAACAAACACGGGCAGCTTCCATTGAAACGCTTATTGCGCAGACTCGGCCACGTCTGTTGCGGATGTTCGCGCATGGCACAACGACGGTCGAAGCCAAAACGGGATATGGACTACAGACCGCGACCGAGCTTCGTCTGCTCAAAGCATTGCTCGCGCTCGACGACGAAACGCCTCTGGACCTCTCGTTCACCTTTCTCGGTGCGCACGCCATCGCGCCCGAATTCAAGGATAACCCACAGGGCTACACCGATCTTGTCTGCGAGACGATGCTGCCGATGCTCAAAGAGTGGTGGGGCACTCACGCCCCGCGCCTGCCTCTACCGTTTGTGGATGTCTTCTGCGAGACCAAAGCCTTTGACTTGCTGCAATCGCGTCAGATTCTGATCCGGGCATTGACTCTGGGTTTCCCGCTCAAGATCCACGCGGACGAGTTTGACAACCTCGGCGGCGCTTCCCTGGCGGTCGAGTTGGGCGCGGCGTCAGCAGATCACCTTGTCAAGACCTCCGACGCGGACATCGCCGCGCTGGGCAAATCAGACACAGTCGCTGTGGCGTTGCCGTGTACACCATTCGGTCTTGCCGAAAAAGATTACACTCCTGCACGCAAATTAATTGAAGCGGATGCAATCCTCGCTCTAGCCACAGATTGCAACCCTGGCACTTCATGGAATGAGTCGATGCAGATTGCGATCGCTTTGTCCTGCCGCTATATGGGATTGACGCCCGCACAAGCCATCGCCGCCGCGACGATCAATTCCGCGCACGCCATTCGCAGGTCGGATGCGATCGGCTCCATCGAGGCCGGCAAACAGGCGGACATGCTGATCCTGTCCGTGCCCGATTATCGTCATCTCGGCTATCGCTACGGGACAAATCTCGTCAAGCAAGTGATCAAGAGAGGACAAGTGTATTCTGTAGATGTAGGTTATTACAGGACTGCTTAAAACCTTTTTTACCGCCAAGGCGCGAAAGACACTAAGATTTTAAGGAGTAAGAAGAGATGATAGACATTGAGGCGATTGCATCCGATGTTGTGGATTGTGCGGTCAAGGTGCATAAAGCATTAGGACCTGGCTTGCTTGAGTCCGCTTATCAATATTGCCATACTTATGAACTAATAAAACGCGGTTGGGATGCGGAAACTGAGGTGAAACTTCCTTTGCTTTACGAAAGTCAGAAGATTGATGTGGGTTATCGAATTGACACTCTCATAAACAAATTGGTTATTGTTGAGAATAAGTCTGTTGAATCCCTTTTACCAGTTCATGAGGCGCAGTTGTTAACTTACATGAAACTGAGCGGGTGCA
Organism: Anaerolineae bacterium; assembly: GCA_041487615.1. Lineage (GTDB taxonomy): Bacteria > Chloroflexota > Anaerolineae > Anaerolineales > Villigracilaceae > Defluviilinea. The sequence goes on from JBGPNQ010000009.1 coordinate 25,539, forward strand.
AAATCGGATTTCTTCTCAATTGGAATGTGGTATTAATGAAGCAAGGGATAAAGCGATTCGTGTTGAACCTCCCCGGAACGACTCCCTATCCCAAAAAGTCTTCTCTTCTTTAATCAAATCCTTTGCGCTCTTCGCGTCTTTGCGGTTTAGCATAAGGAAAGTGCTACGAATGATAAATCTTTCTCACATAAGCTCATGGATATGGATCATCGCCGGGCTGGTGATCTTGTTTGTGACCTTTCGCTTCTTTTCTCACATTGTTGCAAGAATATTCCACTTCGTCATGAGTTTCTTCTGGCACGGATGTATCACCGTGGTCGTATTGTTCGTCATCTACTATATTCTTCGCGCACTGGGGTCTTCTAAAAGAAAAGAGGCGATAAACGTATCGCCTCAATACTGAACCTTGACTTCCGCTTGCCCTTATTCCGCGCTCTTCCCGAACCACATCCTTCCCAACAAATTATCCTTAAGAATAAACTGGTGGTACAACGCTGCACCGACATGTAAGGCAATCAACAAAATCAGCAGAGTCCAAATCCCGCCATGGAAGAAGCCCAAACTAAAGCCGCCTCGACGGAAACTGCCTGGTATCGGTGTAGAGCCGATGCCGAAGGTCCGTGCCAGGATGCCGCGCTGGTCCGCAAGAATGACGCCCGTGATGACCATCGCAAACGTCAGAAAATACAACCCGAAGTGAGTAAAGTTCCCCACCCAATCGAAAAATTTGTTCCCGGCACTTTGCCATTCAGGATGCTGAGTTCTCCAACGCACGAGGAGACGAACGATCAACAAGACAAGAACTGTGATGCCGAATATCATGTGGATCCCAATTGTTGAGAAGACGCTTGTGCTTCCCTGCTGAGGAAAGCCATCCCGGGGGAAACCCTGCGGTGGATTCCCCGATTGAAGATTTTGCGAAGGGCTGCCCTGTTGGAGTCCCTGCGGCCGGAAATTTCCCTGCCCTGGTTGGAATCTTTCCCGTCCGCCATCATTCCCCTGGGCAAGAAAGAAGGCTCCAAAGATCAGGATCGCGATCAACCAATGCAAGGCAACCAATGCCGGATGATAACGTTTGGGTTTGACCGCGGCAGATGGCGAGCTTGCCGAGGTCAAACCGGAATCGGTGATGACAGAATTGGTGGTCATATATAGTAGTGCTCCTTTGGTATTCAATATAGATTTGCAAGATAAGCACGGGATGAATTTTCTCTCTAAAAATGTGTTGAAAATATGTAGAATAATTGCTATCCACAGTGTACAATTCAATTGACGGGAAATTCTCGTACTTTTTGGGGCAGGTGCTTCTGCGTGGAAACTCAATGGATTGTCTTTGCTTCCATATTGTTGATTAATACAGCCGCGGCGCTTTTCATCGCCTTTCTGTTGATGCGCAGACCATCCGCACCGGGGTTGAGATCCCTGAGATCCATGCTCTATCTGTTGGCGGTGTGGAGTTTTGGATATGCCCTGATCACCTTGTCGCCATCAATGGAAGCGAAGCAATACTGGCTGCGGTTGGAGAATATCGGCATTCTGTCTGTGCCGGTCATCTGGTTCATTTTTACAGTGCAGTACACACGCCTGGATCGTTGGTTGAACAAATTGACAGGCAGTTTGTTGTTTATCATTCCACTTCTATCCCTTATCTTTCTGTTCTCGAATCAATGGTTTCATTTTTATTACTCCTCCATACATCCCATCTCTGACAATGGCGGTCCATTAGTAATTGGGCGCGGACCGTGGTATCTGGTGGCCCTCGTTAATTCCTATGTGCTCAACCTGTCAGGGATGGGGTTATTGATCTGGCGGGCGATCCAATATCGCGATTTGTATCGCAGGCAAATGTTCGCCTTGATCGGCGCAGTATTGATTCCCATCCTGGTTAATATTTTCTATCAACTGGCACCTGTTCTTATCCCTGCCTTGTCCATTCGCATTGACCTGACGCCTATTTCATTTACGATGACTGCGGCGTTGATCGGATTTGGAGTATTCGGTCTGCGGATCTTCGACCTGATACCGATTGCGCGTTACACCGTCCTGGAACATATCCCCGAGATGGTGTTTGTCGTTGATGCGCACGACCGCGTGCTGGATGCAAACTCGGTTGCCCAAAAAATCCTGGATAAGCGTATCGATGAGATCATTGGAAAAAACCCTGTCGATGTGTTTCGGGAGTGGCCGCAACTGGTGAGCCGATTTTTGAGCGCGAATGAAGTCCATGAGGAAATTCAGATTCCGGGCGAACCACCCCGTACCGTTGAGCTGGTTATCTCTGCGCTATATAACCGTTTCAATGTGCTGGAAGGACGCGTGATCGTCGCACATGATGTTACCGAACACAAATGGCTTGAGAACAATTTGAAATACGCCAACGATGTGCTCAAGGATCAACTGGCTGAGATCGAGGAACTGCGCGCAAAATTGCAGGAGCAGGCGATCCGCGATCCACTCACGAACGTCTACAACCGTCGTTATATGGCCGAGTTTCTGGATGGAGAGATGGCCCGCGCGGCTCGAGAAGATTATCCCATCTCCATCGTGATCATGGACATGGATTTTTTCAAGCAGTTCAATGATAACTATGGTCACAGATGCGGCGACGTGGTCCTGCAGGCGTTTGCAAATTTCCTCGTTGAACATACCCGCCGTGGCGATGTGATCTGTCGATACGGCGGTGAGGTGTTCGTGATTCTGATGCCGAATGCTTCTTTGAACGACAGCTACGAACGGGTTGAAATGTGGCGGCAGGATTTTTCGGAGTCCGCCATTCCCTACGAAGGGATGAAATTTTCAGCAACATTTTCGGCAGGTGTTGCATCCTTTCCGGAGCATGGACTGACAGGCGACGCGATATTGCAGATGGCGGATAAGGCTCTGTACCAATCCAAGGATGGTGGGCGCAATCGCGTCACAAAATATGGATCGCAATGAAGCGGGGTCCCCGCGAAAAGCGGCCGGACACGTGTGCGCAGGATGCCAGGACTTCTTTCTTCAAATAATCAGCCTTTGGACTCCTGGCGTCTTTGCGGCTAAATTCTGATACAGAGTGCCGTATGATTTACTTAACTTGAAAATTGAATTTCAGCCTATGAATCCAAGTTAAAGATAACTTTTTCATGAGACAAGCGGTAGGAGCAACGTATGCAAATTGACATTATCGGTGTCCCCATCGATCTCGGTGCAGATCGTCGCGGTGTGGATATGGGCCCCAGTGCGATACGATACGCACATCTTCACAACAAGCTTGAAGAGTTGGGATATGTGCTTGAAGATAAAGGCAATATCGAAGTCCCGATTCAGGAAACATGCAGCATCACGGATCCGAGACTCAAATACATTGATTGCATTCTGCCAATGGCGCGTCGCGTTGCGGGCGCGGTCGCAACATCCATCCAGGGCGGACGCTTTCCCCTGGTGCTTGGCGGCGATCACAGCCTCTCAGTTGGGTCCATTCGCGGCGTCGCAAAACATAAAAAAATTGGCGTTATTTGGGTGGACGCGCATGCCGATTTCAACACCGCGGAAACAACTCCATCGGGAAATATTCATGGGATGCCTCTCGCTGCACTGTGCGGACTCGGCGATCCACGCCTTGTTCGTTTGTGGGAGGAAACACCTCCGGTCGTGGACCCGAAGCGGGTCGCCGCTATTGGTGCGCGTGACCTGGACCCGGGCGAGAAAAGGAACCTGCGCGAAGCGGGCGTCATGGTGCAAAGTATGGAACAGATCGACCGCCTCGGCATGGTCGCCGCGTTGGAGAAAGCCATTGACCGCGTCAGCCGCGACGTGGATGGAATCTATTTGTCATTCGATATGGACGCGCTCGACCCGCGTCACGCGCCGGGTGTGGGAACTCCCGTGCCTGGTGGTCTGACGTATCGTGAAGCGCATCTTGCCTGTGAGGTGGTTGCGGAAACAGGAAAACTCGTTGGCATGGATCTCGTCGAAGTGAATCCAATCCTCGATGTGCAGAATCAAACCGCCAGCCTTGGGGTTGAATTTATCCGTTCTGCATTGGGCTCGCGCGTGTGGGGCGGGTAAGAAAACCGTGGTGCGGGTTGCCAACCTGCACATTCCGGTCTATCACATCGTACTCGCAGGGTGTCCCGCACCAGCGGGTATCAAAGAATGATGCACTCTTGTTCGTCATCCAGAAGCAGGCTACAATATCGTCATGAGCACCCTCTACGGCCCCATCCTGATTGTTGAAGATGTACCCAATGTCCTTGAACTGCTTGAAGTCACTTTGCGCTTCAAGGGTTATGCCGTCCTGACCGCACGGAATGGTGAGGAGGCGCTGGAAGTGATCTCCCGCCAAAGACCGGTCCTGATCATCACGGATATTCTAATGCCAAAAATGGACGGATATGCCTTCGTCCAGAAGTTGCGGCTCAACCCCGAAACGCGTCCCATCCCGGTGGTCTTTTTATCGGCAACGTACGTGACTCCTGAAGACAAGGATTTTGCCCTGAGTCTGGGCGCAGCGCGCTTCATGGAAAAGCCCATTGACACCGAGGACTTTTTGTTGACCGTTGCCGAGCTTGTGACCCAGCAGCCGTTTACACAACCGCAGCCGCTCGATATGGAGAGGTTTTACTCCGGTTACCGTACGCGGCTTGAAAACAAACTGCGACACAAAAACACGCAGATCGCGCGCGCCGAGCGTTTGCTTCCCACCCTGCCCACCGATCAGAGGCCCGCCTTCGAAGCCTTGCTCAAGCAATCTGTGCGCGACCGTGATGAGATCCAGACCGAACTCCACGATATCTACAAAACCATTGACGAATTGAAAGAATAATGCAGCCCACTCTTTCTGAACTCGAACGCCTTGCGCGTGAAGCGGGTGCCATTCTACGCGCCGGATACAGCAGGGATCATCAGGTCAATTACAAGGGCGTGATCGATCCTGTCACTGAAGTGGATCATCAGTCCGAGAAATTTCTGCTTGATGAAGTACTGGGGAAGTATCCCGATCATCATATCTTTGCCGAAGAGACCGGGATCATTGAAGGCAGCGACCAACACACATGGTATATCGATCCCCTGGACGGGACGGTGAATTATGCCCACCATATTCCCATCTTCTGTGTTTCGATCGCCTATGCTTTTCGTGGCGAGCTGACGCTGGGGGCTGTCTACGAGCCAATGCGCGATGAGATGTTCAGCGCGGAACGTGACAGGGGTGCATCTCTTAATGGAAAACCCTTAAGTGCTTCCGACACCGCTGAACTCCAAAAATCCTTGCTCGTGACCGGATTTCCCTATGACGCCTGGAATACTTTGCAGGATAATTTTGCGAATTTCGTGCGCTTCGCAAAACTGACACAAGGCGTGCGAAGGTTGGGCTCCGCCGCGCTGGATTTATGCTATGTTGCCGCCGGCCGTTTTGATGGCTTTTGGGAACTTGCTCTCAAGCCATGGGATGTGGCCGCGGGTGGCTTGATCTGCCGGGAGGCAGGTGCGCGTGTCACAAATGTGGATGGGGGCGATGATTTTATTTCCCCGCCGCAATCCGTGGTGGCTGCTGCGCCTGGCATCCATGCCCGTATATTGGATGTACTTCACCAGGAAATGGAAGCAAAGAAGATAGAATAGATATTCTGCATCAAGGAAACGCAAAGATTCCCGATCCGCAAGTTCACATAAACACCTGTGTCGGGTGCAGGTGTTATATGGAGTAGTGGACAATTTATCCCAAGGGATCGCTTTTGACTTTTATACGATGTGTAATCATGGGGGGAATCTAAAGAGGAAGACACGAAGTAGATGCAATCTCTCTTTAAGTAAGTAAAATAGGAAAGGTTCATCTGAAAGCATGTCTACCAAATCCATTCCGATCAGCAAGACCAAAATCGTTGTTCCACCTCGCCGCCCTGAATTGCTCTCCCGGCCGCGTTTGCTGAAGAGTTTGAAAGAGTCGCTGGACAACAAGCTGTTGCTCATCTCCGCTCCTGCCGGATATGGGAAGACATCCCTATTGATCGACCTGGCGGATGACCTTGAAATGCCTGTCTGCTGGCTCTCCCTGGATCCCCTCGACCGCGACCCGCAACGCTTTATTGCCTATCTGATTGCCTCCCTTGCCGAACATTTCCGGGATGTCGGTGAGACCTCGCGCCTGCAATTGAATCAATTAAAGTCCATTGAGGATGATGCCGAAGCCATCCTTGTCATGCTTACAAATGAACTCTATGAGCATGCCGAGAATGATTTTCTCCTGATCATCGACGACTTCCACCTTCTTGACGATGCCCCTATCATTTCTTCCCTGCTAAATCGATTCCTGCAGTTGGTGGATGAAAACTGTCACATCATGCTCGCGTCGCGCACACTGCCCGCGCTGGATGATGTCACACTCATGGTCGCGCGCGAACAGGTGGCCGGACTCAGCCATACAGAACTCGCCTTCGTCCCGCGCGAAGTCCAGGCTCTGTATTCGCAGAATTATCACCAGCACATCTCGGATGAGACCGCGGCCCAATTTGTTGAGCAGACGGGGGGATGGATCACAGGCATGGTGCTTTCCAATCTTCCAGGCGTTGGGCGCGTCTCTGCCGTGGATGCCTTCGCCTATCTTGGACATCAAGTGCTCGATCAACAACCCGATGAGATTCGCCGCTTCCTGCTGCGAACTTCGCTACCGGAGGAGTTCAACGCGGAAGTCTGTGAGATCATCCTCGGACCGCCTCAGCCTGGACAACACAACTGGGCCACACTTATGGGGCTAATCCTGGAGAAGAACTTATTCGTCCTGCCTCTCGGCGCGGATGGACGCTGGCTCCGCTATCATCCGCTCTTCCGCGAATTTCTTCAATCGCGCTTGAGAGTGGAACTTCCACATGAAGTTCAGTCGATCCTTGAACGCATGGTCGTGGCGTATGAACAGGCGGGGGAGTGGGAGAAGGCCTACTTCACCTGTAGTCAATCAAATGATATTGAAGCACTTGCCGGCCTGATTGAACGCGCAGGCAAATTCATGCTTCGGAATGCAGTTGTTACCCTGGAAGGCTGGATCAACAGCCTGCCTCCTTCGATTGCCCGAACCCGCCCCGGATTGATCTCCCTGCGCGGGCCCATTCTTGCCATTAAAGGGAAGTTGCCGGAATCGCGCGAATTGCTCGATAAAGCGGTATCCACTTATCGAAAACAAAGCGATCCGTTCGGACTCCTCATTACGTTGATCCGCCGGGCGAATACGCTGCGGTTCTTGGGAGATTACAAGGCATCCCTGGAAGATGTTGAAGAAGCGTTAGGTCTTGCGGAATCAAATTCTGCGTTCCAATCGTCGTATGCAGAAGGCTTTCGGCTGAAGGGATTGGATCTATATCGCCTGGGAGAATCCAGCCGTGCGGTGGAATCATTGGAACAATCCCTTGCGCTCTATTCTTCATTGAAAGAGACAGATATTATTCCCACAATACTGATGGAAACAGGCATGGTGCATGGCGCAATGGGCGACGTCAATTCGGCACTGCGTTCCTATCACGAAGCGCTCAAGCTACGGCAGGCGGAGCGGAATCTCTATTTGCAGGCGGAGATATTGAATAACCTGGCGGTGTTGTATCACCAGCTTGGCGATTATGAACTTGCGTCTGAAACATTTGAAAATGGATTGACCTGTGCCCGAAAAAGCCGCAACGTTCGTGCCGAGTCGTTGATATTGACCGGGCTTGGCGATCTCTATAGTGAAATCGAAGAATTGGATGCCGCACTTCAACTGTATCAACAGGCGGAAGCCATTACGAACGCACTCACAGGATCGTTTGTATTGAATTATCTTGTCGTTGCAAAAGGATTTCTGTCGCTGCTAAAGGGGGATTTGAATAGCGCCGCCCAGGCCCTCCATGCCTACAAGCGAAAAATACGAGTCAGCCAATCCACCTATGAACGGGGACTGTGGTTATTGTTCGAAGGTCGTTATCAACTGATGATGGGCGAGCCGAAAAAAGCCATCCGCCTCCTGCAGGAATGCAGGGATTTCTTTGTCCTGGACGGAAGAATCCTTGAAAAGCACTGGAGCATGATCTGGTTGAGCGCGTCCTATGAACAATCAGGGCAAAGAGCTGCGGCTCGCACAGAGTTGACGGAATTCCTTTCCGATGTGGGAACGCTTGACCACGCCCTGCTTGTCACATTCCGTCAGGCATCCGAGTGGCTGAACGATCTTCAGGGTGACGCGGAGATCGGTCATGAAATAAGCGCCCTGTTCGAACGGACGCGGCAGTTGACAGACAAGCTCCCATCCACCCGCAGAATGTTGCGTCGCCACGCGCAATCCATTCAAATGCCCAGCGCCGGACTGATCATCCGCGCATTGGGGCGCCCGGAGGTGATCGTGAATGGACGACTGGCACTCATGCCAGATTGGAAAACTCAATCGGTGCGCGATCTGTTTTTCCATTTCCTTTACAGGCAGGACCGTGTCACCAAGGAAAAGATTGGTGTAGCGTTGTGGCCGGAAACGGAAGATCCACAGATGCTCAAAGCGCGCTTCAAAAATGAGATTTATCGCCTGCGCCGTGTGGTGGGAAGAAATGCTATTATTTTTGACGAGGAATACTACTGCTTCAATCGGGCTCTCGATTACGAATATGATGTGGAAGCATTCGATGCTCATCTGGCGCGCGCCCACAAATCACGCGACATTCACGAACGCATCCAGTATTTCCAGAAGGCTGTGGATCTTGTCCGTGGGCCGTACCTCTCAGACGTGGACGCTGCGTGGGCTGATGTGGAACGCGAACGGCTGGGACAATCCCATCTTACGGCTCTCGATGAACTGGCACATCTTTATTTGGACACGAATCAACTCAGGCAATGCCTGTCCATTTGCCGGCAGGTACTCGAGCGTGACCGTTGCAATGAAACCATGTATCAACTGGAAATGCGCGCCTACGCTGCTCTCGGGGACCGCGCTGCCGTCGCCCGCCGCTACCAGGCCTGCAAAATCGCCCTGCAGGAAGAGTTGGAACTGGATCCATCCGGCGAAACTGAGCAGATTTACCAGGAATTGACCAAATAATGCCATTTTTCCGGGGTGAATAGCCTCAATTTTGCACCCTGTTTTGCAGCCTGGGGGTAAGTACAATAGGCACATCTATTCAGAAGGAAAGGTGTGCTCAAATGAAAAACAAACTTGCTCAATTTGTTACCCTGGTTGCCCGGATCGATCATCGTTACATCCAAATGGCTTATTTCGCCGTGGCTGTGTTCGGGCTTGTCGTTCTTCGATCGCCGTCTGATGGCGGCACCGGCCCAAGCTAAATGGGGAATCCATAGGAGTTGTCATGACCTTACTCTCACTCGATATATATTCCGATACATCACTGGGTTTTCACCAGCCCCCAGTTAAGCGCACTGGGTTGCATCGTCTTTTCGCGGCGGCGGTTGTCAACAACCAATTCTGTGAAACCCTGCTTCGTGAACCTGAGGCGGCGCTGGCAAACGGATATCTCGGACAACCCTTCTCCTTGAGTGATAAGGAAAAGATCATCATTCAGTCCGTTCGTGCAACGAACCTCACTGATTTTGCCCAGAAAGTCAACCAGGCATTGAAAACCATTTGATACCTGTATAAAAGCGCATCAGGCAGAGTCCATCTTCGTCGCACTGATGTCACACTGGGTGACGCGGCGGTCCTGGGGGCGCAGTGATTAAGGGAGATCACGGTGCCCCGCGTCCGCTTTAAACGTTAAGCAATGGATATACTATTCACCGATCTTTCGAATCTAAAGCAGAAGCTTGAGGTCAATTTTCAAGCTTTTACTGATTTAATGATTGTCTTTGATCAGAATAGCAGCATCCTCGAATACAAGAGCGGGAATTCCTTGATGCATAAGTTGCCTGACAGTTTCCTCGATCAAAAAATACAGGATATCTTTCCACCGGCAGAAGTGGGGAAGTTCGAAAAGGCATTTAGCCAGGTCAAACAAACCGGAACCATGACGATCTTTCAGTATTTACTGACGTCTCCAAATGGCGAATCATGGTTCGACGCCCGCCTCAGCCGGCTCTCACAGACCCAATTTATCCTCACTGCCCGGGATATGACAACATGGCTCGAAACCGAATCCCGGCTAAAGCGCAAGATGCAGCAACTCTCCGCGCTCCGCTCGATAGACCTGGCCATCGCCTCCGGGTTGGATCTCAACCTGCTCCTGTCCATGCTGTTGGACCATGTTACTTCGCTCTTGAATGTGGACGCGACCGCAATCCTTTTGCTCAATTCCAAATCGAATATCCTTGAATTTGCAGCCGGCAAGGGATTCAATTCGGATACTCTTCGGCACACCCGCCTCAAATTGGGGGAAGGTTATGCTGGGATCGTGGCGATGGAACGCAGGACAGTTCATATCCCCGATTTCAACGAAAATGAAACCGGGTTCGAACGTTCACCCTTCTTTGCCTCGGAAAGGTTTATGTCCTATTACGGCGTGCCTCTGATCGCAAAGGGACGGGTCCATGGCGTGCTCGAACTATTTCAGCGTTCACCCCTCAACCCCGACTCTGACTGGTCGAATTTTCTAAAGATCATTTCCGGGCAGGCCGCAATTGCAATTGACAGTGCGACCATGTTCCGCGACCTGCAGATATCCAACCTTGAGTTGAACATTGCCTACGACGCCACCAT
>JBGPNQ010000010.1:0-36084 GCA_041487615.1 Anaerolineae bacterium
AAAGTACGATCATGCCTTATTTTGGAAATACCAAAGGATTGGCTGATATGTTCCATGAGGCGTTCACTCAAGGCGGCAAAGTCACTCTCACGTTCCAACTCACCGGGAAACTCATCATTACGCGGAGCTGCCATCATTTCCATGGCGGCCCCCGCAATATCAGCAGGCTTCCACAAAGAGTTTGACTCACTCCCCAGGCGGTTCGCTATATATGTGGCAATGGGCCACATTTTTGTAGACTGCAAAGATATCAATAATTGATCGTTCACGACCAGATGGTTGTCCCTTTGTATCCGATTTGAGCGGATCGCAAAAATCAGCGCGAGATGCAGGACGGCATCATCCGTAAAGCGGCCGCCCAATTGCTCCTCCGCTTTGGCAACGAGACTGATCGCCCGGCGCAGATGGAGGCTGGAAATATGATCGTTGACGTACCCAACCAACGGCAAAAGTCCGGCATCATCCTGTAAATTAAATTTCAATCCGTCAGAATGGGTAATCATCGTAATGGGATCAATACTAAAGGGCGTCTCTCCCCACAACAGTGCAGCCAGGGCCTGCTGGCAACTGTGTTCCAATCCATTCACCAGAATTCCAAAGTGCGGCTTGCGGATCAATCTGATTTCCTGCGCTTCCATCCACGCTTCAATCTCGTCCAGATCTTTCAGGACCGTCATCCGGGATACATGCGAGATCTGTTCCAGTTGTGCAAGGATAACCGGCTCTATCTGCGCTAATAAAAACAATGCCAGTAATTGCTGGCGTTGGCTTACTGAAAGTATAATTTGAACATCGGAATGAATGTTGATTTTTTGTACAAGCGTCTGCGTCTGATTGGGGGTCAAATTGACTGCAAAACCGGCTCCTGGCAAAACATTCAAGTCCTGTCCATGCTCTCGCAACCAAACCTTCACGCCCTTCATGCTGTAATTCACCTGCCTTGGGGTGATATGAAGCAGTTTTGCCAATTCAACAGAACCGATGGGCCTGCTGGCATCAAGGATGATCCTCAGGATCTCACGTTGACGGGTGGTAAACGTTATCATGGCTGAACTATGTTTTCATTCATGATTGAACTTTTGCTTGAATATATTCTAGGGGAAATTCTGACCATTACACGCCTATTTAGCGCATCTTTTGACAGCCAAGTAGTGACAAAATTATACTATTTATTTACACTCCCGGATTTTCAAGGGCCTTTCGGAGGCACTGAAAACGTGAGACCAACGCCGGCACGGGAGCCATCGCCCTCCGTACGATCCCATGGCTCGGGCAGTAATAATCAAACAGAACACGATGAATGTCACATCCTGGTAGAAAGGGGAACACACAACCCCTTTCGTCGAAATCAACTCTGGTCTCGAATCCGCTTCGTCGCTTGAGAAAACCGCATCGAAGATAGCCATTGGATGAGGAAACGATCGGCAAGTTGCCACAAAATAAAAATTCTGGGATGAAGCATCCCAGAATTTTCCTACCCAAAATCAGCTACATTTAATTCGGATCGATCACCAGTCTGATCGCTGTTCTCACCTTTTCATCAACATCCACGTCAACGAATTGCGGTATGCAAACTACATTAATTCCATCTCCCTTTAGATAGCCGGTGGCAAGCGCGAGGGCCTTCATGGCTTGATTTACCGCGCCCGCCCCAATGGCTTGTACTTCTGCATGTTTGTGTTCTCGAATAACACCTGCGATGGCGCCCGCAACGGCAGAAGTACGAGAGTGTGCAGAGACTTTGATCATATTCATGGTTTAACTCCTATGGGTAAAGTTTTGATCAACCGTCGGGGGCGATTGTACAAGTTTTCGAAATAGAATTCAAGCGAGGAAGATTAGAATAGATTAATAACTGTGTAAAAATATTACAGAAAACTTAAGAGGTTCCCAGCAGGGGTGCAATCCATTATCTCCCCGTCGTCAAACGATAAAGCAACAAGGCTTACCCATAATTTCTTGCAGGAGGCTACCATGAAAGTTTTTAGCAAACCGGCGGATGCCGAATTACGCCAGCGATTATCCCCGCTGCAATACGAAGTTACGCAACACGAAGGCACGGAACGCGCATTCTCGAACGAATATTGGAATAACAAGCACGCGGGAATTTATGTAGATGTTGTTTCGGGGGAGCCGCTGTTTAGTTCACTGGATAAATATGACTCAGGCACGGGTTGGCCAAGCTTTACCCAACCGCTCGAGCCCGAAAACATCTCCACCCATACCGATTACAAACTCTTCATGGCTCGCACCGAAGTACGCTCGAAGCACGCCGATTCCCATCTCGGACATCTCTTCGATGACGGTCCCGCGCCAACGGGCATGCGCTACTGCATGAACTCAGCCTCCCTGCGATTCATCCCGGTTGATAAATTGGAGGAGGAAGGCTACGGAGAGTACTTGTCCCTTTTCAAGAAATAGGAGCGAGGAACGCTTCCCGCCCAGCCGACAATCGATCCCGTTATAAGGACAGTCTGCCGTTTCTGGCAGACTGTTCCGTTTATCTCAAATAAAGCTCGTTGAACTCCCGCAGGCGGCTTGCGAGCGACTCGCTCATATCCGCATCCGACATACGCCATTCCCAATTCCCGCCAAGCTTGCTGGGGAAGTTCATACGTGCATCTCCACCGAGACCCAGCAGATCCTGCATGGGTGCAAGAGCATAGACCGCCACTGACGACCAGACACTGCGGATCATATCCCAGGAAATGTCACCGCCACTGACACCCAGATACCGTCGAGCAAAGTGACGCTCATGTTCAGGCGCGGTTTCAAACCAGCCGCCAACTGTATCATTGTCATGTGTTCCTGTGTAAGCAACACAATTCGACGTATAGTTATGCGGCAGGAAGGGATCCTTGGGGTCCACGAAACCGAACTGCAGAATTTTCATCCCGGGTAAATTAAAATGGTCGCGCAGCTCGGCCACATCCTGAGTGATGACACCCAGATCCTCGGCAATAATCGGCAACGTTCCACCTTTCTTGCCGCTCAACGCTGGATAGAGCGTCTCGAAGAAATCCTTGCCCGGACCGGTCACCCAACGGCCGGTCTCGGCGGTGGGACTGCCAAATGGGATTTCATAGTATCCTGCAAACCCACGAAAGTGATCGAGCCGCACAATATCGACCAGGCTCAACACCGACCGGAACCGGTGAATCCACCATTCATAGCCGGTTTTCTTGTGTGCGCTCCACTTGTAAAGTGGGTTTCCCCATAACTGTCCGGTTGCGGAGAAATAATCAGGTGGCACACCAGCAACCACCGTTGGCAGACTCTCATCATCCAGGAAGAATAGCTTCGGATTCGCCCACGCGTCGGCGCTATCATAGGCAATGAAGATAGGTATGTCGCCAATAATCGTGATGCCGTGCTCATGAGCATATGCCCGCAATTTATTCCATTGCCTGAAGAACAGGAATTGATAGAACGAATGACGCCGGATATTCTCTGCCTGTTCGATACGCGCTTTGTCCATTGCGGAGGCTTTGCGCTTGCGGATGGATTCATCCCAGCCGTTCCAGGCGCCGCCACCGTTTGCTTCCTTGAGGGACATGAACAAGGCGTAATCATCGAGCCAGGAGGCATTGTCTTTACAGAAGCGTTTGAATTCCTTGCGGAAACTGTCAGATGTGGAGGGTAATCGGGAAAACGCTTTTTCCAGAAGACCCAGCTTCCACGGGATGAGCAACCCGAAGTCGACGCGGGAGGCGTTGAACGAGGGTATATTCAGAAAATCGTCCTCCGTCAATAATCCATCTTCGACCAACCCGTCAAAACTGATGACATACGGATTCCCCGCAAAGGCTGAAAAGCATTGGTATGGTGAATCGCCGTAGCCAGTCGGTCCAAGCGGCAGGATCTGCCACAGTTTGCAACCTGTGGAAACCAGCCAATCAACAAATTTATAGGCTTGCGGGCCGAGATCGCCGATGCCATAACGACCCGGCAGGCTCGTGGGATGAAGCAAGACGCCGCCAGAGCGGTTAAATCTCATTAGGCAATCTCCTCGTCTCCAGGAATTGTCCGGCGTGGACATAATTTTCATCGAAGTCTGAAAGTACGACATCTGTGCCGATCTGGCCATTCGGTTCCACAACACATCCCTCAGGGACCGTGCTGTTTTTGCCGACCAGCGCGATGTTGATCTGCGGATCAGCCACACCCCATCCAATCCGGGCATTGCGACCGACAAAGGTGCGCTTATCGAGGATCGCGCGCTCGATCACAGCGCCGCTTTCCACCATGCAATCGGTGAGTAGAATGGATTCGCGCACTACCGCGCCCGGTCTGATGACAACGCCTGGTGAAAGTACGCTGCTCTCCACGTGAGCACCGGCGCCGATGTAACAGCCATCACAGATCATACTGGCGTAGACATGGGCCTCGGCAGGCAATCGCGCAGGCGCGCGTTCCTCCGTGCGTGTGTGGATGATCCAATCGCGGCTATAAAGTTTGAGCGCTGGCGTGGGAGAAAGCATATCCATGTGCGCCTGCCAGTACGATTCGACGGTTCCCACATCCATCCAGTAACCCGTATAGGGAAATGCATAGATACGCGCTTCGGATTTGATCAGGGCTGGAATAATATTCCTGCCAAAATCGTGCCCTGAATTTGGATCCTGATGGTCATCCCACAGAACCTTATCCAACAATTGGCGGTTGAATAGATAGACACCCATATTCACAAGGTTCGATGGAGGATCAGCAGGTTTCTCCACAAACGATGTGACGCGATATTTGCTATTGGTGGCCAGCACACCAAAACGCGAGGCCTCCTCAATGGGCACACGGATCGTGCCGATGGTCACGTCTGCCTGTTGATCCATGTGGAACGAGATCATGGGCTCATAGTCCATGGTATAGATATGGTCACCCGAAAGGATCAGCACGAGGTCGGGAAAATCGTTTTTGATGAAACCGAAATTTTGCTGCACCGCATCAGCCGTCCCTGCGAACCAATCTGAATCGTTGCGTGCCTTGTATGGCGTAAGGATTTTTACGCCGCCTGTGAAATCGCGGTTGAGATCCCAGGGTGCGCCCGAACCAACATGCTCGATTAAGGACTGTGGACGGTATTGCGCAAGAATCATGAGATCAAATATCCCCGAGTTCACGCAATTCGATAATGGAAAATCAATCATACGATATTTGCCTGCAAACGGAACGGCAGGCTTCGTCCGTTTTTGCGTGAGCACCCCCAGCCTTGATCCCTCCCCACCTGCAAGTATGATAGCGCGTGTTTTCATGGTTTCCTCACGGATGTGTCAGGGATTTGTGATCCTTACATTGGAAGTTTCGACAAGATTTCTGTATAACTCCAGATATTTTCCTGCCGAATCCTGCCACGAAAATTCCTGTGCCATGCCGGCCTTTTGCAGCGCCGCCCAACGCGAAGGATATTGATATAACTTCAAGGCCCGGCGGACCGTGTCATTGAAGGACTTGACCTTTGTGTCCACAAAAACGAATCCTGTTTCACTATCCGTAACAGTATCGTGCAAACCACCAACCGCACGCACCAGCGGAATACATCCGTAGCGCATCGAAATCATTTGCGAGGTGCCACAAGGCTCATAACGTGAAGGCATGAGAAAGATATCCGCGCCGCCGTAGATCTGTCGGGCAAGTTTGGCGTCGTAACGCGTCTCCACGCGAACACGATCGGGCATATCGGTCTGCAACTTCTTCGCCATTGTTTCCAGTCTCGAATCGCCCGCACCCAGGAGAACGAACTGCCAGTTTTGTTTTCCCAACAGCCTCAAGCCTTTGAGCGCGATATCCACACCCTTTTGAACATCCATGCGCGTGACCATTCCAAGGACGGGCACATCAGGCAGGATGGGCAAACCGACCCGTTCCTGCAGCGCGGCTTTGTTTTTCGGGCGGAGGGATAGACTGTCGGCGTTAAAGTTGGCTGCAAGCGTGGAGTCCGTTTGCGGGTCGAATGAAACCGTATCCAGTCCGTTCAATATACCGCTCAATGAATCCGTTCGATTTCGGAAGAAATCCTGCAAGCCACATCCAAATTCTTCATGCAGAATCTCATCGGCATAGGTTGGTGAAACAGCATTGATCGAATCCGAAGCCCACAGTCCCAGCGGCATCGGCATCACCCGGGCCCAGTCGGGTAAATCGGTGTTCGCATGTGGCAGGCCATAGGCTTCGATGTTTTCACTAACATCAGGTCCCATGAACGGCAGATTATGAATAGTCACAACCGATGAAACGCGGCGTGTCTTCTCATCCCAGCGCTTCACGAGATTGCCATACGAAGCCAGCGCGGTGTGCCAATCATTGACGTGAATAATATCCGGATTCCAATTGATCTGGCGCGGTAATTCAAGCGCCGCCAACGAAAAGAATGTGTACTTCTCCCCATCGAGTTTGTTATTGGATGAATAGACGGAGCCGCTGGCGCGGATCGGCTCCCCGTTCAGAAAATAGACGGGCATTCCATCCAGACTGCCTTCAAACGCCTCTACCTGGACCTCGGAACCGGCCCGCGGAATCGAATAAATTCCCACAGGTCTGAGCGACTCTGCACGCATGGCAGCATGGTACGG
This sequence comes from Anaerolineae bacterium, assembly GCA_041487615.1. Classification (GTDB taxonomy): domain Bacteria; phylum Chloroflexota; class Anaerolineae; order Anaerolineales; family Villigracilaceae; genus Defluviilinea. The sequence continues at coordinate 6,567 of JBGPNQ010000010.1, forward strand.
CAAGACGAGGCGCACATCCAGTTTGAGTTCGTCGTTGGAAAGAGCGCGCAAGGCACGCGGCAGCGTTCCTGCCACGTCACCCAACCCGCCAACTTTTACAAAGGGTTCGGCCTCGGCGGCGAGGAACAGAATGTTAATAGTTTGGGACATGTAGCCAATTTTACTCGTTTTCAAGAGACCCAGAGGTCACGAATTATCCCTCTTTGCAGTAATAACATAGGCTGTTCAAAATCGTATATAAAACTATCTCGATATTCGTCTGAATCCACCAAATATCCCTGAGATACATGAAGTTTCCTATCTTGTACATCGAGAGTGCGGCTTGACCCACTGAATTCACAAACTCTTATTTTGGAGGCATACGATGGAAATTATTAAAGTGTCAGCTACATCACAGATCTCGGCAGTCGCCGGCGCAATCGCGGGTGTATTCCGTGAACACAAACATGCAGAAGTACAGGCAATTGGCGCCGGAGCAATCAATCAGGCTGTGAAGGCCCTTGTCCTGGCGATGGGTTACTTGAAACTGGATGGCATCGATGTTACCTGCACCCCGGAATTCGCCGATGTAACCATCGATGACAAGGTGAGAACAACAATCAAACTGGTCATCGACTCTCAGTAAACCATTCCACAGTACGTATACAGCAGAAAAGCCAGGGCGCAATCAGTCGACCCTGGCGTTTCTTATGCAACTCTTTTGCGTAAAGAGCTGCCTAACCGAACGCGCCGGCGGTACCGAATAATCAGACTGCTCCAAAGCCCGATAAGCATTACGGGCAGAGTGCCTTTTTACCTCTCTAACGGTACCCAAAAGGAGCGTGTGATTTTAAAATCAAAAGACCCAGAATTTTTTTATTTCCAGGTCTTTTTAGGGTGGGCGAAGGGTTTCGAACCCTCAACATCTTCCTCCACAGGGAAGCGCTCTGCCGTTGAGCTACGCCCACCATAGCGGACAAAATTTTACCATAAATTATCTGAGCCGTAACATGGCCACTGCTTCACCATCCACTATCTCCCCAGTTTCAACAAAGCCGAAGGAAGCATATAACTTTCTTGCCACCTCATTAGCAGGTTCATAACTGATTCCAACGTATCGAATCCGTTTATCCTTGCGGAAACTTTCGAGCATCGTCTCCATGGCAAATCTTCCATAACCCTTTCCCTGAAAGTTTTGATCCACCATCAGACGCTGGATAAAAGCCTGATGGGTTGGATGTTCAAAATTATAGCCATACATGAGGAAACCCACCGGGGATTCGTCAGCATAAATACCGCGCGGAAACAAATCCCAGTGTCCTTCATACTCATCCCCAAATTGTGCTTCGGCAATTGAATACAAATTCGATGCGACAAAATATGTCTGATCCTCGCGCACTTTAAGTTTGACCAGTTCACGCCAGTTATCTTTCGTTACCGGCCGGATGGATAATGCCATATCTCATGTCACCAATTTGCGAACAGTATCCACCCACCCATCACGCGCCACCGCGGACTGCTCACCATTCGACAGGTTCTTGACCACCACCTGTCCGTTTGCGACTTCATCGGGACCTAAAACCAGCGCGACTTTCATTTTCATCTTGTCTGCGAATTTGAACTGTTTTGGCAGCTTGGCAACTTCAGGGTAAACCATCGCATTCAAGCCTTCCTTCCGCAATTCAGAAGCGAGTGCGTATGACTTCAACAACAATGTTTCGTCGAACACGGTGACCAGCACCAGAGCGGGCGTGAGCGGAAACTCTGGTAAGAGTCCTTTCTCTTTCAATATGATTCCCATGCCCACATCGCCCATTGCGAAGCCCATCCCTGAGAGTGGGCTTCCACCAACATCCTCAAGCAGATTATCATACCGCCCGCCACCGAGGAGCGAGCGATTTAACGAGCCGCTTGTCTCGAAGGCTTCGAAGACTGTGCCGGTGTAGTATAAAAGTCCGCGCATGATGCTGGGGTCGAATTTGATATAGTCTTTCACTCCCAGCACATCCAGGGCGGCGAAAAGGCGAGTCAATTCTTCGCTTCTCTTCCACAGATCGAAATTGCCCAAGATTTCTTTCAAACCGTCGCGCTGAGTCTCGGTTAAGCCTAGTTCCAAGGCATATTCATCCCATTTCTGGGATTCCATTTTCGATCGGCGGTCAATCAGATTGGAGACATCCAGTCGCTTTGCAGGAAGGATTCCGAGGGCATCGAATTCAGCTTCCATCAGGCGGCGGTTATTCACGTAAATGACGGCGCGCTCCGGGCTGAGTCCGACCGAGCGGAGAAATGTCGCGGCGACCGCGATCAGTTCTGCATCCGCTTCGGGTGAGCTGACTCCGATAATGTCAATGTTCCACTGAAAGAATTCGCGTGTGCGTCCCTTTTGTGGCTGCTCATATCTCCAGAAGGGACCGAACGACCACCAGCGCACGGGGTATGTCAATTCACCCTGCTTTGCCGCAATCATGCGCGCCAGGGATGGCGTAAGTTCAGGGCGCAGCGTGACAACCTCTCCACCGCGGTCCTGGAATGTAAATGACTGTTTTTTGACAAGTTCCTCGCCTGATTTCGCCGCGTAAAGATCGATGGTCTCGATAAATGGACCATCATATTCCTGATACCCAAAGGATTGCGACGCGGCGCGCACTTTTTCATAAAGATAATTGCGAAGAGCCATCTGTTCCGGGTAAAACTCGCGCACGCCCTTGACGGTTTTGATTTTGATCATTCAATGCTCCTTGGTCTTAATTCTTCGTACTCGACCATCTTCAAAATTCAGTCGTTGAATTTTAGTTTCCTTTTTGGTATAATTTTCGCCGTAAGTCGGATTGCCAATCCGACCTACATAAATCCAAGGAGAGACCAATGGAAATTAATTATCAGGAAACATCCAAAGACCTGCTCACCCGCATCGACATTCACGAAAAATATGGCTCAGCCAATATTGACCAGTGGACAAACGATCTGCTCAAACCCCAGGCGGGCATGAAGATCCTTGACGTAGGTTGTGGTGCTGGCAAGTTGTCTTTCCTGTTCGATGATTATACTAAAGGCGGAGCGAAAATCACGGGCGGTGATTTTTCAGAAGAGTTATTGGATAAGGCACGCGCCAGGAATAAAGAACGCGGTTCGAACATCGATTTTCAATTCCTGGATTTTAACAAGCCCTTCAACTTTGCGGACAACACTTTTGACCTGTGCACAAGCGCCTTCGCCATCTACTATGCCTCCGATCTGGACGTTACATTTGGTGAGGCTCACCGAGTCCTCAAACCTGGCGGACGGCTTTTCGTCTCGGGTCCCCTGCCTGAGAATAAGCAGATGTTCTATGACATCATCAAGGAAGCCACCAGCGCGACCATTCCCCCGATGCCCGGCTCCTCCCGTTTCAAAGGTGATATCTTCAACACGATTAGCCGGATCTTCGCCAAGACCGAATTGCACAAGTTTGAGAATCATCTTACCTTCCCCGAGGTCGCGCCGTTCATTGAATACGTCCGCGCTTCACTAAGTGAAGACCGCAAATTATGGACTTCCATGTTCAATGGCAAGGACGAATATGAAGCTTTGATCGGCAAGATTACCGATGTGGCTGCGCGTTGGTTTGAGCGGGACGGAAAACTGGTGATGACCAAGGTTGTGGGTGGAATTTTGGCGACGAAGTAATGAGTAAGAAGTAATTGGTAATTACGAATTTGGGATGATCACAATGACTCAAAAACTGATCGATCTAAGTCACGAAGTTGAACACGGCATGATCACCTACAAGGGACTTCCCGCTCCGATCATCTGTGATTTTCTCTCCAGAAAAGACTCAAAAAAGAACTACTCGGGAGGAACGCAATTTCAGATCGGCAAAATAGAAATGGTTGCCAACACCGGTACGTATGTGGACAGTCCGTTTCACCGTTTTGCAGACGGAATTGATTTATCTGAGTTGCCTTTGGAATCAGTAGCGGATTTGGAAGGTGTAGTTATCCATGCACAGGAATATGGACGTGCAATTCCAGCATCAGCTTTTGATGGAGTTGATGTTTCAGGGAAAGCAGTTCTCATTCAAACAGGCTGGTCTCGTCACTGGCGCACCGAACAATACTTTGAAGGTCATCCTTTTCTTACGAGGAATGCAGCGCAATTTTTGGCGGACTCCGGTGTTGTCTTCGTTGGAATTGACACATATAACATTGACGACACCACAGATGGCACGCGCCCCGCACACACGATCCTGCTTGGAAATCGCATCCCAATCTGCGAGCACATGTGCGGACTCGAGAATCTTCCCGATCAGGGATTCCGTTTCCACGCCGCGCCTGTTAAAGTGAAGGCATTCGGAACATTCCCTGTTCGCGCGTATGCGGTCCTGGACAAATGACAACATGAATTTCTTTGGAAAAAAAGTTCTCTTCCTGGGCGCCCATCCAGATGATATTGAATTGGGCTGCGGCGCGTTGCTTCATCACATTGTCAAGCAGACAGATGTTTTATGCGTTACGCTCTCTGATAATTTAAAGAATCCCGACCTGCAAAATGTGAAGAATGAACACTTTGCGTCCATGGCCATACTAGGCGTTCCAACAGAGCAGATTGTTCTGGGTCCTTTCACAACACGCGTCTTTCCCGATTCGCGACAGGAGATTCTGGAATATTTCCTAAAACTGCGCAAAGACTTCCAGCCTGATCTGATCTTTGTTCATTCAAAGCAGGATGTGCATCAGGATCATCTCACAATGACTGATGAAGCGTTGCGCGCCTTCCGCGGCATCACCGTTCTCGGGTTTGATGTGGTGCGCTCTTCGTATGGTTTCTTCCCGCATTTTCTGGTTGAAGTCACTGAAGAGGATGTGAATAGGAAAATAGAAGCGCTTTCCTGTTACGAAACGTACCGTGACCGCTACTACTTCAACAGTGAACTGACCCGCGCCATTATGGTGCGGCACGGCGCGCTGGCGGAATGTCCGTTTGCAGAAGGATTTGATATCTTGAGGATCGTGGGAAAATTTGGAGAATAGAGACTGGAGATTGCCATGGAGTTTGGAACACTTTATCAGGAATTAGCCAGTAGTACGGAAACGATCCGTTCTTTATTCTCAGGCATTACCCAGAATGAAGCACAAGTCAGACCAGACCCTGAGTCCTGGTCAATTCTCGAAGTGGTCTGCCACTTGTATGATCTGGAGCGTGAGGATTTCCGAGAGCATTTGGATTTCATCCTTCATCGCCAGAACGAAGAATATCACGTCATCGACCCCCAAGGCTGGATCTCGGAGCGAAAATATAATCAGCAAGACTTTGTGAAGATGCAGGAGAAGTTCTTTGCTGAACGGAAGAAATCTCTAGAGTGGCTGAAGGAGATATCCAACTCAGATTGGGACATCGCCTACACATCCCAATATGGTTCGGCGACCGCGGGCGAAATGTTCTCGTGCTGGATCGCACATGACAATCTGCATATACGTCAGCTGGTGGAGCTCAGGCGGAGTAGGATCGAAACGATAACGAAGCCATATCCCATCGAATACGCGGGCGATTGGTAGCCAATACCAAAAGGCGATATACCTGGAATCAAAGGAGACGAAAGTAACTTTCGTCTCCTTTGATTTAGTGTTCGCCTCCGGTCAAACTCGGCGGTGGAGAGCCTCGCCACATCTCAATGCGTCGAAATGATTCGAGATATCCAGCTTCATAAAACGCAGGCAAATGCGGGTCATGTACCTGTATGTTTTCAAGGTGAGTATCGAGCCGTGGATACTGATGATGCAAATGCGACAGAAAGGCATGCGCCATATCCACCGGGTTGCCTGTCTGGGTCTTGAAGGCAAAACGAGTGAGCAGGAATTTCTGTCGTTGATACACGAGCCAGCCTGTACTTCCGTCCACAAGGGTAAGACGCAAACCCGAAACTTCGGATGCATTGCTCAATGACTCGGATTGATTCGTCCATGGCTGGGTACCGCGATCCTGTCCAACCAGATCAAGCGCTTCATTGCGATCGAGGCGCTGTGCGTCGGCCACCACGGGCTCTGCTGGCGGGATGATAGGCGAACGTCGGAGAACCAGAAGCTCGCCCACTTCATAAAATCCAAGTTTCAAAAACAGGGTTTGGGCCGGAACATTGTTCTTGATCACTTCGAGCATCTGAAAGTTTATGCCGAGGTTGTGTGCCTGTTCCAGAAAGCCTTCACAGAGAGCCAATCCTACTCCCTGCCGGCGCGTATTTGGGATCACGCCCAGGCGCGTTAGCCAGGCACGGCCTTCGCGGAGTCCCAGCATGGCAACCCCCAACATCTCTTCATCCTGCATGGCCACGAGCGAATGCCCAAGATCCACATCGTACGTATTGATATATTCAACAAGGCGCGCCTCATTCATCGGCATCGGCACCATGTAATCTACGCGCGTTTGGTTATAGATCGCCGTAAGCTGTCCGATAGAAAAGCGGCTGGCAGGGATCAGTTTTATTCCGGTGGTAATGGTGTCGCTCATTAGAGTAAATGTCTTCTATGCTTTCAAAAACGATTCGATCTTTTCGGCAAACTCCTTGACGCTGCCGATGGGTTTTCCAATGTAACCGTCGCACCCATAGGTTTCTGCCATGTGACTGGCAGCTTCGGGCGGCCATGCAGTATAGGCAATAATGGGAACTTGACCGAATGCAGCTTCGGCGCGAAGCCAGCCCGCCAGCGTCAGTCCGTCATGATCGGGCAAGCCAAGATCCAGCAAAATAAGATCGGGATGAGATGACATCGCCATTTCTAATCCCGTTTCCGCATCCGCTGCATGGAGAACCTCAAATCCGCGCGAAACCATAATCCTGCGCACAAGTTCAGCGTTATCGGGAATATCTTCGACGATCAGTATTTTTTTCATGAGGCAATCGCCTTACTTACCAATTGCAGGATGCGCGGTAGAAAACAAAAAGCTGAATTTCCATAATTGGGAATGGTTACTCTTACGCGCACATAACATTTGTCATCACTGATTTTGCCAGTCGAAAGGACATCTTGCATAAGTGATCCTTTGCCTAGCCACAGAGCTCACTGAGACCTTTGAGAAAAACTTATTTTATCTGTGTTCTCCCCTGGCACCGTACCTAATTTGCCTAGCAAATCAGACAGGTGTGTGGCGAAACGACTTTCGCAAGAGTTCCAAACAAAAACTTCCGATGGAATGCTCATCGGAAGCAGCTTTGAGCTCTATTCTTTCGGTATACCCACCTGTATCATCCCATCCGCTACCTTAACTGGATAGGCAGGGATATCTACGACCGCAGGCAACTGCACCGCTTTCCCCGTCCGCACGTCAAACTCGCCGCCATGCCGTGGGCAGACGATGTTATGACCTTCAAGGTCGCCTTCCCCTACCGGGCCATCATCATGAGAACAGATATCGCCAATGGCGAAGAACTGGTCTGCGATATTGAAGATGACAAGGGACCTGCCTTCCACCTCGACAAATAATCGTTCGCCGTTTGGAAGCTCAGACGCGGGAGCAATTTCAAGAAACTCAACTTTGGTTGGATCGATCGTTGTGTAATTGAACATGGGAGTAAGTATACAGAGAAACAAGTAGCCAATTGTGGACGTGTATGCTTGTTTACGTTCTCATTCAACCAGACTATCGCTGGCTTCGCCCAAACCGTACACGCCCGCCTTCAGCACTTTCAGCGAAAGCAGCGCGCATTTCAAGCGGACAGGTCCCAGGTCAATTCCCAACATATCGAGAATATCCTGCCTGTTGAGCTTTTTCACATCTTCCACCGGTTTCCCGATAATTGATTCGATTAGCAAATCGGCAGAAGCCTGGGAAATGGCACAACCGTGCCCATCGAAGCGCGCATCCGCAACGTTACCTTGATCGTCGGTGCGAAGGGTGATCTCAATGTGATCCCCGCATAGCGGATTACTATCTTCAAACTGAATATCATGCGGATCGAGATGTCCGCGGTAGCCAGGGTTCTTGTAATGCTCGATGATTACTTCACGGTAGAGGTCGTCCATATTCCATCCAAATCGGCGGTCGAGTAGCCCGAGTGCAATTTGAGGGCGTACACTTGAACCTGACGCAAATGCAGGTGTCGAGACCACCAGTTTCAAGTTATTCCGTGTTTGAATCCAATTGCTGGTCTCGATACGGGCTGGCAAGAGCCTCCAGCCTTACTCGACCAGCGGATCTAGCCAAACATTTCCTTCACTTTATAGATTCCATTCACCAGCAAATCCACTTCATGCTTTGTATTGTATAGGTAGAACGAAGCGCGGCTAGTGGCTGGGATTCCAAACTTCTCATGCAAGGGTTGGGCGCAGTGATGACCGGCGCGGACGGCGATCCCGTCCCGATCCAGGATTTGCGCCACATCGTGCGGATGCACGCCTTCGAGCGTGAACGCCGCCACCCCACCTTTTTTCTGGGCATCGGGACCAAAGAGCTTCACCCCAGGGACCTCCTCCAATCGCTCGAGCGCGTATTCCGTAATTTCATGCTCATGCGCGGCAACCGCATCCATACCGAGCGCGGAAAGATAATCCACCGCAGCGCCAAAACCGACCGCCTCCGCAATAGCAGGTGTCCCAGCTTCAAATTTGTGAGGAAGGGCATTCGGGCGGAAGGAACGTAATTTCACTTCCTTGATCATATCGCCACCACCCAAAAATGGAGGCATCTTTTCAAGTAATTCCGTTTTTCCATATAGCGCGCCAATGCCGGTCGGTCCGCACATTTTGTGCGCGGAGAAGGCGAGGAAATCCGTGTCGAGGGCCTGTACATCCACTTTCAAATGCGGAACGGATTGCGCTCCGTCCACCAGGGTGATCGCGCCAGCTGCATGTGCCAAACGGATGATCTCCGCTGCCGGGTTGATCGTGCCGAGGACATTGGACATGTGCGTAAACGAGACCAGCTTTGGGCTCCGCGATAGAAGCGAGCGATACACATCCAAGTCCAGTAAACCAGCTTCCGTCACAGGGATGAAATCCAGTTCGATGCCGCGCTCTGCCTGAAGCATGTGCCACGGGACGAGATTAGAGTGATGTTCCATTTCGGTCAGGATGACCAGGTCACCCGTCTTCAAATTTGCGCGCGCCCACGTATATGCAACGAGATTGATCGACTCGGTTGTGTTCCGAGTATAGATCACTTGACGCGCTGAAAGTGCATTGATGAATTTCGCAATCTTGACGCGGGCTTGCTCGTACATTGTGGTGGCTTCTTCGGCAAGCGTATGCACGCCGCGATGAATGTTGGCATTCGAATGGCGGTAATAATTATCCGTCGCTTCGATGACCGCCAGCGGCTTCTGCGATGTGGCAGTGGAATCAAGATAGACCAGTTGGACACCTGGGGAGGTTTCTCGCTGGAGGATTGGAAAATCTTTTCGGACTTCGTGCACGTTTAGGGACATGGATGGGAAAGTGAACGAGTAAACATGTATACAAGTAGACAGCAGCCATCTTTACCTGTCCACTTGTGTACTGATCTACTAATAATCAGGAATTGCCTTTTCCCGTTTAACAGACTTCTTCGCAACGGGACGGATGTGTTCCGAATTCAATGGATACCAGAGGATACGATCAGGCACCATCCAGCCATCTGTCAGGAAAACGTTGGAACGGAATTGAACTGCGACCATTTTGTTATCCACTTGCACAACAATGCCATGAAGCCAGCCACGGACACGTTCCTTGTTTTTCTCGTGGTCGCAATATACTTCCACGGTATCGCCTACTTGAAAATCGTGAGTAATTCCCGGCGCTTTCATAAACGCATACTGAGGAATACGCAGCCCTTTGCCTTTGCGTTCGTCGCCATTCCCTGCGGCGTGCGGCGCTGAGATCTTGTTCACCACCCGGACTTCAGGAACGCGTGACTTTTCCTTGATGGCTGGCTTGGTGCGTGTCTTCGCCTGGACAACGGTCTTCGTCTTTGCTTTGATTTTTGCGGTCATGAATGTTCTCGATTCTTTCTCTAATCTTTGCGGCACAAATCTATGCCATCTTATCAGCAATATACTGCTGAAAACGTTCTCGTACACCTTCGAACGGAATGCGCTGGAAGATGGGATCGAAGAAGCCTTCGACGACGATCTTCTCCGCTTCCGCCTGCGGGATGCCGCGTGACTTCAAATAGAAGAGCGGCTCCGCTTCGAGCTTGCCGACCGTCGCACCGTGAGTACAACGGACATCGTCAGCCAGGATTTCCAAACCGGGAATCGAATCGGCGCGGGCACCTTCGCTCAACACCAAATTTCGGTTCGCCTGATAACCGTCAGTTTTCTGCGCGTCCTTCGCAACGTAGATCATTCCCTGCCAAACGGAGCGACTCTTGCCTTTCAACGCGCCCTTGAACAACAAGTCACTGGTAGTGTGCGGCGCGAGATGATTCTGCTGCGTATCATGGTCAAGGTGCTGGGTTCCATCGGTAAAGTAGAAACCGGACATGCGTCCTTGCGCGCCCTCGCCCGCCAGATCGAGCTCGGTGAAGTTTTTGGTGAGACGCGAGCCAATGGCACCGAAAATCCAATCGATGTTGCCGTCGCGTTCCACACGCGCACGTTCATGCGAGAAATTCCAGACGTGACGTCCCCACGATTGCAGCTCAACGAACTTCAGCGAGGCGTTTTGCATCACCTGGATCTCGACAATTCCCGCGTGCATCGAGTTCGCTCCCTTCAATTCGGGAGATGTGGACTCGTGAACATAGGTCACGGACGCGCCCTCATCTACGAGGACGAGGATATGCGACACATGAGCCAGGTCTGTGCCAGGACCCCACAAAACCGAATGAAGTGGTTCGTCAACGATCACACCTTTCGGCACATAAAGCACAACACCGTTCTGTGCGAAGGCCCCAGCTAACGCGGAAAATTTCCCTTCCTCCACGTTGACAGTTTTGCCGATCATTCTTGCCAGTAAATCAGGATATTTCTGCTCGGCGGTTTTGAGGTCAGTGAAGATCACGCCTTTTTGCACAAGCTTTTCATCGAGTTCAATTTTTGTTCCACCCGGTGTCAGGATAATCTGTCCACCGTGTTGATCAGCAATCAACGGCCTTAACAAATCTTCGCGTACGGGCGGAAGATCGCTGGCATCCTCAAGTGCCAATTTGAATTTATCGACAGGCAGATTGTGAATGTCTGTGCGGCGCCAGGCTTCCTGGGTGGTATCGGGGAGGGAATGTCGTTTAAACGCGTTCCAGGCCAGGGTCCGATATGACGCGACGAAGTCGCCTGCGGCGCGGATATCGGATTCGGTGAAAGAAAAGTCCTTTGCGCTGGTTTCGGCTCGTCGAGTCTTTGAAACAACAAATTTTGGTTTTTCCTGCATGCTAGCCAATCGATCCTTCCATCTGCAACGCGATCAAGCGATTCATTTCAACAGCATATTCCATCGGCAGTTCCTTGACGAGTGGTTCGATAAAACCGGAGACAACCATCGTGGTGGCTTCCTCTTCACTGAGACCGCGCGACATGAGATAGAAGAGTTGCTCCTCACCCACTTTGCTTACCGAAGCCTCATGACCGATCGTGACATCATCTTCATCCACCTCAATGTACGGATATGTATCCGAACGGGATTTTGGATCGAGCAAAAGCGCGTCACAAACCGTATTGGATTTGACACCCTTCGAGCCTTTATGAACTTTGAGCAAACCGCGAAACGAGGTGCGTCCGCCGCCCTTGCTAATGGACTTGGAGGTTACCTTGCTCGTGGTGTTCGGCGCGAAGTGATACATCTTACCGCCCGCATCCTGAATTTGTCCCGGACCGGCAAACGCCATGGAAAGCATTTCACCGCGCGCGCCCGGCTCCATTAAATAACAGGACGGATATTTCATCGTGACCTTGGAGCCAATGTTCGCGTCCACCCATTCGTGCGATGCATTCTCGAACACTTTGGCGCGTTGGGTCACAAGATTGTAAACGTTGGTCGACCAGTTCTGAATGGTCGAGTAACGCGAGCGAGCGCCTTTCTTCACGATGATCTCTATCACGCCTGAATGGAAAGAGTCGGTGGTGTATTGCGGCGCCGTACAACCTTCCACATAATGGACTGACGCGCCCTCTTCCACAATGATGAGCGTGCGTTCGAACTGGCCAAGATTAGCCGTGTTCAAACGGAAGTAGGCCTGCAAGGGCATATCCACTTTCACGTTCTTTGGCACATACACAAACGATCCACCCGACCACACCGCACTATTCAATGCGGCAAATTTGTTGTCTTCGATCGGAATGACCGTTCCAAAATACTCACGGAACAGGTCAGGATATTGCTTCAAACCATCTTCAATGGATAGAAAGATCACACCCTGTTTTTCAAGATGCTCTTGAATGGAGTGATAGACCATTTCCGATTCATATTGCGCGCCCAAGCCCGCCAGAAACTTCCGTTCGGCTTCAGGCACGCCCAGCTTGTCGAACGTGCGCTTGATATCATCGGGAACATCGTCCCATGATTTTTCGCTCTTCTCGGTGGGCTTGACATAAAAGTAGATCTCGTCGAAGTTGAGATCTTTCAGCGAGGGTCCCCAGTTTGGCATGGGTCGTTTTAGGAAGTGATCGAGCGCCTTCAAGCGGAACTCAAGCATCCATTCCGGTTCGCCCTTCATGCGCGAAATATTCTCAACGACTGCGCGGCTCAAACCCTTTTCGGATTTGAACGTGTAATTGTCGTCACGGTCATGAAAACCGTACTTGTATTCACCGATATCTTCCAGGATTTTAGTATCGTCACTCATAATAATCTCCTAAATCTTCAACTACAAAGGGTCACGAAGGTACACTAAGGTTTAACGCTGAAGGTTCGAATCCTTTGTGAACCTTTGAGTCACCCGCCCCGCTTCTTGCGGGGTTCGTGGAAGAACATTAAGCGGGAGTTTCCTCATACTTCTCGCGCACCCACTCATAACCTTTTTCTTCCAGGTGCAGAGCCAGTTCCGGTCCACCCGATTCGACGATTTTTCCGCCAAGCATGACGTGGACATAATCAGGTTTGATGTAGTTTAACAAACGCTGGTAGTGTGTAATAACCAGTACACCAAGATCCTTGCTCAGCAGGGCGTTGACGCCTTCAGACACAATGCGCAGCGCGTCGATATCGAGACCTGAGTCGGTTTCATCCAAAACGGCGATCTCGGGACTGAGAGTTGCCATCTGCAGAATTTCGGCACGTTTCTTCTCGCCGCCCGAAAATCCTTCATTGAGATAACGACCGGCGAATTCCTGATCCATTTTGAGCATGGCCATCTTTTCCTTGAGCAGCTTGCGGAACTCAGGGATGGGCATGCCTTTATCTTCAGAGTTGAGCGCGCGTCGTCGGGCATTGATGGCCGTCCGCAGGAAGTTGGCAACCGTTACGCCGGGGATGGCAACCGGATATTGAAATGCTAAAAAGATGCCGAGTCTCGAGCGCTCATCAGGCTCCAACTCAAGGACGTTTTGTCCCTTATAGATGACTTCGCCCTCCGTTACGATGTACGACGGGTGTCCCATTAATGTATATGCCAAAGTGGATTTCCCCGTACCGTTCGGTCCCATGATCGCATGGACTTTGCCCTGCTCCACGGTCAAATCCACACCTTTCAGAATCTCTTTACCTTCGATGCTGACGTGCAAGTTCTTGATTTCGAGTCGCGACATTCGTGTTTTGCTCCTACCGCAAATTGTATCGATTTTCTAAATCCCAGAATCGATTTCGGTCTGAAATCCTACTTATTTAGAACTTGTTGCGGTATTTTGTAAGATTAAGCCATCGCTGGCATATTACTTAAGTCGGCGGCATTATAGCAGGGTTAGGGTAAAAAGTCAAATATTTATGATATTTTTCTAGTTTATTAAATATCGATGACAACCAGCCGTTCATTTCGGTGTATTTACTGTATAAACACTCATTTGGAGGCAATATGAACACTACTTTCGCCATGTGGCGCAAATCGCTATCGCAGTTGATCATGATGAAGGAAAAGAAGGAATGGGATGCGCTCGATATTCTGTCAAAGTGGTTTATTGCTACACGCTCCGCTGTAGGCACGATCACCCTTTATTCCGGGCTGGTCGGCGGCTTATTGGCCTGGCAATATTTGTACACAAACGGCAAGCCTTTCAGCTTCATCACCTGGTTGATCCTCACGCTGGGACTCTTTATCGCTCACGGCGCAAACAACCTGATCAATGATTACACCGATTTCAGCCGCGGCATTGACAAGGACAATTATTTCCGCACGCAGTACGGTGTCCATCCGCTGGCGCAGGGGTTCTGGGATAAGCGTACGCACCTGATCTGGTTCGGCATTAGCGGACTGCTAGCAACCCTGGCGGGAATCTATGCCCTGATCTATACCCAGTTCGCCCCGGTCGTCATCTGGCTATTCGCGGTTGGTGCGTTCATCCTGCTGTTCTATACCTACCCGTTGAAATATGTTGGAATTGGCGAACTCTCCATTTTCACTATTTGGGGACCGTTGATGATCGGTGGTGTTTATTACGTGTTGACAGGAATTTGGGATTGGGCGGTAGTGCTTGCGAGCCTACCGATTGGTTTGAACGTGGTCACAATCAATCTTGGCAAGCACACGGACAAATTGAAAGAAGATAAAGTCAAGAAAGTGAGGACATTGCCTGTGATTGTTGGCGAACCCCCGGCGCGGTTCATCACCATGTCTGCGATCGTGCTATCGTATGTTGTTACACTTTATTTGATCTTTATCACTCACTTCTTTATACCGGTCATGCTTTTGATCTTTGTCGCGATCAAACCGGCACGGGCGGCAATTAAGCGGCTCTCGAATCCACGTCCCAGTGAGCCACCTCCTGGATATCCAATCTGGCCACGCTGGTTTTCGACAGTTTGCTTTGTCCATAACCGGGTCTTCAGCAATTACTTTGTGCTTGCGCTCATCGTCGAAACGGCATTGCGAACGATTTTTCCAACGTTCTGGCGTTGAGTCGAAACCTTGTGACGGCGATCCTTCGGCTGCACTTCAGGATAAGCCTTCGTGCGGATTGTTCTTCGAAATGTAAACATGTCCGTTCTGATTAGCATGCCCGTGAAAGTCCATGATTTTGAAGGGACGCGGAAAGCCGCGACGATGTTCGCCAAAAACGCCCGAGCGGCAGGTTGTCATTGGGCGAAGGTTATCGATCCGAGAAAGACCCGAACGATGTGTTGTGGCTGATGGAATGGGACAGCCACCAAGCCTTCAATAAATCGGGCGATGATACTGGCGAAGAATTCAACAATCTCGTCGACCCTGCAGCTGATTGGGAGGATGTCGTCTGGAATTTATTTGATGCGCCAGCCATCGAAGAGTGAGGGTTCCAAAGCGGGGATTTTTATGATATTTATCTAGTATATTGACAATCTTATTATGGGCGGGTATACTCCCGCCCATGAAAAGCACGAAGGACAAAATTCTCCAGACCCTGCTCCGCAAGCCGAAGATTACGATCAACGAACTGGCTGAGGCGGTGGGTATCAATGCCATCTCGGTGCGTCATCACTTGACCAACCTGCAGATGGAGGGTCTCATCGCAGCGGACGAGGAGCGCCACGGTGTGGGACGTCCACGCCTGGTGTACTCGCTCACCGAAGATGGGATGGAGAAATTCCCGACGAAATATTTGCGCCTGACCACGCGTCTATTGACGCAAATGAAAGAGACCATGCCGGCACCGGTAATCAGCAAGTTGTTCAATCAAATTGCTGAAGATCTGGCAAATGAATATGCGAGCCAGATCCAGGGAATGAGCATGGAAGAGCGGCTTGAGTTCGTAAAGGAATTGCTTGCCCAGGAAGGCTTTACCGTTGAATGGGAAAAGAAAGGCACTGATTATCAGATCCACGAGATCTCCTGCCCATACTACCAGATTGGCGTGGCACATCCTGAGGTCTGCACCGTTGACCAAACATTGATCTCGAAAATGCTGGCCTTGCCTGCCAGCAAAGTTCAATGCATTCTTGACGGCGGTGCTTTCTGCACGTATGTTGTGCATCCCATTGCAGTAAAAAACTAAACTTGACTTTACAGTCACATATTTACGAGGAAATATGACAGAAGAGACAATTAATGAAATTCAGTGGACAATTCATCAAACACATCCAGATAGAGTACCGCTGGCGCGCGAGAAGCTGGCGGAAGTGGTTGACCCTGAGATTGGAATGAACATCATCCAGTTGGGATTGATCCGCGATATTAGCATTGAGAATGATATTGCACGGCTGAAGATGATTCTTACGACTCCATTCTGTCCGTACGGACCGGCGATGATCGAAATGACGAAAGCCAAAGCCGTCGAGGGACTTAATATGCCGGTGACGATCGAAATGGGAATGGATGTATGGGACTTCTCGATGATGGAAGATCCGTCTGCTTTGGATTGGGGCATGTACGCATAAAAACAACGGTGACTAACCAACAAAACTGGATTACCAAATGACACGGTAATCCAGTTTTGTTTTGCGAACTGGATATAATACCCGGTTGAAAGCAAAACATCATGCGACGAATTCTCCATACCTCTCTGGTGTTCCTGATCTTTCTCGCTTCATGCTCACCTCAAAACCGATCCGCCATACCCGAGCATTCGCTCACGCTGGAAGATTGTATCCTGACATCACCTACTGGCAATCAAGTGGACGCCCGCTGTGGCACATTGGCAGTCCCCGAAGACCGCGCCAACCCAACTCGGCGGCAGATTGCGCTGCACGTGGCGGTCGTCCCAGCAATCAAACGCAACCCCGAACCAGACGCGCTCTTTCTGCTGGCCGGCGGTCCTGGTCAATCCGCGATCGAGACTTTTCCAGCGATGATTTCCCTCATGAGTCAAATCCATGAGGACCGCGATATCGTTTTGGTTGACCAGCGAGGGACCGGAAAATCGAATCCGCTGCTCTGTCTGCGTCCCGAAGATGAATCGTTGACCGATGAGCAGGCCCTGGCAATACTCAAATCCTGTCCCAAACATCTCGACGCCGATTTGCGCTTTTACACCACTGAAATCGCAATGACGGATCTGGATGCTGTGCGTTCCGCGCTGGGATATGAAACCATCAATATTTACGGCGCTTCCTACGGGACTCGAGCCGCGTTGACCTACTTGCGCATGTTCCCTGAGCATGTCCGCACGGTCACACTGGATGCCGTTGTGAATCCAGAATTTGTCATGTTCATGGATGCCGCCAAAGATGGTCAGGCCGCACTTGATAAATTCTTCGCGAGATGCGAAGCGGACAAAGACTGTGAAACGGCATTTCCAAATTTGAGAAGCGAGTTCGCAGGTATCCTTGATCGTTTGGAAAAGTCACCAACGGAAATCACCATGCCGCATCCACTGACCCATAAGCCGATGGAATTGACCGTAACGCGCCAGATGATTACCAATATGGTCTTCAATACGCTCTACGTGCCAGACCTTGTTGCCACTCTCCCACTCTCCATCCACGTGGCATATGCCGATGAAAATTACATGCCATTGATTTCAAAGGCATTTCTTGTCGATGCCGGTATATACGACGGCATGTTTTATGCTGTCACCTGCACGGAAGATGCACCTTTTATTTCCGCTGACGAGGCTGCCAGACAAAGTGAAGGAAGCGTCTTTGGGAATCGCACAGTGCATTTTGCGGCGGTTTGCGCAGAATGGCCAAAAGGACAGGTTTCGTCCGAATTCCGCAGCTCGGTCAACTCGGATGTCCCGGTGTTACTCCTCTCCGGCGAGGCTGACCCAATTACTCCTGCCTGGCATGCGGATCTCGTCGCCGAACACCTCACCCATGAAACCCATCTTATATTCTCGGGTATGGGACATGGGAATCTTTTCAGCCGCTGCAGTATGAATTTGTTCAAAGACTTTATCACTTCGGCATCCACCGTTGGAATGAAGACTGCCTGCGTGCAGGGAATCCGGCCTCCGCCGTTTTTCGTCGATTTTAGTGGACCTCATCCATAAGAAACTCAAGGTCACAAGTATGATACAAGTTCAAAGTCTTTCAAAATCCTTTGGCAAAGTAAAAGCCGTTCAAAACGTATCGTTTTTCGCAGCTGATGGACAAATCACGGGACTCCTGGGTCCAAACGGCGCCGGAAAGAGTACAACATTGCGCATGCTTTATACCCTGCTCAAGCCGGATGGCGGCTCTGCACAAGTGGATGGATTCGACGTGCTGCAATCCCCACTTGAGGTTCAGCGCCGGGTCGGCGTGCTGGCAGACGCGCGCGGAATATATCTGCGTCTGACAAGCCGCGAGAATATCCGTTACTATGGACGTTTACATGGAATGGAAGGAGAAGCGCTCGAAAAACAAATCGACTCGCTGTTGGCCATGCTGGACATGAAGTCCATTGCTGATCGCAGGACTGAGGGATTCTCCACTGGCGAAAAGCTCAAAGTCGCGATCGCACGCACGCTGGTGCATAATCCCAAGAACGTTTTGCTCGATGAACCCACCAATGGGCTGGATGTGATGAGCACACGCGCCATGCGTCAATTTATCCTGAGGCTGCGGGAGGAGGGCAAATGTGTGCTGTTTACCAGCCACATTATGCAGGAGGTCGCCGCGTTGTGCGATCAGATCGTTATCATTTCGAATGGCGAAGTGTCGGCCACCGGCAGTCCCGATGATTTGCGCAGGCAGACACATCAAGAAAATCTTGAAGATGCCTTTGTAGCGGCGATCGGCTCGGATGAGGGATTGGAAAGATGAAGAAGATACTGGTCATTTTTCAAAAGGAAATGCTTGACAACTTGCGCGATTACCGCAGTTGGATGACAGGTTTATTCTGGGCACTTTTTGGTCCGCTTCTCCTCGGTGGCATGATCACATTGCTCGGCAACACCTTCCGTGAAAAAGTGGAACAGTCGCTCGTCCTGCCGGTCTCTGGTGGGCAAAACGCTCCGAGCCTGATCGCTTTTCTGAAACAGCAGGATGTTGTTATTGAGCCTGCGCCTGCTGATCCCGAAGCAGCCGTGATTGCTGGCGACATCAATGTGGCACTGGTTATTCCATCGGAGTACAGTGAGGATTTTTCCGCCGGCAACACCGCAGCAGTGCAACTTGTCTTTGATAGCACGCGCCAATCTGCCGTGGCGGATATCAACCGCGCACGCAATGCGCTTGAAAGCTACAGCAACTACATCGGCTTCCTGCGTTTGAGTCTGCGCGGCATCAGCCCGGAGGTGATGCGCGCGGTGCAGATCGAGGAAATGGATACCGCCACGCCGCAGAGCCAGGCGTTGATCTTCATCTCGATGCTGCCCTATTTCATTATCTTTGCCATTTTCAACGGTGCCTCACCGGTGATCACAGATGCCACAGCCGGCGAACGGGAACGCGGTTCACTGGAACCTTTGTTGATCAATCCGCTGCCGCGCGGTTGGTTCGCCATCGGAAAGATGCTCTCGGCAATGCCGTTTGCCACTTTCAACCTAATAATTACACTGACCGGTTTCGCCGCCATATTCCGCCTGTTACCGGTGGAGGAACTGCTTGGCCTTCAAATTGGTTTGGATATGGGCGCGCTCACCGCAGTCTTTTTGATCTGCCTGCCTATTGTCTTCCTGGCGTGCGCCATCCAAACCTTGATCGCCTCATTCACGAAAACCACCAAGGAGGCTGGGACCTATCTGCCGTTTATCGGTTTGATTCCATCCCTGCCCGGGTTGGCGCTTGCATTCCTGCCGGTCAAGCCGAGTCTTTGGACAATGCTCATCCCAACGTTTGGCCAGCAAATCCTGATCAACCAGTTCCTGCGCTTTGAACCGATTTCCGGCATGAATATCGTTATCTCTGCCGTACTCACGATTTTGCTATCGATTGCAATCACCTACATTGCCATAAAACTCTACGAGGGCGAACGGATAATCTCCAGATAAATTGGTAAGAGCACGAGAAACGCGCAATTTGAATCGCAGTTGATTGGTTGAAATTTGGGAATTAAGCGAGAGGGGAAATAAGATCCCGTAAACGGGAACAAGTAGCAGCGTGGAGAGCCCGTGCTAACGACTGACAGGAGTGTCGAAAAGAATCATAAAAAAGGAGCGACTCGCCGGAGTCGCTCTTTTTTCATTCTCCTTTTTTCCAGTGCATGGCATGCAATTCCGCCCCCTCTTCAAAACCGGAAATGATGATGATTGCGGTGGCAACATTCCTGCCCGGATTTCGCCACTTATGTTTCAGATGTGCGGCAAAGAGCAGGCTGTCACCAGATGCAAGATGATAGATCTGGCGTTCCACCTGGTATTCCAATTCACCACGTAGGCAAAAAACAAATTCGTGGCCCGTATGGGTCATCGTGCGCGGTCCGCTGTTTGCACTGCTCTCAAGCGTAAGCAAAAAAGGCTCGACCCGACCGACAAACCGCTCGCCGCCGAGTCCTTCAAATACACCGCGTGTAAAAGATACGTGCGTTCGTTCGTCCGCCTTGAGAAACACAACCTGCTGCCTCTGAGCATCGGAACTAAAAAAAGATGTGATCGAGACTCCGAGCGCATCTGCCAGCTTGTACAAAGTACTGACAGATGGTGACGCTTTATTGCGTTCGATCATCGAAAGAGCATTGGCAGAGAGACCGCTCTTTGTGGCAAGTGTCCGCATTGAAATATTTTGCTCTTCACGAAGAGCCCGCAACCGTTCACCAATATTCACTGAAACCGCATCATGTTGATAAAGAGCCATTTTCACCTCGTATAGACCGCATAATTATACATCACGCAGCTGTGACATTGTGCGCATGAATAGATGACATCATGCACTATTGTACAAATTGTCACAATATTATGATGGTCATGTATATATTCGTTCATGCGCATATAGGAAGGCAAGTATGGTAAACCAAACTCTAAAACAGGAAATCATGCAATTGGAGGCGGACTTTTGTGCGGCTCTTTCTGACCCCACTCGTATCTTCATCCTATACGCACTGAACGAAAGATCCCTCAACGTAACCGAGCTTACGAACGAACTGGCACTTCCCCAACCTACCATCTCACGACATCTGAAGGTCTTGCGCGAACGCGGACTTGTGTTCACGGAACGCCAGGGAACGGTCATCACCTATCACCTGGTAGATCAACGCGTTATTCAGGCCATGGACCTTCTGCGTTCTGCGATGCGGGACCGGCTGACTCAACGAGCCAGCCTCGTCAACGAACTCGGTTAAGGAGAATGTATGAAGAAGCGCTTCCCTTTCTGGACCCTCGGACTCCTTGGAATCATCATTGTGATTCTCGTCCCGCTCCTCTACTTCCTCCCCCACGCGAAGAAGCCGTCCACGAATCCTGCAGACTATTTGCCCACACAGCCTGTACACGTGGATCATCACGACATCATCAAAGGCGAATTCAAAACGGGACAGGAAGTCACGCGCGCCTGCCTGGAATGCCATCCAGACGCAGCAACTCAAATGATGAGTACTACGCACTGGACATGGGAATCAAAATCCTTCGATGTCCCCTGGCGCGATAGACCCGTCACGATCGGCAAGATCAACCAGATCAACAACTTCTGCATCGGCTCACAGGGCAACGAAAATAAATGTATGACCTGTCATGCGGGTTACGGCTGGGAGGCTGGTAAGAAAGCTGAACAATCCAATCCGGATAATGTGGATTGTCTCGCCTGCCACGCCGACACCGGCACCTACGGCAAAGGCTTGTACGGCAACCCAGCTGACGGCCTGGATTTACTCGCCGCAGCCCGTTCGGTCCGCGCACCGACGCGTGAGAACTGCGGTAAATGTCACTTCGACGGCGGTGGCGGAAACGGCGTCAAGCATGGTGACCTCGATGAGAGTCTCTACTTCCCCACTCAGAACAACGACATCCACATGGGCGGCAAGCTAAACATGCAATGCACTGATTGCCACTGGACAAACAACCATCAAATTCTTGGTCGCATGGTCGCAGATAATTACACGATTGATCCAAGAGAACAGGTCTCGTGTGAACAATGCCATGTCAATCAAAAGCATGAAGATGAACGCATCAACACACATCTTTCTGCAGTTGCGTGTCAGACCTGTCACGTCCCCGCAATGGCACTTGAAGATCCCACAAAAATATTCTGGGATTGGTCAAAGGCTGGTCAGGAAGGTCGCGCGGACGATCACTTCACATATCTCAAGATTAAAGGTGAATTCATTTACGAAAAGAACTTCAAGCCAACCTATCTCTGGTTCAACGGGAATAACGAATATCGCTACATCCTCGGCGACAAGATCGACCCGAACGGCATCACGTATATCAACAAACCCGCGGGCAACATCAACGATCCGAAGGCAAAGATCTTCCCCTTCAAGTTGCACGTTGCGAAACAGCCATATGATGTGGTGAATAAGTATTTGCTCCAACCGATCACATCGGGCAAGGATGGCTTCTGGACTAACTTCGATTGGAACAATGCCTTCACGATTGCCGCACCGATCACCGGTCTGCAATATAGCGGTCAGTATGGCTTTGCTGAAACCTACATGTACTGGCCCACAACTCACATGGTGCAATCCTCTGACAAGGCACTTCAATGTGAAGCCTGTCATGGCCAAAATGGACGACTCGATTGGCAGGCTCTCGGCTATCCGGGCGATCCCATTGAATGGGGCGGAAGGGATAAATCGAAATGACAAAGCGCAACCTCCTCATCACGCTCGGATTACTCCTCACGATCACCGTCTTCTTTGGGATTCGTCCAGTTCTTGCCAAGCCTGAGCCTGCTCCCGTCAAACAGACATCTCCACTTCATCCAACCTTTGCCCTACTCGACGCGGCCGGTAAAAATGTGCTCGAAACAGGTGCTGCAGTCTCCACAATGAAAACGTGCGGACAATGTCATGACACAGACTTCATCCAAAGTCATGCCTTTCATTCCGATCTGGGATTAACTGCTTATTCACAAGATGGTGAGTTTAATTCCAGCAATGGAATGTTTGGACAGTGGGACCCCGTGACCTATCGTTTCCTCTCGCAAAAAGGTGATGAACGTCTCGACCTGTCCACTGCAGAATGGCTCAAACTTAACGGCGCGCGCGTCGTCGGTGGCGGACCCGCTACCACCTCACGTGCAGGCCTGCCTCTTACAAGCCTGAAGGCGGATCCGAAAGATCCCGAGTCCGGCATTCTGAACAAAGATGGCAAAGCCGAAGCATGGGATTGGAATGCCTGGGGCACGATGGAAATGAATTGCTTCGTATGCCATCTCGAAAGCCCCAATAACAAACTGCGGGTGTCAACCATCAAGAACGGCGACTTCGGTGACGCAAATACAGCGACCTTAATCGGCACAGGCATTGTCACTGAAAAAGTGCTAAGCGATTGGGTCTACAACGCAGAAGCGTTTGACGACAACGGCGAACTCAAACCCGACTTCGTCAAGATCCAAGATCCAACGAACGCAAACTGCGGGGCCTGTCACGGTGAAGTCCATACGAATTCCAGCGAGCCTCTTACGATTTCCGCCTATGATCTGACCAACCCGCAGACCGCAACAACCGGACAGGTCATCTCTGCTCAAAAGATATCCGATTCAGGCATGAACATCCGCAGCAAGGAGGTACTCAATCGTTCCTGGGATATTCACGCAGAACGCCAGCTTCAATGCACCGACTGTCATTACGCCTTGAACAACCCTGCCCACGCAGATGAAGCGCAAAAGGCAGAACCCAGTCATATCCTCTACGACCCACGCGTGCTCGATATCGGTGAATACCTCAAAAAGCCCGATCACAACCTCGCCCGTGGGCAGAGCGCGCAGTTCAACGTAGCCCCTGAATACAAAGGCACAATGCGTCGCTGCGAAAATTGTCACGACGCGAACAGAGGCCATGCAGATTGGCTTCCATATATTGATACTCACATGGCAGCGGTTGCCTGCGAAACCTGCCATATACCGCAAATGTATGCGCCTGCCATCCAATCCTATGATTGGACAGTATTGACCCTCGACAAACAGCCAGTCAAAATCTATCGCGGTGTAAACGGCGACCCGAATGCAATCACATCGCTTGTTAGCGGATACAAACCTGTTTTGTTAAATCGCACGAACATTGATGGACAGCAGCTGCTCGCGCCGTACAACTTAATCACAACCTACTACTGGGTCTACGATGATGCCAACGGGAATACGCGCCCCGTTCGTCTCTTCGACCTGGAAACGGCATTTTTTGAAAACGGCACATACGCAGCGGATATCCTCACCGCATTCGACGCAAATAGTGATGGTTCACTCGCCAAGGACGAGCTGGTGATTAACTCTTCTGCAAAAGCGGAAACTGTCAAAATAAAACTTGAATCACTTGGACTTGGCAATCCTCGCATCGAAGGTTTGACCCAGCCATATAGCATCAATCACAATGTGGCGCGCGGCGAGAACGCGGTTAATGATTGCAGGGCTTGCCATGCTGACGCGTCGCAGGTTTCACAACCCATCAAGCTGGCGAATTATTCTCCGAACGGAGTCCTGCCGGTCTTTGACACGGCGAACAATGTCAATGCATCCGGTGAAATCATAAAAGGGGAGAACGGCGCTGTGTATTACAACCCCATTCCGGCCAACGACAAAATGTATGTCTTCGGCTCCAGCCGCGTCAATTGGATCGATTGGCTCGGCGCGCTTCTGTTCGCCGGCAGCCTGTTGGGCGTGGTTGGGCATGGAACGCTGAGAGTCATCTCGTCACGGAAACAGCCCAAGTGTTCCGCGCAGACCGAGCGGATTTATATGTACGAGTCCTATCGACGCTTCTGGCACTGGCTGCAGACCATTTCCATCATCATCCTGTTGTTTACAGGCCTGATCATCCACAGACCCGAAATCTTCGGCGCGTTCTCATTCCGCGGCGTGGTAACGGTTCATAATGTGATCGCGGTCATATTGGTGATCAATGCCGCGCTGTCACTCTTCTATCACCTGACGACCGAACGCATCCGGGAATTCATTCCACATCCATACGGATTCTTCGATGATGCGATTCTACAGGCAAAGTATTACATCAAGGGAATCTTCAAAGGCGAAGGACATCCCTTCGAGAAGCGACCGGACAGCCGCATGAACCCGATTCAAAAAGCAACCTACTTCGGCATCTTGAATGTGTTATTGCCGTTGCAAATGTTGACAGGCATGCTGATGTGGAGTGTACAAAAATTCCCCGCAGTCGCAACCTGGTTCGGTGGATTACCATTCCTGGCTCCGTTCCACTCCCTTATCGCCTGGACCTTTGGGACCTTTATTGTCGTCCACGTCTATATGACAACGACCGGCGCAACTCCTCTTGAAGCAACGCGCGCCATGATCACTGGCTACGAAGAAGTGGAAGTGCATGAGCATGAGGAAGAAACGAAACAAGGAGAACAAAAATGACAACTGCTCCTATCGCAAAGAAAAATATTTTCAATCGTCCTGAAAAGCCATACGCCAATCCCTATCTTGGTGGAATGGTGTTGGGAATCGTTCTATTCCTTGCGCTCTTCCTGACAGGCAATGGACTCGGTTCTTCAGGCGGTACAACCCGCCTTGTAGCGTTCATCGAAGATCAGATCAATCCCGCGCACGTGGACCGAACCCCATATTTGCTCAAGATGGCAGGTGGCGACAAGAATCCGCTCGATGATTGGATCATCCCTGTGTTCTTCGGCGCGCTGCTGGGCGGCTTCACTTCGGGCACCATTTTTGGAAGAACCAAACTCGAAACCACCAAGGGACCGAACGTTACCAATCGCACGCGCTGGTTGATGGCTTTTTTGGGTGGCACGATCTTCCTGTACGGAGCGCGCATGGCGCGTGGCTGTACATCCGGTCAGGCGCTCACAGGCGGAGCAACGCTCGCGGCAGGTTCCTGGGCGATCATGTTTGCCATTTTCGGCGGCGCGTATGCCTTGGCATATTTCGTAAGAAAGTTGTGGTTGTAAGAATATCGCCACAGAGACTCTGAGACACAGAGAGAAGACTTTAGAAACTCCGCGACTCTGTGACTCAGCGGCAAGAACTTCAGGAGAATCAATATGAACTTTCCTCTTCCAGAATTTATTGCAACCAGTGCCTCGCATCCGTGGACGTATGTGCTCTTCGGTTTGATCGGCTTTGCTTTTGGCTTTACCCTTGAAATGTCAGGCTTCGGCAATTCGCGCAAACTTGCCGCGCAGTTTTACTTCACCGACCTGACAGTTCTCAAAGTGATGTTCACCGCGATCGTTACTGCGATGGTACTCACGTTTGGTGCAGTGGGTCTGGGCATCCTCAACTTCAGCCAGGTTTGGGTGAACCCAACCTATCTGTCGTCGGGAATCCTCGGCGGACTCATCATGGGTGTGGGTTTCATCGTCGGCGGGTTCTGCCCCACCACGTCACTGGCTGCCGCCTCCACCGGCAAAGTGGATGGCATGTTCTTCGTCTTCGGCGGATTCTTTGGGGCGTTCCTGTTCAGTGAGACCGAAAAGTATTTCGACCACTGGTACACCAATGCCGGCTATTATGGGCGGCTGACTCTCGATCAGGTTTTCCACTTACCCATTGGTGTTGTTGTCCTGCTGGCCGTTTTGATGGCGCTCTTCATGTTCTGGGGTGCCGAGCAACTCGAACGCATTTTCGGCAAAAGGGATTTGACAAAGGAACCCAAATTGCGTATCGCTGGCGCAGGTGCTTTGTGCCTGCTCGCGCTCACGGTTGTTTTCATTGGCACACCTTCGCTCAAGGAAAAATACAACAAGCTGACCTTCACGCGAACCGAAACCATCCCGCAGGTCAACGCTGATCCGATTGTCAACACTTATGTTTATTCAGCGGATCAAATGCTGGAAAAGCGTCTTGTGCAGATAGCTCCCGCTGAACTATTCAAGACTGTCTACAACCAGAGCATTAATCTGATCATGCTGGATGTCCGCTCCGAATCGGATTTCAACCTCTATCACATCAAGGGTGCGATCAACGTTCCTTTGGCGTCAATACCGGCGATCATCCCGGACCTTTTAACGGAACCGCCTGCGAACAGCGTCTTCGTGCTGATGAGCAACGATGAAGCCGCAGCTACCAAAGCGTGGAAACAACTTTCCGCTTCGGCCGTGCCAAATGTCTACATCCTAGAAGGCGGCATCAATAATTGGATCGCGTTCTTCGGCAAGGATGAAGGATTCAAAGCCGCATCATCGATTGGCAACGACAAGCTGGGATTTATCTTCCCTGCTGCGTTGGGAAGCAAATATGAATCGTGTGATCCAAATCCCCAAGCCTACGAAGCGCTCGAATTCGAGGCAAAGATCAAATTGCAGCTCAAGCGCGATAAGAGCGGCGGCGGCTGTGGATAAAGAAAGGATTTGCATATGGAAATAGTAGTTGACTTCCCTGGTGGTTCACGCGTAGACGCGCATTTTGGCAACTTCACCATCCCCACAGACCAACCCCCTGTGGCCAGCGCGCCCACGCCGTTCGACCTCTTTCTTGCGTCAATAGGAACCTGTGCGGGTATCTATGTGCTTGGTTTCTGCCGGCAGCGTGGATTACCTACAGACGGAATTCAAATCGTGCAGCGCGTTCACGCCGACGCGGCGACCGGCATGGTGGAGGAAATTGATTTGGAAATCCAGGTTCCACCCACCTTCCCGGAAAAATATCGAGACTCGCTCATCCACTCTGCTGAATTGTGCAAGGTCAAGAAGCATCTTGAGAACCCACCGAAATTCAATATCACAACCGCGGTCCCAGAAATTCAACCGACGAGCTAGCGCTTTCGAAACTTCTACTGGTCGATAACCAATAACGAAATCCTCCCAAATCATTGGGAGGATTTCGCATTCTTTACCCGATATTCTTCATTTCTCAGTGATTGTTACGCTCTCCATTGCGTCGCCGGGAAAGGTTGGTTTCTGATCGGGGTCTCGGCGCGTGATACCGTTGACTACCTCCATACCCTCGACCACTTGACCAAAGATCGTATATCCGCCATTGAGTTGAGCAGTCGGACCAAATGTGATAAAAAATTGGCTGCCATTGGTCGGTGTTGCAGGGCCCGAATTGGCCATTGCCACCACACCTGCTTTATCAAACGTGAGATCGCTGCCCTCGTACTCGAATTCATAGCCCGGACCTCCGGAACCTGTACCGGTTGGATCTCCGCCTTGTGCCATGAAACCTTCGAGCACCCGATGGAAGGTCACGCCATTGAAATATCCCTTACATGCAAGGAAAACAAAACTATTAACAGTCTTCTGTGCCTTGTCAGCATAGAGCTGTATCACAAATTGGCCACCTGTTGCCATCTTTACCGTGGCAAAATATTGTTTGGAAACCTCGATCTTCAAAGGAGGCTCACTATACTGCGTCGCAACTGGAATGTCAGAAAAAGGCTGGCAGGCAGCGGCGTCACTGCCATAACTCAAAGATGCATTTGCCGGACTTTGATCTCCACGTTTGGGAGAAAAAAACCATACTCCGGCAATAACAAGCAGGATCAAGGCTCCCAAGCCAGTAAGTTGAATAGTTCGTTCTGTCTGTTTTGCTTTCAAGACCTTCTCACGTTCCTCCATTTTCTTCTTATTCGCCATGTTTGACTTCTCCTTTGTCTCACCTTGAGACTCACGAAACTTTTTCAACAATTCGCGTGCCCGCTTGATATTTTCTTTTGGTACGTAAATTTTAACAGATGCAAATGGAGTTACATGTGTTAAATGTGAAATGGCCTCCTGAATCAGTACCACATCGATATTTTCAGATTGCAGCAAGCTTTCGATAACGTCTGCCAGTCCACGTCCATTCACTCTTGTAAGCATCGAATTCTTCATTTTATCCATTTGCGTCAATCTTTTTGTTTCATCCCGTGACCTTTCGTCGATTGTAGCATAGACGAATGACACTCCGTAATCCGGCCTACCTCAAATATAATTTCACTTATGTGGCGATCTTTTTTGCGCAAGCAGGTTTTCCTACCGCAGGATCATGGGTCATGGGTATTGATTTTCAGCCCGTTATTGATCGGGCTGGTTGCAGCAGGACAGTTCACCATTGCATCGCTCGATCTGGTCATTGCAGCAATTTCTGCATTCTTGATCCGCCAGCCGGTCACGATAGCTGTGAAAGCCTACGCGGGTCGCCGCGCAAGAACGGATCTACCCGCGGCAGGCTTTTGGATTCTCGTTTACGGTTTCATCGTCTTGCTGGCACTTCTTGGTTTAATAAGGGCTGGATTTGCATACATACTATATCTGTCCATGCCTGGGGCAGCTGTGTTTGCATGGCACTTGTGGCTTGTCAGTAGGCGTGAAGAACGCAGACAGGTAAACCTCGAGATTTTAGGGACGGGAGTCCTGGCACTGGTAGCGCCGGCCGCCTATTGGGTTGGAATCAACCACTATGACCCGACAGGTTGGTGGTTATGGATTCTCACCTGGTTTCAGAGCGCGGCAAGCATCGTCTACGCGTATTTGAGGCTCGAGCAGCGGGAGTGGACGGTGGTGCCCGCGCACCAGGCGTTGTGGAAAGCAGGCCAACGCGCCCTCGCGTACACGACATTCAATTTCGTCTCATCACTAGGATTGGGCCTTGCCTCTGTTCTACCTCGCTTGCTCTTCATC
>JBGPNQ010000011.1:0-35272 GCA_041487615.1 Anaerolineae bacterium
CTAGCAGGTTGGTATACGGGGGTGGGGAACGCTTTGATCGGTCTATGGCTGGCGGCAGTTTGTTACTCCATGCTAGGCGGGGACACGTTGCCTCATAATCTGGTCATCTTTGGACTTGTCGTTGGCGCTTTTATGGCGACGGGATTTCTCGGCATTCCAGGCATGTTGGCTCGCGTCGACACGATGGAGTCCCTGCCGTGGTATCTCGGTGCCGCGTATGTGGGATTTCTTGGGACATATGTCTTGTATCCCATTTGGACGATCTGGCTGGGGCAAATCCTTTTGCACAAGTTGTAACAGCCGGAGTTTGAATTAGGAAGAGGAAGGACATCACCGCAGGAAGGACGATTATTCGGCGGAATGGTTTGTCCCTCTTCTAGCCACCTTCGGGGGTGCTTCGCAAGGAGAGGGTATTGAGTTGAGTCCTATCTTGTCCGCTCGCGCACAATCAGCCCGCGGGCGGTCCGTGTAAGGAGGGAGAATTGATTTCGATACTAGTTGGATAGCAGAGTTTTGTCCATTCAGTTTGGAGGTCATATGTTTCGCAAGCCTAGATTTCAAGAAATTATTGATTTAGCAAAAATATCATGGCGAATATGGTTGGTGGTTGGTCTGGCTGGGTCATTATTATTTTGGCTCGGTATCCTTTGGATAAATTTTCAAGAGCCTTTCGGAGCAATTGCGTTTGGAACAGGAATATTTGGGGGAGTGCTGCCTATTGGTCGCTTCTGGGGATCAATAAAATCAAAAAATATCTCAATAGTGAGCATAACAATTCTTTTTCTTATTGGTGCAGTGATTACCATAGGGTTTTCATATCTATTCGAGCCCATAGGCGTACTGGCTTATTTGCTGATGGGCGGTGCTCAATAGAATCAAAATCAATGCGAAGTTTGGGGCAAGCCGGGATTCGGAAGAGATTGGGGCGGCAGTCGCGCAATCAGCACGTGAGGAGACTAGCGAGGAGTTTACTCCGCATGGGGTGATTCGACGTATTTACAATTTGACACTACAATTTATATTTGCGATTCGAATGGGACGAAAAGAGAAGGCTGATCAACATTCGCAAACATGGCATTGATTTTGCCGATGTCCCTGCAATATTCGAACTCGATACTGTCACCGTGATTGACAACCGCTTTGAATACGGCGAAACGCGCTATCAAACTCTTGGATTGCTAAAAGCCCGCCTAATCATGGTTGTCCACACCGAATCCGAAACCGTTATCCGTATTATCTCTGCCAGAAAGGCAAACAAATATGAAGAAGAAATCTACTTCAACGAAATCCAAGACTGATTTCGCCCGTCTCGACAAAATGAAAGATGAAGACATTGATTATTCAGACGCGCCAGCAATTACGCCAGAAATGTTCGCAAAGTCCATTGTGCGGCGAGGTCTAAAGCCGCGCACAAAAACGCAGTTGACGTTGCGCGTGGACACTGATGTGTTGGAATGGTACAAAGAGCAGGGACGTGGCTATCAAACAAAAATCAATGTGTTGTTACGTGCTTACATGCAGGAACATCAACGATAATTGGCAAAGCTAGGTTTGGGGCAGGATGGGTTTGGGAAAGAGATTGGAGAGGAGGTCGCGCAGTCAGCCCGTGGGAAATCCTTGGCGGGATTAGAATAGCTTATGCAAAACAGACAGGAACACCAGCGGGAAGTACATGCCTTTTTGAAAAAGCATCTTTCGATCTATGATTGGAAGTTTTCCATTCCGCCTGGCAGTGGGAGGGAATCCTATTTGGCACATGGATTTAAGCGGACCTACTTTGTAAAAATCGGAGTGCAGGTCGAACGGTATCTTACGATGGCAGAGATCGGTTTGACGCCGCCCGTTATCCTCCACGGTCAATTGGAAAGCGGCTCATCCGTTATCGTTCAGTCCTACATTGCAGGTAGAACACCTTCCCGATTGGATTTTCGCAATCGACTAATGGAAGTCGCTCAACTCATCGGCAAGATGCAGCATCATCCACGAATAAAGGGAATTCTTCAAGCGGCACCTTTAACTCTTAAAGGTGCAGGAGCACGAACGCTGGTTCGTCTTCGTCAAAAATGGGAACACCACAAGGCGCAGGTTCCGCTGGATGCCGATTTGGTAGATAACAGTCTGGAGTATCTTGCCGGACAAGTCAATACATTTTCAGGTGAAGGACTTGTGGCATCGCACGGCGACATCTGCAATGCAAATTGGCTGTTTGCGTCAGATGGGAAAATCTATCTGTTGGATTTCGAGTCCATGTCCATGGATGATCCCGCCCTGGATATGGGCGCACTGCTATGGTGGTATTACCCGCCAGAACTCCGTCAACGATTTTTGAATATCGCGGGATACCCATATGACGATGAGTTCAAATTCCGGATGCAAATCCGCATGGCAATGCATTGTCTCGACATCATCCTTCCCAGGGAGAATAGTTTAGACGATTTTGATCCTGAGAACTTCGGAGAATCATTGCGTGATTTCACGGCTGTCCTCGCTGGAACAGAAAATCCAGAAGGCTATGACAAATGACGAAAAAATCCAGTAGAACTCTCAAGTTATATCGGGCCGAGGATGGAGCAGGCGTATAATCATCGAAGCAAACAAAAGACAAAAGGCGGCAAACAATGCAAAACGAACTTACGCAACCGGGTCCTTTGCTGGATGAAAAGGGCAGCCTGACTCAAGTCGGCTGGTCACGCAAGCCACTGCTGGATTGCAATCTCGAGAAGGTCAACTTCTACACCCTCCATCCGTTTCAACGATTCCGCGTCAAGCGCTGGGATTATTATGCCGTCTTCACTCCGCGCCGTTTCTTCTCCGCCACCATTGCCGACCTGGGCTATGCGGGAAATGTTTTTGTGTACACGCTTGACTTCGCGACGGGCGAGCTGCACGAAGAGGGGTTGGTGATTCCCTTTGGAAATGGGATCAAGCTCGAGCGCAATCCAGAGGTGGGCGAAGCTTCCTTTGCGAATGATAAAGTCTCGTTGAATTTTCAAGCAGATGGAGAGCAGCGCCGCCTGGACGTCCATTGGTCCAAGTTCAACAATGGACGCGGCATCCACGCGGAGATTGTTCTGCGCGCCCTGCCCCAACATGAGTCGATAAACATTGTCATCCCCATTGGAGCGAAACGTTTTTACGATAACACCAAGATCAACTGTATGCCCGCGCAGGGATTCATTCAATATGGCGATCAACGGGAGGACCTTGAACCTGAAACCTGTATCGGTTCTTTGGATTGGGGGCGCGGCGTGTGGGAATATCAGAGCTACTGGAACTGGGCCAGCGCATCGGGATTTTTGTCCGACGGAGGGGCCATCGGGTTGAATTTGGGTCAGGGATTTGGCGATTTGAGCAAGGCCACCGAAAACGCGGTCATCCTGAATGGACGCATCCACAAGCTCGGCGCAGTGCGCTTCGACTACAAATCCGGCGATTTCATGCGGCCCTGGTGCTTCACGGATCACGAAGGACGGCTCGACCTGACGTTTACACCGTTCAAAGATCGCACGGCGCGCACGAATCTGGGAATCATCTCCAGCGAAGTCCACCAGATGTTTGGGCGTTATAACGGGCGCACGGTCCTTGATGATGGAATCGTATTAGGGATCCATGATCTGATCGGCTTTGCAGAAGAACATCATGCCCGCTGGTGATGAAGGTGGCAAGAATCACCAGGAACAGCACGTGACAAACCTGACCTGCATAACATGAGTATGTCCAAAGGCCGATGCGGGATTGAGAATTGTGTGCCTGCTGGCAACGGCGTATAATTCGCTCTGCAGATAGCCTTACTAATGAGGTTTTCTCGTCCACGAGGAAGACCTTTATCTCTGGTTTTCTTCACAGCCAGTTTGCATTCTACCGACCCTGCAACGAATCAATATGTAAAATACTTTTTGCGAGGTGGCGTATGACTTTTGCTTTCACCACATTTTTAAGTCATCGATACAAATCTCCGGAAGTGAACTTGTTCTTCTTTGAACTTTTTGCGGACATCGCTGAAGTTCAGTTTGAAGTTGATGAGGGCACATTTGCCACAAATGTCACACGGCTTGAGCTTATGATTCGTGCAGCCGACGCATTTATAGGTATTTACCCATTCCCGGGCACCTCGGAGGCCGCGCAACAGCCGGAGGAACTAAAGAAAGCTTCGCGATATTTCCGCCTTGAACTTGACCTTGCGATTCGCTCGCAGAAGCCGGCGATTATTTTTTACGATGAGAGATACAGGAACCTGCTGAGATGTCCTGATAATATATCCGCGGTTCCGTTCAACTATCGTGAGATTACGGGAGCCGGCCAGGTTCCAAGAGCCGAGAAATTCAAGGAGGAATTTAGAAGGTTCTGTGAGATGGTGAATGCGAGCATGGCCTATAGTGTGAAGCAAAGGAACGATCCAAAATCAACCATCGGCATTGTGTTACCGCCTTCAACCTCTGGGGATGGCTATACACCGGAAGACATCCGAACCATTGAAGAGGCGCTGGAAAAATGTGGATTTGATGATCGAAGAGTTGTATCATGGCCGCCGATTCTCAATCGTGAGGCGTTTTCATTATTTCAAAATGCAGATTGGATGATCGTTGACCTGGGCGAAGAGATGGCACGAACTGGAATACCGGCTTATCTCCACGGGCAATTTGTACCCATGTTGCGTCTGCACCGATTGGCATCCGGTCAAAATGAGAGCGCACCATCCCTGCTGGAGAGTGTGCTTTTTGGTGATGTTGAAGTGGGCTATAACAAGGATATCATCACCTGGGGCAACCGCGATAAGCTCGAAACTGCCTTGCAGGAGCGATTACTAACCATTAAGGCAGACGTCAGACGTATTGGCACCATCTCCGAAGCGGAGACGTACTTCCGAAGCGCTGCTCTTCGCAAAGAGGCGGTTTTTCTAAGTTATGCCGGTAAAGACAGGGACGTAGCAGGAGCTATCAGTGCCGAGCTGAAGAAACACTTCCAGACTGTATTCGATTACCGCGATGGCAAGTCCATTCGACCCGGTCAACCCTGGATCGATGAAATATTCAAGCAGTTGGCAGCGAGCGCGATCGGTGTCCCACTTCTGTCAGAGGATTACTTTGCGAGTGGCAATTGCGTGCACGAAGCACAGGAGATGATCGCCAACCTGGACAATGGCAAGATGAAAGTAGTGCCGATCAAGCTTTATAAGGAGGCACTTAATTTGCCGTCGTGGATACAGAGTATACAATACCTGCGCTTCCCCGATTACAGGCAGGCCGAAGATGTTATGAAGGACATCATTCAGCTGGTTACATGAGCAACAGGGATTGGTGACAACAATTCATATTTGACGTCTTGCACTTTAGAGGTAGAAAAGAAGTAGCTTACCAGGAAAGGTTCATGCCTTTGCAAAATTCGGCGCAAACTCTGCCATCCGTGCGCGATGCATTTGATTTCGCATGGGGAGTATTTAAAGAGCATTACGGCTTGTTCATGGGCATCATAATGACCTTCTTCGCATCCTGGGTCATTTTGGAAGTGATCGTTATCGCCGGTCAACGATTTGGAATTTTGTTATGGGCAGTTGCTCATTTAGGTTTCTTCATCCTCTTCGCCGGCCTGGAAGTTGGATTCATCCGCATCTGTCTCACTTTGCAGTACGCGAAACAAGCCTCCTATTCAGATGTTTTTCGCGGGCTAGGTCTCGCGGTCAAGTTCTGCGCGGTGCAACTGGTTTATATCCTCACAGTTTTGGTGGGGTTGATTCTTTTCATCATTCCCGGGATTTATTTTGGTACTCGCTATTTCCTCTATGGGTTTTGCTTTGCGGATGGGCATCCTGACCTAAGGCAGAGTTTTCAGCAGAGCGCGCTTGCAGGTCAGGGCTTGACGGGATTTCTGTTTCGGTTTTCCCTTCTGCTCCTCCTGCTCAATATTGCAGGCGCGAGTCTATTGGGAATAGGATTGATCGTTACCCTTCCATTGTCCGTTTTGATGAAGGCGTTTGTATACCGGCAATTGAGAGGTATTTCTCCATCAACTTTACAGAAAGAGAGACCATGAAACTCAAAGCAACTTATCCAACATTAGAACATCAAGTTGCTGCAAATGCCATCGTTGATTTCTTCGTATCCAATTACAGGATCGATGCCGTATTGCTCGTCAACTCCTGTGCGCGCGGCAAAGCAACCCGCGATAGCTGCCTGGACATCATTATGCTTGCCAAACCTGACCCGTCGCGATCAGAATTAAGTGCGTTGGAGGCAGGCTGGATGGAATTTGAGAAATCAAATGAAGCTATTCAGGCTCTATATAAAGCCGGTAAATATTCAGTAGTGCATCCCGACTTCATCCATGGAGTGTTCGATCCCCGTGAACAGGATGAGGCCGACGGACCAGATGACTTCGAGGTGCAAATCGGAAACTTTTTAGCGTATAGTGTTCCCCTGTGGGAAGGTAGTGATTATTTTTTAGGACTCAAAGCAAAATGGCTGCCCTACTACAACGAGGAACTCCGCCGGCAAAGATTCGACAGAGTGAGATGGTACTGTCTCAACAATTTGCACCACATCCCACCGTATATCGAACGCGGGCTTTACTTCCAATGCTTTGACCGACTCTACAATGCCTATCGTGAGTTTCTCCAGGTTCTGTTCATCGCCCGCCGAACCTATCCGATTGCATACAACAAATGGATCCGTGAGCAGGTCGATGAAATTCTCGGCCTTCCGGATTTATACGGGCAATTGACTCGTCTGTTCGAGATCAAAGATTTCGAGAGTTCCGAGATCGCAGACAAAGCACTGGAAGTGGAAGAACTGCTTGAAAGATATGCGCCTGCTGCGAGCATAAACCAGGATTTTGATGATTCATAGGTAGAGAGGTAAATATGCAATACGGGCTCAGTCTTCCTAATGGTGGTTCCTGGGGCGATGCACGCACCCTCGCGGGACTGGCACAGCTTGCTGAAGATTCCGGATGGAACGGAATCTTCCTGGAGGATTATATTGTCTGGCAAAGCAACCAGCGGGTACCCACCTATGATCCGTGGGTTGCGCTGGCCGCAATAGCAATGCAAACGAAGGCCATTCGGCTTGGCACCCAGGTCACTCCGATTGCGCGCCGTCGTCCATGGAAATTGGCGCGTGAAGCAGTTACCATCGATCATCTATCAAACGGACGTTTCATCCTCGGAGTCGGGTTGGGGGATACGGGCGAGTCGGTTATGCCAGATATCAGTTTCACCCACTTCAACGAGGAAATGGGCCTCCGGGAGCGTGCTCACATGCTGGATGAAGCTTTGGATGTAGTCGCAGGGTTATGGAGTGCGGAACCATTTCGCTATGAAGGTCAATATTATCAAGTGAAAGAAGTAACATTTCTCCCGCGTCCCATCCAATCGCCGCGCATTCCAATCTGGATCGGAGGCGGACTGCCTCTACAGGGTCCCATGCAGCGCGCCGCGCGCTGGGATGGGATGTGTCCTTATAAACATGAAACTCATTTCCTGACACCCGGGGATATCCGCGCCTTACGGGATTTTGTTCAAGGGCAACGTGGTTCATTACAGGGATACGATATTGCTGTAGGCGGCAGCGCAAGAAGCTCTGACTGGGAAAGGGAGCGCGAACACATCCGTTCACTTGCAGACGCGGGCGTTACCTGGTGGACGGAATACATTCCCCCGGATTCCGGCGAATTGGAAACCATTCGAGGCTTGATCAAGAGAGGTCCGCTGTTTGTTTGAATCACGTGGATTCTGTTTTTCGATATTCGTTGTGTGACTTTACCCCGGTCCGTTCCGACTAGGAGTGGGGAGTCATGTGACTGGCAGCGAGTGTCTATTGACAAGAGATTTTTCTCTGAGTATTCTATTTATAGGAGATTGCCATTCTTTGTTTTTGAACGCGCGGATTCGTATTTCATCAAGAAAACAATGGGAGAGCATCATGATCAAAAGGATTTTCCAATTGCTGATCGTTGCTTCAATTCTGGCTGCATCTTTTGGCTCAGTGGGAGGTGCACGTGCCTGGTCCAACTGTGCCAGCCGCATCACTGTCCAATGGGGTGATACCTTGAGCGGCATTGCGATGCAGTGCGGCACAACCGTGGCCGCGATCCAGGCCGCGAACCCCGGACTTGGCACCTGGGTCTACGCGGGACAGGTTTTGTGCATCCCAGGTGGATCCACATCCGGTCCTGTTTCCAAGCCAACCTACGGCGGGACGTATACAGTCCAGTGGGGAGATACGCTCGGAAAGATCGCGGAGCGCTCGGGAACCAGCGTAAACGCTCTTCTTGTTGTCAATCCAGGGATCTGGAATCCCAGCTTGATCTATACCGGACAAGTCATCAATTTGCCTGCGGGTGTCGGTGTTCCGCCTCCTCCCCCGCCGCCAACGCCTTGGCCCAACTCTCCGCCGTCTACTCCCGTTGACTCCCTTCCGACGCTCAGGATTGCCTATCAGTATGGATTGTTCGTCCGCGTCGAGCCGGGTGGGAAGATCATCGCATCGGGTCGTAACAATTCGGCCTGGTTATACATACCAAACTCTGTCTTCACCGACAGCAGGGGAAAGGTATGGGTGCAAGTTCACCTCTACCCCGCTGTAAAAGGATATTCCACAGGCTGGATGCTTGTCAGGGACCAGCTTGGCAAGTTCTTTACGGATCCGCCCATCGATCCGTAGAAAAACAAAATAAGCAAAGATCCTTTTGGGTTCATAAAGAGGCCCCGATTTCATTCGGGGCTTCTTTTGTAAATGGTCAGATTGAATAAATGGGAGATCGCAAGAACAGCTCACGTATAATTGTTATTAGTTCCTACACATTGACATGAACTTTCGATTCATCCTCCGCTGTTTACTCTGCTTGTTAGGCATTGCACTGATGCTGCCAATTCTTATCCTCGGCGCCCTAACATTTATACTCCCGATAACGGCCTCAGGGATTGGTTACTGGTTTGGCTTTGCACTTGCCGTCCTTGGGTTAATTGTGGCTCCATGGCCGCGCGGACATCCTTTTCTATTGAGCATCGCTGGTTTGATCGTCATAACACTGGTCGCCGGTACAAGGATCATCTTCGTGAGAGAGTCTGCAGATCCGGATTTGAGGATGATCGCTTTGCCGCAAGGAGACGAGACTCGCTGGGTCAATTACTTGATCGATGAACAGGACAGCCTCATTGTTGGCGAATTCGTATTCCATCGGATCGGCGGTGATTCATCCAATGAGCACAATGGATTGGTATCTGCATTGTTTGAGGCTTACTCCGAAATGAGGACAGCTCAAGAAGTCTTTTCATCTCCTTTCCTCAGTACATATCTCAACATGGAACTGCCTGACGATTTCGATGCGGTCATCATTGAGCCGGAAGCAAGTCAGCCGCCTGAATTTGCCGTCGTATTTCTGCATGGATACATGGGAAATGTCACAGCTCAGTGTTGGGAAATTGCCCAGGCTATCAAGGTTTTTGGAGCCATTACAGTTTGTCCATCAACGGGCTGGAGAGGAGATTGGTGGCAACCGCACGGTCAAATCATATTACAGGAAACTTTTGCGTACTTAAGAGGGCAAGGAATACGGCATTTCTTTCTGGGTGGTTTTTCCAATGGTGGGTTAAGCATTAATCGCCTGGCGGACCAACTCAGGAACGAAAAAGGACTCCAGGGATTATTTTTCATTGATGGTATTGAAGATGGCATGAGCATCCGGGAAACGGGCCTGCCTGTGCTCATCATCCAAGGTACGCAGGATGAAAGAATCCCGGTCGATGGAGTGCGTCGGGTTGCGGAAGTAATCGGTGATCTGGGAACCTACGTGGAATTGAATGCTGACCACTTTCTCATCATGAAACAACCGGCTCAGGTACAAACCGCCATTTCAAAATGGTTGGAGAAGTTTGAGACCCTGAAGTAGACGACGCACTACTGGTCCAAAATATCTGTTTTCCGCAAGCTGCAGCATATAATTCAGGATAACCTTCAACAAAGTCCTTAGGAGTTTCTTATGAAAAATGTCGTCGTCACCGGTGTTTCAACGGGAATCGGGTGGGGAATTACAAAAGTGTTGGTCCAAAAAGGATTCCGCGTATTTGGAAGCGTACGAAAGACTCAGGACGCTGAACGACTCTCAAAAGAGTTTGGTGTAAATTTTGTCCCATTGATTTTTGATGTGACCGATGAACCTGCGGTCCAGGCTGCGGCGCTACAAGTCCGTGAGAGGTTGGACGGAGAATCCTTATTCGGCCTGGTCAACAACGCGGGGATCGCTGTCCCCGCGCCACTCATATATCAATCCATTGATGATTTTCGGAATCAGCTGGAGGTAAACCTTGTCAGTGTTTTGATTGTCACGCAAGCGTTCGTCTCGTTATTGGGTGCGGATCGTGCTTTGCGTGGAAACCCTGGCCGCATTGTGAATATTAGTTCGGTCGGAGGCAGAAATGGAGGCCCGTTTTTGGGAGCGTACTCCGCATCCAAGCACGGATTGGAGGGATTCTCCGAGAGCCTCCGGCGCGAACTCATGCTTTATGGAATCGATGTCATCATCGTTGGGCCGGGCTCGGTGGCAACTCCCATTTGGGATAAGGCCGAACAGACAGATGTATCGCCGTATGCAAATACAGAGTACGCAGAGGCAGTTCGACGCATCCAAAATTACATGATCAGGGATGGCAGGAATGGATATCCGCCCGAAAAAGTAGGTGAAGTCGTTTGGCAGGCCCTCACGACATCCCGGCCGCATGTCCGATATTCCGTGATCCCCGGTAGTTCCTTTCGTCGCATCATTC
Organism: Anaerolineae bacterium; assembly: GCA_041487615.1. Lineage (GTDB taxonomy): Bacteria > Chloroflexota > Anaerolineae > Anaerolineales > Villigracilaceae > Defluviilinea. Next base: position 10,760 of record JBGPNQ010000011.1, read on the forward strand.
AAATGTTCCTGCCCAAACGCGTAGTGGATCGAATCATCGCCAGGAATTTGGGATTTCAGGAAAAAGATAAATGAGCGTTCGAGCCTGACTCTAACTCTTGACAAATAGACAAACTTCGATATAATGTCAAATAGATAAACGTCTATGAAAACAAACCCTGTACTTTTTGCCAAGGCAATTGCGGATGAAACCCGCCAAAAGATCATGAGCGAGTGTTGCTGTGAATGGCTGTCTGTAAATGAGATCGTTGAGAAGGTCGGTTTCTCTCAACCCACTATCTCCCATCACCTGGCTATTTTGCGTGACGCCGGCCTGGTCAATATCCGTGAGGAAGGCAAGCAAACGTTCTATTCACTGAATCAGGAAAATATCGTCATGTGCTGTGGGCAGTTGATGATCAAATTTGCACCTGAAACTGCCACGACCGAGAAACTTGTAAAAGTGATCAACCAATAAGATTGGAGAGCAGCCGCGCGCTGACTCCAATTTTTTTGACCAAATCTATAGACAAACTTCTATATGAAAGGAGGTGAACACCATGTTTGAATTGAACGTAGTCAGCAATGACTGTGATTGCGAAGAATGCGAAGGTACTTGCACGTGCGGCGGCGGTGGCTGCTGCTAAGGAAAGACCTCTGTGACGTCTTGTCCAATATCCCGCAGCGGCGGTGCGCCACAGAGAGCACTTATTGGTAGGAAGTTTTTTTATGGCAATATATCGACAATCTTCTATACAACAGCAGAGACATCAAAATTCAAGGATACAGTTCGAAGGTCAAAATGGACATCATCGCACTTCTTCAATATACTTTTGGCAAAGTCCTGGAAACATTTTCACACAACTGGTATTTGCTTCTGATCAGCATCGTCATCAGTGCTGCGTTGAAACGTTACGTGGACCAGGATGCCATTGCGCGTTTTCTGCGGCGCAACACAAAGAACAGTATACTCATTTCAACGGGAGTCGCTGTGGCAACGCCTTTTTGCTCATGTGGAACGACTGCTGTCATTCTCGGAATGATGGCATCTACAATTCCCTGGGCACCCATCGTTGCTTTTATGGTCTCTTCGCCGCTCACCTCGCCTGAGGAATTGTTCTACAGTGCAGGATTATTCGGATGGAATTTTGCAATTGCGTTCTTTGTAGCATCCATCCTGCTTGGATTGATGGGCGGAGCCATAGCCAGTTTTGCAGAGTCACGCGGCTGGTTGACGAATCAGGCCCGCATGGCGGGACAGAAATCGCCCTCCTTCTCATTAGGCATCATGGGCGCACCTGCCCCACTCGACTTACCGGTCCTCGCACAGCCGGCCGTTGAAACAACTCAATGCGGATGCTCGTCAAGTCGTGCGGAACGAACCGTCAGCTCTCAACCTGCAATCGAGACTGCGAAACCAGCACCTCCTCTGCAGCTGTTCATGGCAGATTTGTGGAGTATCAGCAAACGCTTGCTGCCTCTCTTCTTCGGTTTCACATTTATTGGATACCTGCTCAATGGTTTGATCCCGGTTACATGGATCACCAGTCTATTCGGCGCAGGTCATGCCTATAGCATTCCTCTTGCCGCCACACTGGGGCTTCCTTTCTACATCAATACGGAAGCATCTCTGCCGCTTGTCCGCGCCATGCTCGATAGCGGGATGAGTCAAGGCGCCGCTCTTGCCTTCCTCATTACCGGTGCCGGAACCTCCATTGGCGCCGTTGGCGGCGCACTGACCATTGCGCGCTGGCGCGTCATTGCCATCGTCATCGGCACACTTTGGGCCGGATCCATCCTCGCCGGATTTGCGTATAACTTTCTAGCTGTATAATTTCAAAAGGAGATAAGATGACTCAAACACCCACCCCCATCCACGAAGTTGTTCGGGAGCATTATGCAGAGCGGATCAAGAGCAACTCATCCTGTTGCGGGCCATCCGATTGCTGCTCCACAGACAGCAATCTCTACCCTGCGGATTTGCTTGCCACCCTACCCGACGGCGAATCGGTCGTCAGCTATGGATGTGGCGACCCGATCACGCTCGCCTCTCTGCAACCCGGACAAACTGTCCTTGATCTCGGCTCAGGCGCAGGACTCGATTGCTTCTTTGCCACGAAAAAGGTCGGTGAGACGGGACACATCATCGGCGTCGATATGACTCCCGAAATGATCGAGCGCGCCAGAGCTAGTGCGCAGCGGTTGAATATCCGGAACGTGGAATTCCGCCAGGGATATCTCGAAGATCTGCCCGTCGAAGCGAATACTGTGGACGTCATCATCTCCAACTGCGTCATCAACTTGTCACCTGATAAGTCCAAAGTCTTCACCGAAGCATTCCGCGTGCTGAAATCCGGTGGAAAGCTGGCTGTATCCGATATTGTCACGGATGGTCCATTGCCCGACGCGATCAAGAAAAGCCTGAGCGCCTGGGCCGGATGTGTGGCAGGCGCGGTCGAAGCAGATGAATATATCGGAATGATGAAATCTGTTGGCTTCACGAATATTTCGATTGTTCCCGTTTTCTTCGACACGGAAACTATTGATTCTGCACTACATGATATGAAAGAGATGATCGAACTCAAAACCTTTTCGCGTGAGGATGTGTATAAGGCGGTATACAGCGCAAAGATCACCGCATACAAACCCGTGTAGGTCTCAAACACGATTATTGAACGAGACAGCGATGCTGTCTCGTTCAATTTAACAACTCCACTATTTCCCTCACTTGACAGTGCAATCCATCGGGAGTACAAACATACCGACTGGTCGGTATTAATCAGCCTCACCCCCAGCCCCTCTCCTAAAAGGCGAGGGGGCGTCGAGGAGAGACATGCAACAACGAAGCGAAGAGACTCGTACAAAGATTTTGGATTCAGCGATCAAACTATTTTCCACCCGAGGTTTTAACGCTGCCAGCGTGGATGATATTTGTGAGGAAGCGGGAATTAGCAAGGGCGCGTTCTATCATCATTTTGAGAGCAAGCAGGCGCTTTTCCTTGCCCTGCTCGATGGCTGGCTGCAAACGATCGACAGCGCCATTGATGCCTCGAAGGATAAGACTGCACCCGAAACTTTCATGCAAATGACTACAGCCTTCCCCTATATCTTTGAAACTGCGGGCGATGGCCTGCCAATGTTCCTGGAATTCTGGCTGCAAGCCAGCCGTGACAAAACGATCTGGGATGCAAGCATTGCTCCGTACAGACGTTACCACAAATATTTCACTTCGCTGATCAAAAAGGGCGTGGCTGAAGGCTCGTTCGTCGAAGTGGATCCTGAACTTGCCTCGCGTATGATCGTTGCCACCGCGATGGGATTATTGCTGCAAAGCCTGCTCGACCCCAAAGGCGCAAAATGGGAAAAGGTCGCCCGCGAAAGTACGAACCTATTAGTGAACAGCTTGTTGAATAAGTGAGGCTTGCCCTCACCCTACCCTCTCCCAAAAAGAGAGGGGAAAGAGGTAGCATGTGGTTGGTGACTGGTGCCACAGGGCACATTGGAAACGTTCTTGTGCGAAAATTAATCGAACGCGGGGAAAAAGTTCGGGCCTTAATCCTGCCGAACGAATGCCGCGACTCCATACAAGGCTTGGATGTTGAGGCAGTCGAGGGTGATGTCCTGAATACAGATTCGCTATACAAATCCATGCGCGGCGTCAAAGGAGTCTTCCATCTTGCAGGAGTCATTTCGATCATGCCAGGTTCGGATGAAGTCGTTCGCCGGGTCAACATCGAAGGCACGAGGAATATTTTGCGGGTTGCAAAGCAAATGAATGTGGGGAAGTTCGTTTACACGAGTTCCATCCATGCAATCAAGCGCCTCGAAGAGGGCGTCATCGATGAAACGTTGCCGTACGATCCAGGCAACCCCTACGGCGAATATGACCGCGCCAAGGCAGAGGCGACTCTCGAAGTTCAGCACGCCGCTCGAGCTGGGATGGATGCTGTGATCGCCTGTCCAACCGGCGTGATTGGTCCTTATGATTTTCGCGGCTCGCTGATGGGCGGGGTCATCCACGAAGCGGCAGTTTCCAGGCCGACGCTTTATGTGGACGGCGCGTACGATTTCGTGGATGTGCGCGATGTGGCGGATGGTTTGATTGCCACCGCAGAAAAAGGCAGGAGGGGTGAAAGTTATATTCTCTCCGGTCATAAGATTTCAGTGAGATATTTGCTCGAAACCGTACGTGAGATCACGGGCAGGCGATTCTTCCAGATGAAAGTGCCGTTTGATCTTGCGAAATTCGCGGCATTATTTACGCCGATGTATTACAGCTATGCAGGAGTGACCCCACGTTTTACACCGTATTCACTTGAAGTATTGAGGAGCAATGCAAATATCAGCCATGCCAAGGCGACGCATGAATTGGGCTACAAGCCGCGACCGCTGTATGACAGCATTCGCGACGCGGTGAGATGGTTTTTGGAAAAGGAATAAATTCGATAACCACATACCTGCCCTGGCTGGCGCGATGCCAGGGGAGACTCAGAGAGCACGGAGATTTAAGTTTTTCTCTGCGACTCCGTGACTCCGTGGCAAAAAAGAGGAGACAACTATGAAGATCGTAACGGATTGCGCAGCGGACATGTCCGCTGAGGAATTGGAAAAACTGGAGATCACACAGGCTCCCCTGTTCATTCAATTCCCTGAAGGTGAAGTGAATGCCACTGAAATCACAGCGGATGATTTTTACAATCGCCTGGAAGCCATGCGTCCAGCCATCCCGACAACGGCGCAACCCTCCAGTGGAATTTTCGCCGAGATCTATCGCAAGGCTGCCCAGCTGGAAAGGAATATTCTCTCCATCCATGTTTCATCTGGCTTGAGCGGCACGATTAATTCGGCACGGGATGGAGGGGAACAGGCAAAAGCTGAAGCGGACGTCAGCTATTGGGATACACTCACCCTCTCAGGCGGGGAACGCTTTCAAGTGATGGCAGCCGCGCTGGCCTCCAAAGCAAATTGGGCAATGCATTCCATTCAGGAACGGCTGGAGAAAATCCGCGAAAAGACGGAAGTGATTTACACGTTGGATACTCTCGAGTATCTGGCGCGCGGCGGCCGCATCGGACGCGTCAAAGCCATTGCGGGGGCGCTGCTCAATCTCAAGCCTGTCATCCGCGTGGATAGAGATGGGAAGTACACTACGGTCAGCACGGGACGAACGATTGGCAAATCCATTAATTCCATTGCAGAACATCTTTATGGCAGGTATGCGCACGCGCCCGTGTGGGTCACAGTGTTGCATGGACGCTTTGCCGAAAAAGCAGAAGTCCTGGCAAATGAGTTGAAGACAAGATTAAACATTGCGAGATTCGAAGTCAGTCGCATCTCACCGGTGCTTGGCGTGCACACCGGTCCTGGCATTGTCGGCGCCGCGGTCGTGCCGATGGAACTCATGGAAGACCTGGTGAAATGAAAGTTGGTTAGGACAACTCAACAACGGTTCTCCACTCCACTTCATAAGAAAAACGGACCATCTTTTCAGAATGATCCGTTTATTATTCATCCGTAGGGTCATTTTCAGGAGGCCGAATGTTCTGTGATTTGTTGAAAACCTCATTGTCCTGATCTGATCCATTGTTCCCAAAACTCGCAGCTTGGAGGCGCCTCACAAGCCCAACGGGCGGAGGCGCGTGATAATCCGGTATCAGCCTGTCAACGTTTCGGATATCGCCAACCAAATAACCCGAGAGCCCTACAAGGGTTCCACTGACTCCGCAGATGAGGATCAGCAATCCGAAGCCAGAACCGGGCCCCGTTCCCACCAGCCAGCCGAACGTATTGACAAGTGCGCCTCCCTGATTCATGGCGGGCTCGAATATTTTGTCCCCAAAGAAACCGGCAAGCAAGGGTGTGAACGGAATCAACGCCTGCGAAAGAAAATCACTTGCTGAAAAAACACGCCCCTGGAGATCTGGCGGAGTTTTCATTTGCAGGAATGCATCCATGGAGACATTCACGATCGGTTCAAATATGGAGTTGATCACGATGGCAATCAACCAGATCAAAAACACCTGTCCAATGCCGAGCACCATCAGACCGAAAAGACTGGAAAGAATCCAGCCCCACAGGATTGCGCGCACGGGACGTTTAATTCCGGCAATGGTGGTGAGGAATATCCCTGCCATCACGGCAGCCAGCGCGCCCGCCGATTGCACAATACCCACCACCGCGGTATCATTCGCGGTCCGCAGCAGGAGCATGGGATAAAGGGCTGCGGTTGATAAAGCGATCCCTGAAAACAGGTTGCCTGTAAAAAAGACTAATTGCAAGCCAAGAAGTCCCGGGCGTTGGAAAATATATTTAACGCCGTAAATGGCTTCCTTCAAAAACTGGCTCTGTGAAGCAGTCCCCTCACGTGTGTGCGGTGTGGACGGCACTTCTACAAACAGCAATGCTCCAATCGATACGACAAAAGCAAGCAAGTTAAACACCAGGAGTCCCCCTAAGCCCACCCAGAGATAGAGTCCACCTGCGAGCAGTGGACCAAAAATTTCGGGCCCATCATTGAGCAGGGAGATCAACCCGTTGGCACGGATAAATTGTTTTTTAGGCACCATTGTTGTAATCGCCGCGGAATACGATGGCGATTGAAATGCATACCCCACTCCTTGAAATACCGCTGAAACATACAAATGCCATACATGCAAATTCCCCGTTGTTTCGAGCGCAAGCAAAATCGCCATTGCAGAGAGTGAGAGGAAGTCATATACCAGCATCATCATCTTATGGTTGTAACGATCGATCAGCACACCTGCAAAAAGCACAACCAAAAGATATGATCCAAAGAAGAAGAATTCCAAAAGGCCGACTGCCGTACCACTCCCCGTAACGCTAAAGATCCAGATTGGCAGTGCAACTGCCGTGATACTTGATGCAATTCCAGAAATGACCTGACCCAGCCATATAACAAAAAGTCCCTGCATCCCGTTTGGGCGGCGAAAAGTAGAATCCATGCCTGTCATTTCTCTGTGAGGGTAGCATATCACAGCGCATGGCAGACGACAACCCTTACAACGGTCGCTTTGCTCTTAATGTCATTTCAAAATCAGGTGGAAGCAGACATTGTGACGACATCATGGTCAGGCAGAATATCTTCAGCGTTGCGGATTGGATGAATGAAATATCCCGCCAGCCCGGCAAGGACTCCGCCGAGGCCCCCGAAGAAGATGAGCAACCCCATGCCGGCCCCAGGTCCGGAGGGAACGAGCCACCCAAATAACGAGGACAGTCCGCCCGGTGCCCGCATCGCCGGTTCGAGGACATAATCTGCAAGAGTCCCGGCGATCAGCGGTGAAATGGGATTCGTCATCCAGGCGATCAGTGTGCGCGCGGAAAAGACGCGGCCTTGCAGGTCGGGTGCAACCTTCGATTGCCAGATGGCTTGATTCGAACCATTGATCAACGGAATAAAGAGGGCAGACACTGCCATGACGGCGATCCACAACGGGAGAGACGTACTCAAGCCAACCAGTGCAAAAAAGAAACTGGATACGATCCAGCCCGCCAGCACACCATGGACGCGGCGCTTGAACCCTCCCCATGCAGACATGGCTATACCACCCACTACGCCCCCAACGGCTCCAGCGGATTGAACAAGACCCAGGCTGACGCTATCGTTTCCGGTCCGCAACAGGATCATTGGCGGGATAACAGTAAATGCAATACCGGCGCATAAATTCCCAAAGAAGAAGACCAATTGCAATCCCAACAAACTGGGACGCGCAAAAATATAACGGAAGCCAAACGCAGCTTCCTTCAGAATATTTCCCTGCGCCTGAGCACCTTCTTCAGTACGCCGCGGCTGTGGAATGTGGATAAAGGACAAGACCCCTATTGCCAATAGAAAGGTTGCGACGTCAATCGATAGTATTCCTGTCAAGCCAAGGATGGGTAACAGCGCGCCAGCCAGCATGGGAGCCAGCACTCCCGGCCCCATTTCCATGAGTGACATCATGCCATTGGCGCGTCCATATTGTTCCCTGGGAATCATCGTGCTGATGGCAGCCGAATAAGCGGGCCACTGAAAAGCGTTCCCCAATCCCTGAAATATTGCGGCGACATACAAATGCCAGACTTCAAGTATGCCAGCGAACTGCAGAAGCAAAATCGAAATCGTTGCCAGGCCCGCCATCAGGTCACTGACCATCATCATCAGCTTGCGGTTATGACGATCCACCATCACGCCCGAAATGGGAGTGATGATTAGCAACGGCGTAATGAAAAACACCTGCATCAGCCCAAGTGCCGTAGCGCTCCCAGTTTTCTGAAACACCCAGATCGTCAGCGCAAACGCACTCATATTTGTGGCAAGGATGGACACCATCTGTCCAAGCCAGACAAGCGTAAACCCAAACAAGCCAGTTGGACGATTCTGATTTGACATGGCCTTCTCCAAACAAATTGGATTGCAGACTCTTACTGCTGGGTTCCAAGTAACGAAACTCTTCAATGCGCTTTCAGACCGAAATTCAAATATCAAAAAAAAAACAAGTTATACAGCACTTTGCAAGAATCAGGCAACCCTCTTTCGAGGGTTGTCTGATTTCTCTACACGCGGATTATGTTTTGTGTGTTGCTTGGCACTACTCCACATAGATCTCAACGTGCTCCCCGTCCTCGTCATCGGTTACGTCAATGATCTTGCCCGTGACGCCCGAGCGCAATGCTTCCATCACATTCGACATATTTACGCCTTCCACTTCCGGCGCGAAATGTGCCCCGATTTTCATACCCGCATCCACCAGCGCGAGCGGGATCTGCACGGAGGCCTTTGAACGACCCGTGCGCACATCTGTCACACGGATGCGCAGCCAGCGCGGTCCGCCGGGCATACCGGGTGTACGAGGTGGAGTGGGCGGCTTCGGTCCATTCAGCGCAGAAAGCAATTTGGTGCCTTCCTCTGCGCTGAGTTTCCCTTCCTCGATCATCTTCAAAATTTTCATTCGTTCTTCAGAGCTAGCCATGATGTGCCTCCTTATCCGATATAAACCTGCACATGTTCGCCGTCTTCGTCATCGTTCACGTTGACAATAAACGGCTCACCTGATTTTTTCGTTGTCTCTAGAATTTGAATAATATCATCTACATTGGTATTCCTCATGCTTTGAAAATTATGACCAAACGTCCGCAAAAACCATGAAGTCAAGCCGAGTGGCAAAGGAAAACCAAGAGTAATATTTCGGGGACCGTCTTCGGCATAACGCCTGTCTACGTTCACATACAGCCAGCGCGAGCTTTGTCCGCCGGCGCCGATCACGATCAATAACACACCGAGAAAAAGCGGAAAGAGAAAACAATAAAACCAGAAATTCATGCCAGCATTCTGTTGGATTCCGTAAATGCCCCAGGCGCTCAACACGGCGATCACGACGCCAATCCAAAGCGGGATCATCGCAAAGCGACGTGCGCGCACCTTTACATCTTCAAATTCGGGAGCGGACGTTTCGCGGCTTTCGGAGCCGGAGGTTGGTTCCGCTTGAAGGACTTCGATCTCAGCATCAGAGGCATCGGTTTCGAGCGCGCGCATGAGACTGGCTGCTTGCTCGGCAGAGATCCTGCCCTCCTCCACCATCTGCAAAATCTTCTTACGTTCTTCAGCAGACATTACTTGCCTCCTTCCAATGCTCGCAGCAATTGTTCGGCCTGCTCAGAGGTGATCTTCTTTTCCTGCAACATCTTCAAGATTGCCATGCGTTCCTCATCGGCAACAGGTTCCGATTTTGGAACACCCGGAGGTGTTGGCGCGCCTTTGGGGCCGAAATCCCAGGAGGGTCCGGGGCCGAAATTTACTCTGCCGGTCCAGCGCCGCGCATGACGTTCGGCATGGCGTTCAGCGCGGCGGGCAGCTTCTTCAGCGCGTTTTGCTGCGCGTGCAGTTGCCTGTTCCACCTGGCGTGAGATTCGCTCACCGAAACCCGACCAGTCGAAGTTCAAACCGGCAAAATTGCCAAATTCCTCAACTGACTCTGCGGCATTTGCCTGGTTGGTTACACGGACATCACCGCCAGCATTGAGTACGATTTTTGCAGAACCACTTCCCAATGTCACGACTCGTTCAGCGGTTTCCAGGTCTTCTTCCATGCCAGGCCACTGAACGAAGATTTCATCGCCATGCATTGTCAGAGTCGCATTGGTCTGAGGCGGCAGGACAAGTAAGATATCATCGCCCGCGGTGACAAGATATTCTCCATCATCACGCGGCTCCAGGTACACAACCACGTCCTCGCCAACGTTGACCTTGATATTGCCGCGCGCGCCGCGCAATGCAAGATCGTTTGCAACAGATTCGAGATTCACACTTCCATCCACATCGCGAAGGGATACATCTCCCATTGCATTTTTGATGTAAAGGTTCCCGCGTGCGCCGCGCAAACTGAAATCAGCCTGGATCGAATCAATCGAAACGGACCCCACATCGCGCATCGAAAGATCGCCGCGAATTTGCCTGATCTCTATGCCGCCACTCACGCCGCGCACGGAGGCGTCCCCACCGATGGTGATAAATGACAATGTGGAATCTTTCGGCACTCGGAGGGAGATATCATCTTTGCATGAGAATCGGATATCGTCACCGTTTTGCTCGAGACTGACCTCATCGTCGTCGGCTTTGATCAGGATCTCATTCCCATCCCAGCCAACGATGCTGATGTCGCCACCAATGGAATCAACGATTATTTTTGGGGATTTCCCAACCGAGATCATCCTGGACATGAGTTATTCCTCCTCACCGCGTAGCAATCGCATCGCCTCATCGGCGGAAATTTTTCCTGACTCGAGATCTTCAAGCACAGTGCTCCGCGTTTCGGGGCTGATCTCGATTACTTCATCCTTGCCAGGTTCAAAGCCTAACACGCGAATCACTTCATGCAAACGGTTTCGAATTGTCGGATAGGAAAGATCGAGTTCCTGTTCCATCCGGTTGATCTTGCCCTCGCAGCGGACAAAGGTCACGATAAAATCCAGGTGTTCCGCCGTCAAATGCGCAAACGGCCCACCGGTGAACTGTCCCTCAATGGAGGTGTCACAGGATGGGCAATGCAGACGCGTAACTGTCAATTCCGAACGACAAACAGGACAGCGGGTAGGTGCAGCGTACATAAAGGACCTCCAAAAATAACTTTGTGATTTGCAAGGCTTATAATAATCAATAGTGCAAATAAGCCTGCAAATTGCTCAGAATCAACTCTACCTATATGCAACATTATAAGCAGAATTTTGATTTTGTCAAGTATTATATCAATATTATAAATCAATGCTTTCATAATCTCAAGGAATTTTCAGATAAAGGTAAAGAATAACAATCTCGCCTGAAACTTTACCTCGGAGGCATCATGATTCGTTCACTTTTTTTTGAACCCGGCAAGGATATACGAAAGAATTTGCCGCCACAGGAGTTTCCAAAGCTGATCCGTAACCGACGCGGCATTCTCTGGGTGGATATTGTCGCTGAGCCCGCCGACAGCTGCCTCCCCATTCTGGAGGGTTTTGGTTTCCACCGTTTAGCCATTGATGATGCCTTACAGGAAACTCACGTTCCTAAATTGGATGATTGGGGAGATTATCTTTATGTGGTTCTCAATTATATGAATGTTAACAACGATGGTAATGAGTGGGCCACCACGGTTGACGAATTGGATGTTTTCCTTGCCGCCAATTATATTGTTACACATCATGATCATCCCATCACTGCAGTGGATGAAACCTGGCGTTCCTGCGACCGTGATCCACGAACGCTTCAGGAGGGACCCGACCATTTGCTTTACAAGATTGCTGATTACATGGTTGCCGAGTACATGCCCATTGTGGAAGAGCTCGACGCTGCCATCGACCTGATTGAGGATCAGATATTTGTCCGCCCATCCCCTCGGACTCTCGAAAAACTGTTCGCGCTAAAACGCGTTTTACTGGCGATGAGGCGGATTTTGCTCCCACAGCGCGAGGTTCTTAACAAACTTGCGCGTGATGATTATAAAGTGGTCGACCCGAGGGATCGAATTTTCTTCCGTGATATTTACGATCATCTTGTCCGCTTACATGATCTCAATGAGAGCCTGCGCGACCTGGTCGGTGGCGCGCAAGATACTTATCTGTCTGTAATTAACAACCGTATGAATGAGATCATGAAGACGCTGACCATTATTACTGTTCTTTTCATGCCGCTCACGTTTCTGACCGGTTACTTTGGAATGAACTTCTTCGAGCCGCCTGGTAATTTGAAAGTATGGACTACCAATCCGGTTTTCTTTATTACTTTTGCTACCATACTGATCCTTCCACTTATCATGTATCTTTGGATGCGGCGGCGCACATGGATTTAAGCACTTAATCCACTTGACACAGAACAGACGTTCGGTTATCATTCATAGCACAAATGAGCGAAGAATGCTCATCGCCCAATGTTTTGGGCAGGAGGCAGCTATGATGATGGTACGCAAGAGCAAAGGTCTCGGAGAACGCCACCAAAAAATCCTTGATTTCCTTTCCTCATATCAACGGGCAAATAAATACCCCCCTTCGATCCGTGAGATCGGTGAAAAGACGGGTATTTCCTCAACTTCCGTTGTGAATTATTACCTTGACCAACTTGAAAAGAAGGGAATGATCGAGCGCGACCGCAAGATCTCGCGCGGCGTGCGTGTATCGGGTCCTAACGGTTCCCCGGATACACTCCGTATTCCCATCCTGGGCCCCATTGCGGCCGGTCTGCCCCTCCCGGAGCTGGATCCCAACGTCAGCTATATGAATGATAGCGAAGCCAACGCGGTGGATATCGCGCGCAGCCTCCTGCCTGCCAAGGAAAAAGGTGACAAGCTTTTTGCCCTGGAAGTCAAGGGAGAGTCTATGATCGATGCGATGATCAATGATGGCGATATTGTTGTTTTGAGGCCGGCATCCGAAGCACGCAACGGCGAAATGGTGGCTGTCTGGTTACCTCGCGATAACGAAGCGACATTGAAGTACTTCTTCAAGGAGAAGGATCGCTACCGCCTCCAACCTGCCAATCCAACCATGAAACCAATCTATATAAAGAAGTCAGATCCATTGGAGATCAAAGGCAAAGTGGTTATGGTTATTCGCCGGTTGGAAAAAGCACTGGCCGCATAGTTGTGTAAAACTTATTTCAAGGAGACGGAAATCAATCCGTCTCTTTTGATTTAAGAGGTGTAAGAGAAGGATCATAATAGATTTCGAACAGATAGACATACCGGACCATACAAAACTCAACGCAAACAAAGGATGATTCATGGCTGCTGAAATCGTAACTCTGGATTGGGTTCGCGAGCGACAATTCCTGATGCACGACCGTAATGGATTTCCAATCGTCATGGACCATCCAAATGGCATCAATGCGTCAGATTTGCTGCCTCTCAGCTTGATCGGCTGTTCTTCTTATGATGTGGTGGCGATCCTTGAAAAGCAGCGACAGAATGTTGAAGATCTGGCGGTGACAGCTGAAAGTATACGGGACCCAAATCCTCCGTGGGCCTTTCGAAAGATTCATGTCCACTATAATGTGAGAGGACGCGGACTCGACAAAGAGAAGGTAGCGAAAGCAATTGAACTGGCAGAAGAAAAATATTGTGGTGTTTTTGCTACTTTGAGAAATGCGGTGGAAATCACAAGTGATTTTGAAATCATCGAAGTTGATTGACTCACGAGGTGGCCACAATCCCCGGGCGTGGATCGTAAAGAGCACGCAGGATTTTGAGAGAGCAAAAGAGACGGCTCGTACGAGCCGTCTCTTTTGCTTTTGCATGGGAATACATTTGGATCTATTTCATCTTCACGCGCCCTTTTGCTGATGAGGCGGCGGCCTGCTCATCGAATTTCACTCGTGATTTTTTGGGTAAGGATGCTTTGAAGGAATGATAGGCATTCAACCCATAGTTCACCGCGAAAGGCAAAGCCAATAACAGAAGCAAACCAGCGAGGATCGCTGCGAACAGGGTCCAGGATTGCGCGGTCACCTCGGGCAGTAGACCACCAGGATTATATTTGGTAGTGCTGGTCGCGGCATTTCCATTCATGGAGACAGTCAATCCACGGTTGACACCATCGCGCAATGTCGTGGGTGAAACATAAGTAAGTGCATACTCGCTTTGCAATACCTGTCCATATTGCTGATAGATCTTGCTAAGTGTTTCGGCATCACCTGCGAAGGCATACAAGCCACCTGTCTTTTCAGCCAGGGATTTCAATCCTGCCTCATCGAGACCAACTTGTCCCTTGGAGGATGCATCACCGAAACCAATGGTTGAGATCGAGAGTCCGCTTGCGCTGATGCCGGAGATCACATCATCAGCGGTGCTTTGACTTTTGTTATCCAGGCCGTCAGTCATAACAATGATGGATTTACGCCCGGTGACAGCTTCAAGGTTCTTTTCTGCTTCCACCACTGCATTGTACATGGCTGTATCGCCACCGGTTACCAATCCATCGATGGCTGTAGTCAAAGCGTTCGTGTCGGTTGTAACGGGCTGAACATAGTACGTTTTCGTGTCAAACGTCATCAAGCCTGCCTGATCACCAGAACGCATTTGGCTGACGTATTTCTTCGCGGCATCCTTTGCAGCAGCTAGTTTTCCATTTTTGTCCATGCTTCCAGAAATGTCCACAACCAGCATGGTTGTAACTGGAACGACCTGCGTAACGTCGCCTCCACCGCGGATATCTGACAGTTGCATTACTTGATTGTTTTCATTGATCTGGATGGTCTTCGGATCGATGCCAACAGGTTCGCCGTTTTCATTCACGACCGAAACATAGACGGTCACCTGTGGGAAATGCGATTTGTCCACTTGCGTGATTCGGATCTGAGGCCCGCTTGCCTGTGCGAGGGCATTCGGCGCAGAGAAAAGCATCAGTAATGGAATCAGGCTCAGACGTAGAAGGATGCGAATCGTCCTGTACATCATCGTTACCTCTTTTCGTGATAAACAAGTTCAGTGTTGCCCATCCGTATCCTTTGTCCGTTGACGAGCTGAACGCGTTCGATTTTTTGATTTTCAATATAGGTGCCGGCCATGCTCATATCCTTGAGAGCGAAGTGCATTCCGTCACCGGAGAGCATGGCATGTTGAGGAGCAATATCGGGATCGGGCAACACAATCTCCGATTTCAAAGGTGAACTACCAATGGCAATCGAGGGGAAGCCTTTTGCCATGAATTTATCAAGCATAAATTCCGTACCTTTGAGCTTGCCCGATTTGACTTCAAGCCAGGCGCGCGAGAGCATGACAACGATCAACGAAATGAACGCGCCCACCGAGGCCCCAAGCAATACGAGACCGGCCGCTTTTCCAGCAAGTGGATTTTGAAGCGAGCGTTGTGCCGATTCAAGCAGAATGCCGCCGAACACGCCTCCAATGAAGCCACCCAGCATGCCTTTCCAGGCCTGGCTCTGACCCACGATCCCTTCTGCCAGACCGAGCAACATACCGAACACGCCCCAACCGAGTGCGCGCCCAAAAATACCTGCTCCAGCAATCTGGAACAGTAGTTCACTAAGCGGCAATCCGATGCCGCCCGCGGCTAAACCCAGCAGACCGCCGACCAATCCTGCTCTGCCGGCGTGGATCGCGTTTCGAGTCATCAATCCTTCCGTGACACCGATGAGCAAGCCGATGCTGAAGCCGACCAGTGCACCAACAACCATTTCGCTTAAGTACAGGTTGGTAATGAATGACAGGCCCAATAGACCGCTGATCTGCCATCCAATTAGTCCGCCGATGGCCCCAAGTACAGCGTAAAAGTAAGTACGCATATTTCTATTCATGGGAAGCGTCTCCTTCCTTCTGTTTTTCTTCGTATTGGGAAAGGTTTTTCCAGGAAACCATACTTCTACCAAAACTGCCATCCATTTCATAGAAGCCAAAGTAACGGCTCGGGTCGAGCAGTCCGGCCCTCTGGCGAACAAAGAATCCACCAAGTGAAGTATGAGGTTCTACAACGAGCGCCACCTGCCAGGGCTCGGGAAAGAAATTATTGTGCAGCCAGGTATCGTAATGGGAGAGAAAGATTCCCATACGCGGGTGGGTGTGATACCAGCCGACGATTTTCTTTCCTTTGTGATGTGTATCGATCTGTTCATGGATCTCCACTACGCTATCCTGCGTGAAGGTTAGATAGATGGCGCCCTGTTTGGTATGGCGCGCAGGCAGGGCGTGCTCCACAATAATGAACTGTTCACCCTGTTTCGCATTCACACACCACTCCCCTACCAGAAAGCCTCCAACTTCATTTTGCATATCACTCGCAGAATGGACACAGATACGACTGTACGCGGGCTGGGTCATGAAGATCTTGACCAGCGGCTCCAGCCCTGATTCATCATATTGAGAGTTCCAGCGGTTGGCCCTGTCGCTGGGATAGGGTGTGGTAATGGGTTGATTCATATCGGGAGGGGAAACATGAATACGAAGTTTGGATGCCATAAAGACTCCCAGCTCCTCACCCCGCACGCTCCCGAAGAAACACGTTTCGGGACGGTGTGCGCGGGGCGAGGAAGGGATTCTCGGGCTGACTTATCCAGCCGTAACGTCGGCTGTCATCATCAGTCGGTCGTTTTGCGGGATGCCTGCCTGTGAAAGAGTCTCTTCCTCTTTCAACTCTCGTCCCAGCGCCTTGCTGTCAATGCGATAGGACATGGAGCGTCCATCAGGACCCGTGACTGGCAACTCCAACGATGTGGTCAATTCGGGGATGAGTTCCTTCACTGGCACATCATCGGGGACCTCTGCATTACGCGTACCTCCGGAGGGAAGCACAAGTGTGACTGGTACATCTGACATTTTGGACTCCTTTTCTAATTTGGCACGAAATCGACTTTCTGCAAACCGGTTTGCGCAACGCGGGATATAAGTTATTTGATATGGATCTTTGGTTTCTTCTCAGGTTTTAGAAGTTTGATCTTCGGCTTTTCCTTGAGTGGCTCGCCTGTGTTTAGTTTGATCCGCTCAGGACGCATTAACTCACGAGTATCCACGGGGAAGTCATTTGGATGAGTCTTGCGATATTCCCTGCTCCAGCGGGCCGCATCGGCATCCCACGGGAACGGAGGTTTGGTCGGGTCATCGTGGAAGTTCTTCCACTGAAGCATCTCTCCCAGCATAATGACGAGACGATCCAACGAACGGCTGGCTGTCCACCAGGCGGCATCGATACAAACGCTTCCATTCAGGTGGTTGATATTTGGATGCCAGATCGGCGTCATCCATTTCATACCGGGCCATCGCTGAGGATATTGATTATGGAGATAGATCTCAACCTGATGATGGTCCGCAAACTTTGGATTACCGATCTTATCCACGCCGACAATGCTCTTGCACTTGAAGGTCACAATATATCGCTCAGGGGGAAGATTAGGATGCGGCGACTGCGCAGTGACCGAGATCAAATCGGTGCGAGCGGAGAGTTCCTGCATGAGTTCATAGTCTGCGCGCAAGCGACGCATGCGTGGGCTTTCAGCAACTACGTTTGTGCCGGCACCGGCCGTTATATCGGCCGTCAACATGAGACGATCACCATCCGGCACAATCGCAGATGCCAGGGTTTCATCCTCTTTCAGTTCGCGACCAAGTGCTTTGCTATCAAGTCGATACGACAAGGGACGTCCATCGGGTCCGGTCGTAGGCAGTTGTAAAAGCGACGTAAATTCTGAAAGCAGATCACGGACAATGACATCATCGGGCACTTCGGCGGCACGCGCTCCTCCGCTCGGAAGAACTACAGTAATATTCAAATCAGGCATAACATTTTCCTCCATCATTATTGGTTTAGATGCGGCACTTGACAATTGCCGGTAATATCCCAACAATCCTTATGGTGAAGAGCATGGCAAACATTGCATTCGACAACGCCACGCGGGTCGGCGCGGGACACTGTAACCAAACAATATGGGCAGCGGTGGTCCTCCACGAGTGCAAGTTGCACTCGCGCTTTCTTGTGTCGGCGGCGTTTCGGCGGCATCGCCGGAGCCACTTTGGCTGGCTGGATCATTCCTGAGCGTCGCCCATTTGAGCGTTCCGCGGGCAGGGAAACAGGACTGAAGAATCTCGACCATGAGATTCGGGGAGACGAAACCCGCGCACGATCGGGATTGGAAATGGATATCGGGTTTGGGGGTTCCATTTGCACGCTCGAGAAAGTCTCTGATTCGCCTGTTGGAGGGATCACCTGGATAGGTTCTGGAATAACAATGACTCTGGTCCGACGAAACACAAGTGAAATGAAAAGGATAAGGACGAATCCAAGCCCAATGAGATTCAAACCATCGTAATCCACTGCCCTGGGCAGCCACCCAAATTCACTGATTCCATACCTGCCGTGTGAGACAAAGCCAAGTAGATAGATTCCGACGACATCTCCGGCCATCGCTGCCACAAAGCGAAAGAACCCATCTCTTTGACTCAGAATAAGCTGCGCACCTAGTCCCGCAACCAGGGCAATAACGGCACCGGCTGCAAGCTCCTGTACCGCCACTGCATAGGCGAGTCTCTTTTCGCGAAACAGAATATACAACCACAGTGAGGTGGAAATGACCATCAATAGCAGGATGGCCAGCTTGCGTATCAGGTGATATCGCTCTGGTTGTATCTCGAAAGTTTGATCAGAAAACGGCATACTCATTGTCGAAGATCGTAAAGCCATGGAGTGTCCTTGTCTATCTACCTAATTTGACACGGCCGCTGCTGGCAGGGTGGGAGGCTGAATCTTCCAGTTTTATTAATTCTTTGATGCGGACCCGTCCACTTGTTTTTCTCTCCATAATATTGATTTTGGTCTTTTCAAAATGGCGGAAGTGCAGTGCATCCGGTAAGTCACCTGTCAATTCGTAAAAGCGATATTCCACACCATTATGGACGCGCAAGATATGCAAAGGAGGAATTCCAACGCTCGCCAGCGTCCGGTGCAGGAAATTCTCTTCACCCGAAATGATGTGAGTCAAAGTTGACTCGCGCAGGATGCCACAGGTTGGGCAATGCCCAGCCTCGAAAGTGACGTCACTCAATGGTTTGAGTATTTGCTCGGTCGTGTTGCAATTGGGACAATCCAGCGATGTGATCAGTTCCTGATCCAGCTCGATCATGGCATCCGGTCCGAGGTCTGCGCGGGCGATGCGCAGCAGGTCGGCAAGAGTCGTATGTTCGGCGCGCGCCGGCAGTTCGGTGATCTCGCCATACGTCCAATGGCTCTGACAGTCGTCACGCGGCACATAGGCTGTGGTATGCATATCATTGACCATGCCATTAAAATGCGTCACCTTGCCCGGCTCGATCGGCATATCATTGATTACCTTAAGCGCCTCCTGGGACTGCATCGCTCCAATAATGGATGCAATCGTCGGAGTAGTCGGCACTTTGCCTAACAGGATATTCTGCCGCGCCAGAAGCGGACATGAATATCGCATCGAAAGGTCACGAATGGCCTGCTCTGTCAACGTACATTCATAACAGGCACCCTCGCCCGGTTTGAAAACGCGGACTAACCCAAGCAACTCCTGGATCGCGCCGTCCACCCAGGTCTTGTTTACCCAATAACAAAAGCGGTTGACAGCCAGGCGCGCTTCGCGATTATCAAGACAGCCAATGACAACATCCATCCTGCGGATCACGCCCAAACCTAATTGGGTTGTTACGTCGCCGTTCATGTATTGAACATGGATATCCGGGTTCACAGATTTTGCCCGTGCGGCTGCCACTTCTGCCTTGCTGCGGTGATTATCCGTTTCGCGGAATAAGACCGAACGACTCAAATTCGCAGCTTCCACTTTGTCAAAATCAACGATAAACAGATTTCCAATCCCCATGAGGGATAGATTTTTGATCACCTCATTGCCAAGCGCGCCAGCACCAATGACCAGCACTTTCGCATTCTGGACTTTCTCACGGTCCCACCACGAAATGAACTCAAACGTGCCCAGTCGGTCTTTCTGTAAGTTCGGAATATGAATTGGCTTTTCTGGCGCGATGGGTACACGCAAGGGTGCAGTATGCGGCTCTTTTGTTGCGGACCTCAATCCTGATTCGGCGTCATGAGCTAATTCCTTGGCCTGAGTCAGGTTCGAATCATCCAACTCGCAGGCGAACCAGCCCACTCCCCGTCGCGATTCGATCAATCGATTGTCTTCAAGCGACTTGAGCGCTTCCCGCAACGTTGAGCGGCCAATTCCCAACTGACTCATTAACTCTCGTTCAGGAGGTAATTGCACACCAGTCGCCAGACTTCCATCCAGCATGGAAGCTGCCAGTTTTCCAGCAGCACTTTCTACAAGAGATCTGTGATTTATCGGTTGGATTTTTACGCTCATAGGAAACCTTTTCTCTCAGTGGTATGGAGGTCAGACCAGCAATTTCTGAACAGTATAGGCATTTTTTAGTCCGAGTCACTGGGAGTTCGGTACTCAATCGCCTTACAAAAATGTGAAGAAACCCTGGAATCAAAAAAGGATGCCCAAATGGGTCATCCTTTTTATTAGATTGTTCTAAGAATTACTCGAGTACGATCGCCGCGCCAGCTTCTTCGAGTCTCTTCTTGGCATCGTTTGCGGCATCTTTGCCGACGCCGGTCAGAATCTTGCCGCCAGCGGTTTCTGCCATGGTCTTCGCTTCGCCAAGACCAAGGTTGGTCAATTGACGAATGACCTTGATGACATCAATCTTCTTGGCGCCAGGATCCTTGATAACCACATCGAATTCGGTCTTCTCTTCGACGGGTTCAGCGGCCGCGGCACCAGCACTGGGCATGGCAGCCATCGCGACAGGCGCGGCGGCGGAAACGCCCCACTTCTCTTCCAGTTTCTTTACGAGTTCAGCCGCCTCGAGGACGGAGAGTGTGGAAAGTTGTTCCACAATTTGATCGAGATTTCCAGCCATTGTATAGATACTCCTTGCTTATACAGGATAATTTTTGATTTTTGTCGCGTAATAATCGAGCCGATTACGCCGCGGCGGGTACTTTCTCTGCGAAAGCTTTGACGACAGCGGCCAAACCGCGGGCCGGCTCGGCAATGGTGCGGACGAGCTTGCCAGCAGGAGCCTGTAACATGCCCAGCAACTGGGCGCGG
Organism: Anaerolineae bacterium; assembly: GCA_041487615.1. Classification (GTDB taxonomy): domain Bacteria; phylum Chloroflexota; class Anaerolineae; order Anaerolineales; family Villigracilaceae; genus Defluviilinea. The sequence goes on from JBGPNQ010000011.1 coordinate 31,811, forward strand.
ACAACAGGCAACGGTGGCATATCGGCCAACGATTTGACCTGAGCAGCATTCAATGCCTGCCCACTCATGAATCCGCCTTTAACTTTGACGAAATCCTTGCCTTTTGTGGCTTCTGTCAAGGCTTTTGCTGTTGAAGCAGCGTCTGTGAAAGCGAACGACACAGCAGTACTCTTCACAAGAAAATCCTTGGGAAGGTTCATTCCGCTATTTGAAAATGCGCGGCGTGCCAGTGTATTCTTCAAGACATGGAATTCGCCGCCCGATTCACGGATCTTGGCACGTATTCCGTCCAGATCCTTCATCTTTGCGCCTGTATATTCCAGAAGAATCACAGCGTGACTTTTCTTCAACCACTCCGCATATGTTGCGAGTGTTTCCTCTTTTTTTTCTTTTGAAACTGCCAAAGGTATTCACCTCCTTTCAATATAAAAGTCTTTGCCACTCGCTGCGCGAGGCAAAGACTTCTGCAAGGCCCACATTGGAGGTGGTAATTGCTTTTCGTCTTCACCTGAGCAGGAAATTAAGTCTCCGTTACCAGAGACACCCACCTTCATTGGCGAAGTGGCTTAAAGGTTATCGAGTTCTATTTTACTCGGTTGCCTCAAGTTTGTGTGTATCGCCGGGATTCACTTTGATGCCAGGTCCCATCGTTGTTGTGATGGTGATACGCTTGATGTACTCACCCTTCGCACCTGATGGACGTGCCTTGTGAACAGCATCCATCAATGCAGCAAAGTTATCATAAAGTTGATCGGCGCTGAATGAGACTTTACCAACCGAAACATGGATGTTGGCGGTCTTGTCGAGACGGAACTCTACACGACCCGCCTTCGCTTCCTTGATCGCGCGGCCCAGGTCATTCGCGTTGACAACCGTACCAGCCTTCGGGTTCGGCATCAGACCGCGAGGTCCAAGCACACGACCGAGACGACCAACCTTGCCCATCGCATCCGGCGTAGCGATCGCCACATCAAAATCCAGCATGCCGCCTTCAATCTTCTTCAATGTTTCATCATCGTCGGCGACAAGATCAGCTCCGGCAGAACGGGCCGTAGCCGCGCCCTCGCCTTGAGCGAACACCAGCACGCGGACGGTCTTGCCCAAGCCATGGGGCAGAACGACAACGTCACGCACCTGTTGGTCAGCTTGACGAGGGTCCAGCGCGGTGCGCAAATGAACTTCCACTGTTGAATCGAACTTGGTGGTGCTGGTATCCTTCGCGAGCGCAACAGCCTCGCGTGTGGAGTACTCCCTATCCAAATCCACCTTAGCCAGAGCGGCTTTGTATTTTTTTCCGTGTTTAGCCATTTTATCCTCCGTGGTACAAGCGGACCGCTCTTTGCGGCCCTCCCACAAACTTAATCAACTACATTGATGCCCATCGAGCGGGCTGTACCTTCAACCTGCTTCATCGCGCCTTCGATATCGATCGCGTTCAGGTCTTTCATCTTCATTTCCGCGATTTCCTTCACCTGCGCCCGCGTCACCTTGCCGACTTTTTCCTTGTTCGGAACACCTGAACCCTTCGCAACCTTGGCAGCTTTGCGGAGCAATACTGCCGCGGGTGGGGTCTTCAACACAAAGGTGAACGAACCATCGGTGTAGACGGTGATCTCGGCTGGAAGCACTTCGCCCTGTCTGTTGGACGTGCGGGCATTGTACTCCTTACAAAAGGCCATGATGTTGATACCATGACCCGCCAACGCAGGACCCACCGGGGGCGCCGGGTTGGCTTTTCCAGCTTCAAGCTGGAGACGAACGATTGCCTTAAACTTCTTTGCCATTTTTACTCCTTAGTGGTTTTGGCGTGCCGCCCAAGGCGGTACTCCCACCGTATCAAGTTGCAGTTTGGATTTTCAATTCCTTCCAAGCCACAACCTGTTACTGCTTAATCTATGCCTTCTCAACCTGCAGGAAATCCAACTCTACAGGTGTCTCACGACCGAAGAAGGACACCATCACGCGGACCTTGGTGCGCTCCATATCAATTTCAGAAACAACTCCACGGAAATCATTGAATGGACCATCGATGATGCGGACACGTTCGCCGACCTTGTAGGTAACTTTGACCGTCGGCGCTTCGGCTTCCATGCGCTTGATGATCTGTGAAACTTCTTCAGGGCGCAGTGCAGTGGGATTATTTCCCATGCCAACGAAACCGGTCACGCCTGGAGTATTGCGGACCACATACCAGGACTCTTCCGTGAGGGCCATATTCACAAGGACATAACCCGGGAAAATATGACGCTCCACGGTACGTCGCTTGCCATCCTTAACTTCGATCTCTTCCTGTGTCGGTATAACCACATCAAAGATTCGGTCTTTCATCCCCATCGTTTCAATGCGCTGTTCAAGGTTATGACGGACTTTGTTCTCATAACCCGAATAGCAGTGAATTACATACCAGGCCGGACCTTCAGGGGTATCGGAAGGAGGTAACTCTTCTGACGAGAGTGTCTGCTTCTCCTTGACAGGAACAGGTAATTCATCGTCCTCATCGAGTGAGTCCGATGATGCTATGATTGATCCGCTTGAAGGAACGTCAACAGCTTCAGATTCATTCAACGAAGCAAATGCATCTGAATCAGACAAGGGCGACTCGATGGGATTTTCATCCTCACTCGAAGCAGCCGTATCACGTTCGAACTGCTCTTGCGGTTCCTGCAAAGACATTACGACCTCAGATTCTATGGTTTCAAACCCAACAACATGTTCAAGAGAGCGTGAGCGCCACCATCGGTGATACCGAGGATGATGCCCATGACAACCATGACAGCCAACACCAGGAGAGTCAGTTGACGGGCCTCAGGCCAGGTAGGCCATGAAACCTTTCTCAACTCACCAGTTGTTTCTTTGAAAAAGAGCTGGATTGCGTTAGGTTTTTTGCTTCTATCTTTCTCAGCCAAGGTCAGACTCCTTCAAGATTCTTACGGCTAAAACGCCGCCCTACTACAGCGGCGTTACCGTTTTACAGGCCAGGTAGGACTTGAACCCACAACCGCTCGTTTTGGAGACGAGTGCTCTACCAATTGAGCTACTGGCCTACATTTTTGGTCAGGTAGTTCTTAGTTTTGTAGCGGTTTAGTGCAATGCCAAACCACACAACTCTCGAACTACCTAACCCATAAACTACTTTGTTTCGCGGTGCGTAGTATGCTTCCTGCAACGCGGGCAGTATTTGCTAAACTCCATGCGATTAGGATCGTTGCGGCGATTCTTCTCGGTGGTGTAATTTCGCTCCTTGCAATCACTACATTGAAGCGTAATGACTGGGCGAACATCCTTTTTCTTGGAAGCCATTCTTACTTACCAACTTTCTCTTATTCCAAAATTTTGGTAACGACACCCGCGCCGACGGTGAGACCGCCTTCACGGATGGCGAACTTCGAGCCTTGTTCGAGAGCAACCGGGACGATCAATTCCACCGTCAGGTTGATATCATCGCCCGGCATCACCATCTCC
>JBGPNQ010000012.1:0-34371 GCA_041487615.1 Anaerolineae bacterium
AATGAACACCAGTGGAACTTCTTCTCCATTCTGTAAGGCGGCCAATTGTCGTGCCAGGAAGTCTCTTTCATTTTGCCTGCCAATGATCGTAGTCTCTGCATGTTGGTGCAGAACATCCAATAGGGCTTGCTGCCGCAGTTGACCGCGCAGTCCATAGATCGGAATTGCATGCGTCATCCCCTTTAATGCAACCGTGTCAACAAGTTCAAAGAGATATTCATACTTGGCAGCATCCACAACCACCTGACTTGCAAGGATTTGACCTTGTGCCGCGTGGGACATTAGACGCGCTGCAAGATTCACATGCCGGCCCTGTGCTGCATACGAGCGCCGCGTGGGACCTCCATAACTGCCTGTGCGCGTTTGACCCAGGCTGAGTCCAATCTGAGGCGGGGCAATGTAATCCAGCTCCGGAGGAGGTTTCAATAATTCAAGAGCAGCAGATGCGGCGCGTTCTGCATCATCTTCATGAGCTTCGGGCGCGCCGAACGCAATATACATGTAACTGCCTTTATCACCGATCGTCAATTCGATTAAATTGCCTTCGAACCTGCGAAGTACATCCTGAACCCAGCGGATGTATCTGTCCAGCTTCGACTCAGCATCATCCTCTTCATAGCGTATGCCGGTGAACTTAACGAACATTGCCACCACAGGGCGCAGCTCCGCAAGAAATTCTCCTGCGCCACTGCACAACCGTTTATAAACCGATGGTAGTAGCCAGTCGCGCGCTTGTTCTGCCGGGATGATTGGTGCAGTTTCCCAGGGCGTTTCCAATGCGGGTTGTTTGATCGCGGAAATCACAGCATACTGTTCATTATCCCTGCCCGTACGCCATTCGGAAATATTGATGTGGGCCTGCAGGTTTTGAATGACCTCAGAGCCCGCAACGGTCTCACCTTCATTGGCTAGTTTTTCCGCGGTTGCCACACGGTATAACAATCTGCCGGCCATTGTCTCGATTGCACGGACCCGCGGATTTCCAACCAGGAAACGACGTGCGGAACCTACGGTAATCCCGCACTTGACACTAAATGACACGGATGTGCCAGCGCCGGTACGAACGGATTGAACCTGGGTCATGTCCTTTTGCATGGCAAGTGCGCAGGTAACGGCGCGATGTCCATCGTCGCCGTCAAACCAGCACGTGATCGCGTCACCACTAAAACCGATGACACTGCCTCGATAATTCTGGACCTGGTTGATCAAAGTACCATAGATACTATTCAGTTGATGAGTCAATTCCTCCGCACCGCGCTGTGGGCCCAGTTTTTGAACCAGCATTTCAGTGAGCGGCGTGAAACCGGAAATGTCAGTAAATAACGCGGCTCCGGTGGTCCGATCAGGCAGGGTTTCCCCTCTGCTGATGGCGATACGTCTATCAATGGGAATATAAACACTTAATGATTCCATACTCGCCCGTCCATCTTCATAAATTGGATAAGTTGTGTCTTGATGGTGGATTATACGCCTCCAGCAAACAGAGGGCAACGAATTGAGATGTTTTCAGTATGCGAATCGCTGGTTTTAGCTCCACATAGATGATTTCCTTATCAAATTCGAGCATTATAATTATTTTATGCTTCGGCGCCCACAGAACTCTGTTATTGCTTTTGCGATCATCGGCATCGTTACGATGTCATTCGCGTCAGTATCCTTTGCTGAATCCGTGCCTGAGCGAGTCCGCGCGGATTCGCCGTATGATTTGATCGATGCCGTAAACGGATTGCGCGCCTCCTACGGATTAGCTCCCTATAGCCTCAGCTCCATACTTATGGCAACAGCGCAAGGACATGCCGACTATATGGCGGCGACGGGTATCGTGTCACATACCGGTTCAGGTGGCTCTACCGTGACTGATCGATTGCTGGCCGCCGGGTATCCCCTGGCTGGGGACTTGTCACTGGGTGGTTTCCGCTCGGAAAACATCACAGCAGGCAGCGAAGGTATGTCTGCTCAAGCGGCGGTGAACCAATGGACCAGGGATTCGGTCCACCTGAATACGATGATATCAACCAGCCTTACCGAGATCGGCGCGGGGATAACCGTCAATGGGGGACGGGCATATTACGTGATCGATTGCGCGCGCCCGACCGCTGGCGGAGTCCCTCAGACGGCAGGAACCTCCCTGGCAGGCGGCTCAACGGTCGTTCCGGGAGGCGGCGTTATTGTCCCTGTGGTTGTTGTGACTCCCAATGCGGATGGGGATGTCATCCACGAGGTGAAGGCTGGCCAATCGCTGTGGCAGATCGCCATTTCGTACGAGACGAAGATCGATGAGATTAAGCGTCTCAATAATTTATACGATAATAGTATCTATCCCGGTGACAAGCTTCTTATCAAAAAAGGCGTGATCGTTTCTCCGACGGTCCCTGTTGAAACCGAGGCAGCCGATGTGGTTGCTTCTCCCACAATTCGTCCGACCACGACCGCGACAGTCAGCATTCCAACCGCAACGGCCACTCCGATCACCACGCCCATAGCTGCTTCAACAAACGTCGTTATGGGAATCGCAACAGGCATCATTGCACTTGCTTTTTTGGGTGGAGGTCTCATTGTGCGGCTGGGAAATTCGAAGAAGAGCTAATATTTATATCTATATCCACTGGGCAGCCTTCCTGCGCTCAGACCAACCAAAACGAACGGGGAGTAAACATGAAAGCTTTTGTATTGATCAAGATTCGTGCGGGTGAGGTGAAGGATGTCGTCCGGCAGCTGTGAGATACAGACTCGGTCGCGGAAGCTCATATGACGTTTGGCCCTTATGATGCGGTTGCTGTCATTGAATCCCTTGGTCTGGATGCGATTGGTTCATTGATCGCTTCCACCCTTCAGCCCATACGAGGTGTCGAACAAACCCTCACTTGCCTGGCTATTGACGTATAAATAGAAGCAACCTCCACGCCCATCGTGAATGGAGGAGCATGTTTTGTCTTATTGGAAAAACCGCAGGTTCAAAAGCCTGCGGTTTTTTGGTTATTTATTGCGGCAGGGTATATTTTAGGATTCGATTATTACCTGCGTCTGTGACCCAGATATTTCCCAGTTGGTCAACGGCCACGCCAGCGGCCAGACCAATTTCATCAGCGCCTGCACCGAAATCTCCCCAGGTGCGGACGAACTGTCCTGTATTCGTGAATTCGATGATGCGGTAGCCTTCGGGATCGGTTACGAAGACATTGCCTTTTGAATCCACGGCAATGAAGGGTTTGTTATCCAGCGATTCTCCAAACCATCCGTTCACATCCCATTGTGCAGCGGGGAGGAAAGCAGTCCCGTCTTCGCTGGGAGTAAATGATTGAATACGCTGGTTCCAGGTATCTGTAACGAACACCATTCCATCATGCGCCACAGCAACGCCAACCGGTTCATCGAATTGGCCTGGATCGAACCCGCCGGTTCCGAATTCGGTGATGTAATTTCCATCCGCGTCAAAGACGACGATGCGCTTGTTGCCGGTATCCGCAACGTAGACATGACCGTTTGCATCGACCGCGATACCGCGCGGACCCCAGAAAGAGTCTTTCGTTGTTGGGTCATCTGGCACGGGCTGTCCATACTGTCCCCACATCTTGATTGCTTTGCCGTCGGCCGTAAACTTTTGAACGCGGTGATTCCAGGTGTCTGTGACATACACGGATCCATCCGGTCCCACGGCCACTCCCCAGGGTTCATTGAAGAAACCGATCGGCGCGTTCCCATTCGTCAACTGATCTCCAAACATGCCCCATTGCTGTAGGAGCTCGCCATCAGAAGAGATATGCAGGATGCGGTGATTGCGCGAGTCGGCGACATAAAGATCATTGTTAAGTCCGGCGGCAATGGCGCGCGGTGCGTTCAAACCGAGTGGAGGAAACCGATCGCCGCTGAAGATTTGATCCGCCGCCAACATCACAGTGCCGGCTTTGTACGGATCTGCAACGACAGGTGCCTGCGATGGACCTACTCCGTAATTCCAAATTTTCGCGGCAACATCCTTTCGGACATAAAGTCTCATCTGATCGGCAGGCTGCCAGGTGGTCAACGTGATGGTTGTATTCCCTGTTGCCTGACCGTAGAGTGTATAATCGCGATTGAACCAGATGTCAAAGATGCCTTCACGAATTTGCGGATTGGTAAGTGCATCCACAATCCGATCCTTGTTCAGATTGAAATAATCCTGATTCGGCCACCACATGCGGATGTAATCGATCCGATAAAACCCATCGCCCAGAGCAGGTTCGATCTTGTCAAAATTCTTCTGGTCGACGATCACTGCGACGGCATCACGCAGCGAACGGGTCGGCTGATCGAATGACCGTAATGCAGTGAAATCGCGCAGATACCAGACAAATGGCCACGAAACGCCGGTATCTGGCGCGCTCGCATCATAGGCAACGACTGCACTCAAACCGCCTGCGGTCCGCTCGGAGATTTCTGACACTTGTGACATCACCTGCTTGATACCAGTCGCCCCGTGAGCGTACACCAGGTATTCCATCGCGTCATCATAAAGAATATAACTTGCGCGGAAGGAGGTTCGCACCGTTTGGACGAACAGCAATCCGAACGCGGTAAGTGCCGCAAGCTGTACAAACAGACTCGTCCGTGACAGCCGGGTAATATACCGCAATCCGAAAATGCTTCCAATCAGCGCAAGCAGTGCGGCGATAAACTTAAGCCAACTCGAATTCAATAACGCCGTATTTGTCTCAGCCGCTGTCGTGAGAGAAATTACCGAGGCGCCATTGATGATGCTGGAGCCAAAAGTGATCAGCGCCAGAATGAACAAAGCTACAATGGCCAGTCCGGTAATATCATCCCGCATCAAATAAGCAAGCAATGCGCCCGAACAGATTGCACAGAGCAGCGGCAATAAAAATGAAGCGGTAGCTTGCAGTTGCAGTAATTCAGTGCCCTGGAACGGAGGTGTTGCTCCATACACCGCCCGAAGCGTGTTGAACACTGCAAGTACAAAGACAACCAACATCAATAACGAGAGCACGACACGGCCCGGTTTTTCCTCTGCGACTCGCGCCGAAATCGATTCAATGATTTGACCAAGTCCCCAGCCTGTCAATAAGATCATCGGCCACGCCATGTGATAGGTGAGCCACGGCATACGTTCGCCGGCAATGCTTAGGGCGACAATACTGGAAATGGACCACCAGGCCAGCAGTCCCAGGAATACGCCGAAATTGAAATCGTTGGTGTCCGGCACGGATTCCGATTCGATTATCGTCTGTGCTTGTGTCTCGGTCGCTGACTCAGGCTCGATTTGATCGCGTGTCAAAATCTTTTTCAATCCCAGAACGATCGCTACAATCGCACCGATCGCGGGCAGAAACTCATACATGGGGATTTCGACCAGAACGTAGTAATAGATCGGCTGACTTCCACGCTGTACACCTTGTTGAACGAGCCAGTATCCCAGCGAACCCACTACGCCGGTAAAAAACCCTGCCGCGTTTGTGAATATGCTGGTGAATAGGATGGTATATACACCCCAGAATAGAGCTGCATATTTCCACCAATCACGATTCCAAAGCATGCCGATGAGAATCGAAATCAGAAAGAACGATAGGACGAAGATTGCAATGATAGTTAACTGTCGTGAATCGAGCGCATTGACCGAAGCAGCATCCGTCGGGATGGCAAGCTTCAGGCTCGACTGCAGCCACTTAATTGGGAATGCCGTGGCCATCGGGAATACAAAGGTACCGATCAGGATCATCAGGTCAAACGTACGTTCTTTTGGAAGCTTGTGCCAGATATATGTTTGCAGGAAATAGTAAACTCCAACGGCCAGGAGTATAAGTGCACCCATTGCCAACAGGGCCGTTGAGAGGGAGAATCCTCCGCCTGTCTGAGCAAATGGGGATTGCGCGGTACCCGGATTGGCCGGGGCTGCGGTTTCAGTACCGCTTAAAGATGCGCTTGTCCTATTGGCGTATGCCATCGCTGCGCCGGTTCCCAAAAAGACCGCCGCGACAGCCAGCGCGATGACAAATATTCGAAATAACCTTTCGTTATCTTCCCAGGGCTTTCTGGTGATCTTTGCAACGAAGAAAATTGCCAGAAAGATAAAAGCCTGTAGTGCATAAATAAAGGAAGTCTCTTTGTCGGCAAAGTGAATCACCAGCGCCGCAGTCAACAGGTAGAGATATTTCGTTGTGCCACTTTCGAGATAGCGCAAAATAGCATACAGCATCAGCAGTCCCGAAAAACCCGTGTAAACATCCTCTCGAACATATCTTCCGTAGTAGAGCATGAAAGGAGAGACAACCAGTAATATTCCAGCCACAAGCGCACCGGTCTTGCCGAGATAACGGCGCCAGTACCATATCAGCCAGATCGTTGCGATGCTAAACAATGCTGCCGGGATCCGAGCGGTAAAATCGCTTGCCCCAAAGATGAAATAGGAAAGTGCGATCCAATGGAATTGCCAGGGTCCATGCATCATGGGTGTATGCTGGTAGCCTTGACCTCGATACAACAGCCATGAGAAATATGTATGCAGGCTTTCATCATGACTCATTACGCGCGTTCCAAGATTATAGAATCTTGTGACGATAGCCAGCAGAATGATTCCAGCAAAAAGTGCAATTTCGTTTGTGATCGCCGGTAGGGCGGGGTGGATGGGACGCTCGAGCCAGGAAGTTTTATTGTCGTTATTCATAATACCTTGTGTCAATTTGAAATTGGGAGACTTATACTTCAATCCCAGGCTTCTGACAAGCTTGCGTGTAATGATTGCTTAATATTTGTGATCAGTGATTACCTGCCCGGAGCTGGGCTTCATTCATGGTTTTCTTGATATTAACGCGGGTCGAAATGCATACCTTTGGCAAATAGTCGTTCATTATCTTTTGCGTGTAGGCATAAAATCACCATTGTCCAACGTTGATTTTTTTTCACACATACTAAAGAGTAACGCTTCCAGCGAGTTGACCGCATCCTGCATGAATATCGATCCCTCGCCTCATGCGGATCGTGCATGGAATTCCGGACTGCTCCAGCGATTCTTTGAACGCTACTGCCCTCTGTCGATTGGTAGCTCGACCCTCGTAGCCCGCGGTGGGGTTGAGGGGAATAGCGTTGACGTGACACAACAAGCCTTTTAGCCGTACCGCAAGTTTTCTGGCGACCTCGGGTGTGTCATTAACACCGTTGATCAGCGCCCATTCAAACGTAACGCGTCGACCGGTCTGCGCCACATAATAGCGACAAGCCTCGATCACCTCATCAATTCTGTAGCGCTTGTTGACAGGCATGATGGCAAGACGTTCCTGATCATCGGCGGCGTGGAGCGAGATGGCAAGATTGACCTGTCGCCTCTCATCTGCGAAACGGCGGATCTGCGGGACGAGCCCCACGGTCGAGATTGTGAATCGTCGAGCGCCAAAGTTGAATCCGTCCGCCTCATTGAGTCGGTCAATGGCTTCCATCGTGTTGTCATAATTGTGGAAAGGTTCGCCCATCCCCATCAGGACGATATTCGTCACCGATTCGTTCACGTCTTTGAGCATGTGCGCGTAATAGATTACCTGCGCGACGATCTCGCCACTCGTCAGATGCCGCTTGAAACCCATCTGCCCGGTCGCGCAGAAGACACAGCCCATTGCGCATCCTGCCTGTGTGGAGATGCAAAGTGTGCGGCGGTTCCTGGCACCACGCCCGGTGGGGGATGCGGTGATCTGCGGGTTATCCGCCGGGTCGCCATAACGCATGAGCACAGCTTCGATCAAATTCTTATCGGGCAGTTCGAACAGGGTTTTCCGCGTAAAACCATCCGAGGAATCGAGGTACTGCTTCACCGTGAACGGGAGGAATGTAAACTGCTGTTCCATCTTCTCACGAAGAGATTTCGACAGGTTCGTAAATTGCTCCGGAGAGTTGTAGAGATGTTGATACAGGCCCTGCCATATCTGCTTTGCGCGGTAGGTAGGCTCATTCCATTCTTTCAGGAGGTTTGTGAGTTTATCGAGATCTAAATCGTAAATAAACATTTTTCATTTGTAGTGGCGACTCTGCGAAGTACCCTGTGGGTCAGCCGCCTTCTGAGAACCAACGACTGAAGTCGTTCCTACTCAGGATAAATCATATCAATCAAACTGGATAAATCATTCGCAATAAAATCTATCTTCGAATTCCAACGTCCTGCCTGTTCCCTGGTCGAAACACCACTTAACACCAGTGCCGTAGGACAGCCCACTCCCTGTCCGGCGGCAATATCTGTCTCAAGGCGATCTCCAACAACCAGTGTCTCTTCCTTTTTGGTGCCAAGCTTTTCAAGCGAGAGATCCATCAAAAACGGAAATGGCTTGCCCACGACAGTTGGCTGGATGTCTGTGGCAGTGACAATAATGGAATACCATGCGCCTGCACCTGGAATTTCTCCACGCGGGGTTGGAAACGTTTTGTCGGGATTGGTCGCGTAAAACGGAATCCCTTTGCGGACCAGAAGAGCTGCTTCGCACATCTTTTGAAAGTTGATTTCCCGGTCGATGCCAATCACAACTGCTTCTGCCAAGGGAGCATTTTCCACAGACAGGATTTCGAATCCTTTTTCCCTCAATGCCACGCGGACACCGTCTTCGCCGATCATGAAGACTTTTGTGCCGCGCGGGAATTTCCGAGCCAATGTATGCGCAACAGCCTCGGCCGAAGTAATGACCTGCCACGGTTCCACATCCACACCAAAGCTTTGTAGGCGCGCAACATATTGCTCTGAAGTCCGAGTACCGTTGTTGGTCGCAAAGACAAACTTGAGCTCACGTTCGCGGATACGGTTAAAGGTCGCCCGTAAATCGCCGATGGGTGCATCTGCTTTCCAGAGTACACCGTCCATGTCAATGATGAGAGACTTGATGATTGATGGTAACATTTTTTACCACAAAGGCTTGCATTGAGCCTGTCGAAATGACACAAAGGTCACGAAGGAAAAAACAAGGAGAGAATCCTCTGTGTGCCTCGTCTGCTTCGTATCTAGATTCATTTCTTAAACTTTTTCTCCAAATACTTCAATACAGGTTTGTCGATCCACTTTGCCTGAGGGTCAGCCCGTTCCTCAAAGTTTTCGTTGCCGATGAATTCATTGAATGCCGTTGTGAATTCCTTGTCATTTTTTAGATAACCTTCCTGCTTCAAAATATCGGTCATTTGTCTTAACGCTTTACCCTGGATTTGCAGGCGCTCCGTTTCGGGGCTTTTTCCAAAATATAGCTCGTGCACCGCGAGCAATTCTCCGAGCCTCGGAACGGGATCTTCGTGATCATCCACGCGATAATCCAGCCATCGGTCGAGATAGCCACCATAACCGCCTTTCGGCTTGACCACATAGATCGCCGCGGATTGACGTCCACGTTTGTCGCCGCCGGCACGGTCACCTGCCAAAAGTGCTGCAAAGAGTCGTGAGGGAAGGGCTCCTTTTGCCTTGAGGAATGCGTTCTCCATCGCAGGGACAACTTTTGCGCTTGACAGGATGTTTCCTTGAATTGCATAACCGGTCATCCTGAGCGACGTCGCAGGATTGGCAACGCCGCCTGCCCACGCAAAACATCCGCGTCCAGTGAAGGTTGCTGAACCGCCTTGAGAGTCCACCAAACCAACCTGCCTGAGTTCCATTTGAGGATCATCTTTCAAAAGTTGATCGAGTGCCTCCTGTGCCGGGCAGCCATTGGCCATTAGCTCCAGTCCGCGTGGACCGAAGGATGTGTTGGCAAATGATTGTGTTGCAACCGCGCCGGCGTTTGCCTGCGCAAAGGGGACCACCGCTCCCACCGCGGGAAACTTCGATGCGACAGCCACACCCAACGTCAGTTCCTCGAGATCACAGGCGACAATGGAAAACGTCATGGGAGAAATCCTTCTGCGAAAAGGGATTATACCTTGTCGATTGACTTCACAACAAATGCGCTGTGACTGCGTTCACCAAGATCAAGTCTCACTCTGCTCACTATAGTCCCGGTGTATTTTCGGGAGCGCGGAGAAGACAAAAAAGCCCGGTGACGCATTGTCACCGGGCTTCTCAGCTTGACTGCTTGAGTAACGGACGATTTATCTGACTTTCTCCGGAACTTCCAACACCTGGTCGACCAATCCGTATTCGACTGCACCCTTTGCTTCGAGATAATAATCGCGGTCACTGTCGCGTTCGATCACCTCGAGAGGCTGCCCTGTATGTTTCGCCATAATGCCCACCAACAAAGCCTTCAAGCGCAGGATCTGCCTGGCTTGAATTTCAATATCGGTCGCCTGTCCTTGCGCGCCGCCAAGAGGCTGGTGCATGTGGATGGTCGCGTTCGGCAGGGCGTAGCGGCGGCCTTTCGTACCGGCGGTCAGCAGCACGGTCCCGAAGGAAGCCGTCACACCCACGGCCACGGTGCTGATCGGGTTCGAGATCATTTGCATCGTATCGTAGATCGCGAGTCCCGCGTAGATCACACCACCGGGCGAGTTGATGTACATCTGAATTTCCTTTTCAGGATCTTCATGATTCAGGAAGAGCAGTTGTGCCACGATCAAATTCGCAACCTGATCATCGATGGGAGTGCCGAGGAAAATAATGCGCTCTTTGAGGAGCAATGAGTAAATATCATAGGCGCGCTCACCGCGGCCCGAAGACTCAATTACCATTGGAATGACATTCTTGAAATCAGGGATCATCTTATCTCCTTTGTCCATAGGACTGCTTCGCTTGTATTTTGCCAATCATACCTACTCCATGTTGGAATTTCGTTAAAACTTTATCAGGATTTGTTATTCAGATTTGGATTCCGGTTCGCTCACGGCATCCGGATCGGACGCCGTCTCAACGACTCCTGTTGCAGTTTCAGCAGGGACTTCTTCGCTGACGGCTTCTTCGGCTTTTACTTCCTCGGGAGGCTTGTATTCGCCCGTCGCAATTGATTTCAAGACGTCGAGGGCGCGGCGCGTAAGGATGCGGTTCGCCGATTCCATGGCGACAGCCTGGGCAACGCGCTGCTGGCCCTGTCGACCACCGCGGATCTTGCTCAGATCCATACCTTGCATTGCAAGAGTGGAGAGTGTCTGATTGAACTCTGCGTCGAGCGATTCATTGTCCACCTGGATCTTTTCAGAGCGGACAATCTCATCCAAAATGAGCGACCGTTCGAAGCGTTTCTTCGCAACCGGCTTGACGTCGTCCTCAACGAACTGTTCGCGTGTCGTGTTACGCAGTTTGAAGTAGGTTTCCAGATCCATGCTTTGCTGTGTGAGCCGCTGGCTCAAATCTTCGAGGACGTGTTCGCCTTCATGATCGAGAGAGTGCTGGTGATACTTGAAGGTTGCGCCTTCCTTGATCTTTTCGATCAGGTCAATGAAATACTTGTCATCGTATTCGGCTTTGGAGCGATTCTCAACATCCTTTGTCACCGCGGCCCGCAATTCATCAAGTGTCTCGCCTGCGCCGGCAGTCCTGGCAAAATCATCGTTCAATTCAGGCAATGTCACCGCACGGACAGTTTTGACCGTCACTTCCATCTCAGTCTCTTTTTCGCGTAATTCTTCCACTTCCCAATCGGCGGGGAAGGTGTGCTTGATCGTCTTTGCATCACCGGGTTTGAGACCAATCAGTTCCCGGGCAAAGCCGTTATAAGGCCATTCCGTATCGCGTTCTTCCTTGCGGACAATTGCGGCGAAGCCTGTGCGATTTAGTTCGGCGGTATCGGATTTCAGATCGACAACAACGTAATCGGCTTCCTGCGCTTCGCGTTCGACGTTCTCGGTCGTGGCATACATTTGGCGGAGGTCTTCGATTGCAGCGTCCACGGCCGGTTCATCGGGAGCAGACCACTCGTATGTCATGCGAATGGAATGGATATCGCCGAGATCCACTTCGGGGGCGAGCGGGACGCGGAAGGTGAACTTCGGCGGCTCGAGCGAGTCGATCGACTCGAGTGAGCCGGCCGCACCGGGTTTGACGTCGGCTTCTTCGAGAATCTTCGAATATTCGGCCTCGATCAAAAAGTCAACTGCCTGCTCGACGATCGCCTGCTCACCATAATTGCGGACGACCATTTCATAGGGTGCCTTGCCAGGACGGAAGCCCGCGATCTTGCCGCGTTCAGAGATCTTGCGGGCCGCACGGCGCTTGTATTTGTCCATCAAATCCGGATCAATTTCGACCACTAATTTTGCTTCGTGGTTTTCCTCAACGATTTTTTCGATTTTCAATTTTTGCCTCTTTATTATTGTCATTGCGAGCATAGCGAAGCAATCTCCTGTTAAACAGGGAAACTGCTCTGGTAGATTAAACCGCTTAATCGGAGATTGCTTCGGGCTGACGCCCTCGCAATGACATATTGTGATATGGGGACGAAGGGAATCGAACCCTTACGCCTTTCGGCACATGATCCTAAGTCATGCCTGTCTGCCAGTTCCAGCACGTCCCCGGAAGTGCGGCGAAATTATACCGCAGGTGTGCGTGAATTTGGCAATCCTGGGCGCGTTGTGGGTGACTTATGACGAACCGCAACCGCAAAAAAGCAGCAAGTCAACACATGATTCGACAAAACCCCGAAGCCCTCCGCGCGTGGATAGAGGGCTTTTTGCGTGATTGTCGCGTGAGGGATCTATCACCCTTCACGATTGAATACTACCGCGCGCAGCTCGCAGCCTTTGAACGCTTCGCAGCTTCGCAGGCAGTCAGCCAGGTCCCACAAATAACCGCCGATGTATTGCGGGCGTATCTTCTGCAGCTGGAAGCGACCGGACACAACCCAGGCGGGCGGCACGCAAAGTATAGAGCCGTGCGCGCGTTTCTCAATTGGTGGGAACGTGAGACAGATCCGGAAGGATGGACAAATCCCATACTGAAGGTGAAGCCGCCAAAAGTGACACATGAGCCGATTGACCCGGTAGCCGTTGAAGATATAAAAGCCATGCTTGAAACATGCAGTAGCACGTTTGCAGGTGTGCGCGATCGGGCAATCATTTTATGCCTGCTGGACACAGGAGCACGCGCCAGGGAGTTTTTATCCCTCAATCTGGATGACATTGATTTGATCGGCGGCGGTGTGTTCATCGCCAAAGGCAAAGGCAGAAAACCGCGGACGGTGTTCATCGGCAGGAAGTCACGCCGCGCGCTGAGGGCATATCTCAAACAACGGACCGACAATAGCGCGGCGGTGTGGGTGACATCGAAAGGGGAGAGGTTGGCAATTGAATCACTTCAAGGGATGCTGGGCCGGCGCGGCAGATCCGCCGGTGTGATGCCTCCCAGCCCACATGATTTTAGACGGGCGTTTGCGTTGCTGATGCTTCGCGCCGGCGTGGATGTTTTCAGCCTGCAAAAATTGATGGGGCACGCCGGGCTTGATGTTTTGAAACAGTATCTAAAATTGGATGAAGATGATTTACAGCGCGCGTTTGATCGTGGATCGCCAGGGGACAAACTGTAACATTTTGAGACAATCAGACACTTGTTCACAATGGGTGTACGTGATAAGATGTGCATAGATCGAAAAGATGCAGCCGCGCTAAGTCACGGCTTGCACTCAAAACAACCGAATAACCTTAGAGTGACCCGATCACCCTTTTTCTCCAAGTGGAGAAACTGGGTGATTTTGCTTTACCCGAAAGGAAATACCAATGTTAGAAACTCAGCTAGCAACTTCACAATTCAAGATGAGATGTTCCCCGCAAGATCGGACAATGATTGAAGAACTAGCGCGCCGATTGGAGCGTAGTCAATCAGATACTGTCCGCCTCTTGGTGCGCAGCGCCTACGCGGTATTGATGGATCAAGAAATCAAAGAGCCGAACCCCAACCACCAGGAACAAGCCGCCGCCGTATAAATGCGAACTGCCCGAGAACGAATCGGGCAGAGCGCGGCGACGGACATAAAGGACACTTCTTCATGTCACATTATTCTAAGTATAACCTAACACAAAAAAATTTTCGATACCTCGTGCAATTGCATAGATTGCAGCTCACGGCATGGCGCATGAAAAACAGCCGTGTTGTGATCGCACTTGACGGACTGATTCGGCGCGTGATCGAGCGCGCGCCAGGCGGTGAGTTATGACGGACATATCACCAAGGGATGCAGAGAAGCAAGAAGTAAGCTTTCTCGCCTGTGTCATAGAGGTACTAAAAAACCTGGGGGTAACGTTCTGTCTTGACGGCGAGTTGATCGCACCATCAGCAGAGACAGATGACGAGGGGGAAGAATGATAGACCAATCCTATCAAGTTGAAGAAGCGGTAACGGACGCCGCAAGCGTACCCCAAAACCGCGAAGCAGAAGAGTCTGTCTTGGGCGCGGTCCTAATATCCCCCGCTGAAGTGTGGCCTCTTGTCCGTTATTTGAAAACAGAAGAATTTTATATACACCGCCACAAATGGATTTGGGATGTTTATATCAAGTTGCAGACACAAAACATAAGCATTGATACCCTGACAGTTACGGACGAATTGGACAAACGAGGACAGCTCGCAGAGATCGGCGGATCGGCTTTTCTCACAAGGTTAATTTCCCGCGTGCCGAATTTATTCAACGCCGAATCTCATGCCAGGATTATCAGGGACCGGGCAACGCGGCGCGCCATGATTGCCGATGCAAACCGGCTTGCAACTGATGCGTACGACATGAGTAAGTCGATAGCCCCATCGCTGATAATGGACCCGTCCGAGTATTCCACGTGGGCAGATATCAACGCCGGACCAATTGAATACAGTTGGCAAGGATGGTTAGCCAATGGCTTACTAACCCTACTTGTCAGTTATTCCGGCGACGGCAAAAGCCTTTTGACGCTTCGCGTGTGTGGCCCGTTTATCAACGGGCAATGTTTCCCTGACGGAACGCCCTACAAAGGCAAAAAGGGGAGTGTTCTATGGGTGGAGTGTGAAGCCGCCCAGGCGATAAATGTCTTGCGTGCGAATGTTTTCAAGTATCCGCTTGACAAAATCATTACGCCGCTATCCAATCCCCTCGAGGACGTGAGCCTTGATAATGCCGAACACCGCGCTATTGTCGAGCAGCGCGCCGCATTGCCGGAAGTCAAATTTATTGTGATAGATAGCCTGTCAGGCAGCAGCCAACGCAAAGAAAACGAAACGGGAATCAAAGAGATAACCCTGTGGGCCGCAAAGCTCGCCCGCGATTTGAATAAACCAATCCTGATGGTGCATCACCTGGGCAAGAAAAAGGAATGGGATAACGAAATCATAACCCTTGACCGTGTACGCGGATCCTCTGCAATCGTGCAATTTGCCCGCATTGTTTGGGCGGTATCTTGTCCGGACAGCACGAACAGAGAGAGAAAGCGCCTCGAGCAAATCAAGAACAACTTGGGACGTTTCCCCGAGGCTATTGGGATGACGGCAACGGAGAACGGTATTGACTTCGGAATCGCCCCCACAGTTCCCCACGTGGACAGCCCTAGTGAGCGCCTTCGCGACCTGCTGATGGATTTACTTTCGTCCGCGCCCGTGAAAGCCACAGAGATCGAACAGGAGATTGAGGGCGCCGGGGAGAGTATGGTAACGGCAAAGCGCGTAAAAAAGGCGCTGGGGATTGTATCCGTCAAAAAAGATGACGGATGGTACTGGAGTTTGCCTGCAATGGAAAAAAGATATGCATAGATATATTGATACTCTTGATACTCTTGATACTATTAGTACTCTTGATATTCTTGATACCCTTGCCGTTTTCAACCTTATCAAGAATTTCAAGGGTATCAAGGGTATCAAGAATACAAGGGTATCAGGGAGGGCGGCGGCGTGATCCATTACCAGCACGTTGACCCCAGCGCCCGCCCTTTTCCAGCCTGCAGAAGCATGATCGCGCCATGGCTTGACCGTCTCAAAAGATATACGTTGCCCGCGCATGATGGTGTAAGCGCGCGTGAATCTAACCAGCAGTTACGGAGATCTGTTTCATGAAGTGCAAAGGTAAAACCAAAAGCGGCGGTGTTTGTAAAATGCCGGCTTTGAAAAATAGCCAGTACTGCTTTACGCATAACCCAAAGACCAGGGCAGCCCAGGCGAAAGCCCGCAAGCTGGGAGGATACAACAGCAGCACCCCGCACGCTGGGAATCCGTCTGACATCCCCGCGCAGATCGCAACCATCACGGACGCGCGCTCAATTGTCGGCTACACCTTGCAGGAATTGATGGTAATGGACAATTCAATCGCCCGGGCGCGCGCATTGCTTGCGGTGTTCGATTCCTTCATGAAAGTTTTCGAGATCGGCGAGCTCGAGCAACGTATCGCAGCATTGGAAGCGCGCGCGAAGTGAATTATCAACGTCTGACTTCTATAAATTATCAGTACCAAAAACAGAGGCAAAATGAGCAACCTAACGAACCGATTGGACAAACTGGAAAAGCAGACCCCGCCCGTCCCGGCTAATTCTTATATGACCATGATTGGGGGTTTTAGAAAGGTGATCGTTCAAAAGTTGGAAGCTGTGCAACGCGGCGAAATACTGCAACCCTCCCAGGATACCGACCCGGCAACCGCCGCCATGCGCACCGATATACTCCAACGCTTGCAGAGAATTGCAGCGACTGCGATCGGCAGATTTGAAACACGTTGATAACCCGGCGCTCTAAGGCGACCGGATGACATAGCCCGCGCATTTTAGAAGCGCAAAGGAATGACCGAAGATGAAACCAGTAATAATGAGTGGAAGTATAGTGAATGAACTCGCAGACCTCCAAAAGCGGAAGGCTGTAATCGCCGGCGATCCGCGATTTTCTACGGAGGGCAAAGCTCAGGAGATCCAGAAACTAGATGCGCAGCGCAACGCATCCGCCCCCAAAGCCCTTACCACGTTCAAAGGCGATTGGACAGAGATGCGCCGCGCATACAGTGAACTAAAGGCAGAGCGCGAGCAGATCGCCGAGGCAGTCGCAAAGCAATGGGATTTTCAGCGGCTGAACTATGAGCGCACGACCGCGACCGGGATTGTCTCGGCTGCCCGAAATCCCCAGGATGTACAGGATGCTTATGAGGGTGTGAAGCTGGGCGGAGATCGGCACGCCATGCGAGCCTTTGCCGAAACCGCCGCCTCCATGTTGGGAGGGGTAAAGGCATTTAGCGATGCCGGCGCCATGTCTGCTGTACGCAAGTCCATGCAAACGGAAGCTGCAAAGCTTACCGCGTCGCCTGAAATGCAGACCCAGCGCGAGGCAGAAGCGGAGCTGAGCGGCGAAATTGCAAGGCTGTACGAAAGGACCCAGCAGGCCGCCAATGAGTTTTACCCGTCCTCGCGTACTCTCGGCATTGGCAGTAATCCGTTTCTGGATTTGCTGACCGGTGTACAGATCAATAAACGTGTGGACCCTGAAACACTGGCGCAAGAAACCAGTGTAGATGTGAATTGGGATTAGGCGCTATCGTATTCATCCATACGCCCGCGGCGCTTTATCTTCCCCAGCCAAAGCCAGGCGCAGCGGCTGGGGAGAAAATAAAAAAAATAGGAGAAGATATCATGTCAAATCGTGTGGCAAGTTTATTCGCAGAAATAGGTGCATCCACAACTGGCTTTGAACAGGGGGCAGGCAAGGTCAAAAGCGGACTGACTTCACTCAAGGGGGGCATGAGTGAACTCGGACTATCTTCCGTTGCCTCGTTCCTGACCATCGGCGGAGCGATTGCGGGCACGGTCGCGGCGATCAAGAATGTCAGCGATGAAACGTTGAAGTATGCCGGGGAAGTGCGCGATCTGTCGCTTGCGTCGGGCACAACCGCCGAGCAATCGTCGCGGCTTCTGCAAGTGCTGGACGATTACCAAATCTCTGCCCAGGACGTAACCACCGCCATGCGGGCGATGAAGGAAAAGGGCATTGTTCCAACCATCGATTCGCTTGCCGCGTTATCGGATCAATTCCTTGCCATTCAAGACCCAGCCCAGCGCCTGAAATTCGCACAGGAAAATCTCGGGCGCTCGAGTGCCGTGTTTATGAATGTGTTGTCACAAGGCAGTTCAAAGATACGCGAGAACAGCGCGGCGGTGAATGAGAGTCTTATCCTGACCACCCAGCAGGTCCGCGAAACAGAACGCTACCGCCTGGTATTGGATAACGTCAAAGACACGGGTCAGGGCTGGAAGGTTGCGATAGTTACCGGCTTCCTGGATGCACAGGAAGCACAGGATAATTTTTCGGCGGCTGTCCGCGCCGGACTACTGGTAGTGCATGACACGACACGAGGCGGGAACGAATATAGCAACGCGGTTAGTGGTCTCAATAATGAAATCTCCCGCGCCAAACAGTACGGTCTGGCATGGGAGGACGCGCTAAAGAAAGATTCCGCCGCCTTGAAGGACACCGGCGCGTCGGCGGAGGATTACAACAAGGATTTAGGAAATCTCAATGAAATTCTTTCCGGCGACCTCGGCAAGGCGCAGGACGACTACAACGCGAAACTGGCGGAATACAATCAGCAACTCACTTTGGCGCGCACGCAAAAAGAGAAGGACACGATCAACGCCAATATCGCCGCCGAAAAGAAAGACTATGATGAGCGCGCCGATGCAATTATTTTCAACATCGAACAGGAACGGATCCTCAACAGTACCGAACTGACCGGCGACCAAAAAATCAAAATGGTCACGGCTCTTGGGCAGGCATATGGGCAATGGGACGAAGCGACCGCGCACGTCATTGTAAACACCAACGATCTGATAACCAGTGTCGAAAACGGATCAAAGACCGAGCAGCAGGCCATAAAATTACTGCGCGCCGCCGCAGTGGGTTATCAGGCAATGGGTTCAGCCGCAGAAAACCAGATCGAGAATGTCCATCACCTGAGCGAGCGCGAAAGAGATGGGGCAGACAGTGCCGCCCTGTTGCAGAAGTCTCAAACCCTGCTGGCGAAAAAAATAAACGCCGAAGCAGAGCCAGCCGTCCACTCCCTCGTTGGGGCATTGAACCAAATGCCGCTGACGGGCACGCAATGGGAATATGACTTCTGGATACGCACCCATGGCGCGCCGCCCTCCATGCCCACCAGCGCAGCCGGAAACAATACCTATGGAGCAGGCGGACCTCATAACCCGGACACACCGGGAGGTGGTCACGCAATGGGCGGGCTGATTTTGGGAGCGGGAACCTCTACCAGCGACAGCATTTCTACACATCTTTCAAGCGGTGAATATGTCCTGCGTGCGGCGGCCGTCAACAGGATCGGCACACAACAACTGGACGCCATCAATCAAGGCTCTGGTAACGTCACCCATGGTCCCTACATTCACGCCGAAAATATCAATGTGTATACAGCCGACGCCGAAGAATTCTATAAAAAAATAATTGAAGTTCTTCCATATTTGTGAAAAGCAACATGATTGCGCGTTCACTTCGTTCTGAACTGCAAAAAAAACAGCCGGCGATAGCCGTCAAAAGGTGTTGAGGGAAGAGAGGTAAGCCATGAGTAACCTGAATAACCGTATCAAGCAGCTGGAAGAAAAAGCCGGCATCAGTGATGTGAATAAGTATATGTGTGTCATCGTGAAAGGTTGGGCGTATGGCTGGGACACGCCTGAAGAAAGAGCCAAGGGATACAAAATTCAACCTCTCTTTGCGTCAGCAGGTGGTGTTGATAAAGAGCCGTTCTATCTCGCGACCGAAACGGAGCTGGATGAGTTTGCCGCGCGTCATGATGTGGAGCTGATTACTATTCACGTCGGCTTTGAAGACCAGGATGCGCGCGGTGGGTAGAATCCTAAATAAAAAGCGGTCCGTGATGTGAGGGCATCACGGACCGCTTTTGCTTACTTTCTGTTGGTTGTTCTTTGATCGGGAAGCACGATAATTATGGACAGGGATTATTCGATAGGCTCTATCCTTTCATGGTGGGATTTATGACCGTCTGATCAGATGGCCTTTTTCTTTTTGGTTGGTTTGGAAGTGTTGGGAGGGTTGGCGACATATTCAAACAAATCCCCAGGCTGTACGCCGAAGTATTGACATATTGCATCTATCACATGTACATCGAAGCGCGTTACGGTGTTGTTTGCCCATGCGAAAAGAGTCTTAGGCGGTAAGCCTATTTCATCTGCAACTTCAGAGAGGGGAATATTACGCTTTGCCTGTACGCGCTTTTCAGCAAGCAGAACGGAAAAACGATTATTGATTGCCACGCTCATATTTTACTCCTGTCAGTTACTTTAGTGTAACTATGTTGTCGAAATTATACCCTAAACCCACTAGAATTACAATAATGTTATTATACATCTTTATACTTGCTTTTTTATAACACTAATGTTATCATAAGTAACATAAGGTTATCGGCACGCGGTGCCAGCCAAACACACCCAATTACAAGGAGAAAACCCCATGTCCACGAAAACCAAAACCAGCAAGACCAAGACCGCCCAAGGCGCCCCAAAGATGGAAGATCCGGAATATCCCATCCAGTTCATGAGGGACCTGGCACAGAACGCTTACGACACAGTCTATGACAACCTTAAGAAAGCCGGCGTTGACGAGCAAATTCTCCGCACACTGACTGCCATTCACTCACTCCAGGATGGAGCTCTGCACATTTTGGAGAATGGCGGAAAAACGTCTGAAGGGATGAACGAAGTCGCCCGCGAAGATGTGGCCACGGCTGTAAAGGGTATCGCGCTCCTGGGCGGGAAGCTCTTTGTGTAAATGACGAACAACGCACACACGCAACGCAATGACGCCCTCCAGCTCTACGCCCAACAGATCCGCCGAATTCATCGGCGACAACAGGAGCAGCGCGCGCAAGCCTTCCTTGCTGGATTGTTTGCGCGCGTCCTTGTGCTCGAGCTTCTTCTGCTTCTCTCCATGATGGTGAAAGGACAAACCCCATGAACCCGTATACGTTCAACGCGAAGCGCACGCCTCGCGGCAGGTATTATGTCATCGTGACCATCGGCAAGGATGTGATTTACGTCAGCCGCAAAACTCACAGCGATGGTGAGCGAGCCGTGACCGAAGCTCAGGAATATCTTGAAAACCAGAGCGGAAACCATGAACAAAAAACAAGCGGGTAGCATCGGCGGGCGTGCGACCGTTGCCAGGCACGGACGCGAACACATGCAGCAGATCGGCGCGCGGGGCGCCATGGCGACATGGACCCGATACAAACTCATACCAGTAGGACAGACTGAATACGCCATGACCGAACGGGCGACGGGGAAAATCATCTGCATTAGAGGACGGTGAAGCCATGAGCATACTAGCCGCAATCCTAAAGGTAATTTTTATCGGACCATCGCCAAGGCGCGAGGAGTACGAACCGCCGGCGCGCCGCGTTGCCCCCACCATCGGGGAAGCAAACGCCCAGCATGATTATTTTGTATCTTGCGGGATCGTGAACGGCACACCTGGCAGCCTTGACGACCAGGACATTTATACCGCCATTGCACAGATCGAAAATTCAGACCTGAGCAGCGATGAGAAATACAACCGTCTCGACCCCTTGACCTTTGCCGTATGGAATAACCATGCTGATGGAATGGCAGCATACGAAGCGCTCGATGCAATCTCAAAGGCAATCGAAAAACTATAGGAGTAAAAACCATGAACGAAGAGAAGAACTCAATTGTCAGAATGATGGATTGGATCGTAAACACACTGGCAAAAACCCTTGTCAGTTTATTCGATGGCGTGAAGAACGCCGTTGATCATGCCAACCCGTCGTTGTTTGGACTTGTGGCAACCCTGCTACCTTTTGCCCTCCCCCTGCCCGTCGCCTTCATGACCGCGCACAGCGCGCAGAAATTCTTCCATTGGGATCCGTGGGCCGCCAATGTCCTCGGCTTTGGGCTCGAGGGCTTGGGCTTGCTTGTATGGGTGAAACTGGTTGACGCAATCATAGCCGACGTGCAGAGCAGGAATG
Organism: Anaerolineae bacterium; assembly: GCA_041487615.1. Taxonomy (GTDB): domain Bacteria; phylum Chloroflexota; class Anaerolineae; order Anaerolineales; family Villigracilaceae; genus Defluviilinea. The sequence continues at coordinate 21,821 of JBGPNQ010000012.1, forward strand.
AGAAGATCGAAAATTTCGTAGGCTTCATGTGGGTTGTAGCGGCAGCCTATGAAATGCTCCTGGTTGTTATCAACGTCATTCTTGCCTTGAACGATGGCGCCGGCATTTTCTACGCCCTCGCCCTCTTGCTTATCTGTTTGTTGCCTGCCCTCTCCGCGGCGATGTATGGATTACATCGCAGAGAAACCATACCCATACTGGAGCGTGAGAGACAAGAAGCCAACGCGCGATTAGAGCGTGAACGCGATGAGGTAAAAGCCAAAGAAGAGCAACGCCACAAAGAAGAATTGGATCTTCAAGAGAGGATCCGTCAGGAACGCCGCGAGGACGCAATGAAGCGCGCAGAGTTGAAAATGCAATATGCCAAAGATGCAGAACAGGTGCAGCTCGATAAATCCTTTCGGAAACACTCGTAGAGAATGGCGCGAATGTCCCTCCTGTGGACGGCACTTTCAGGCACGCATCAACACCATGCGCAACACAAAAAAATTCTGTTCCAATGCGTGCCGTCAATACGCCTATCGCAAGACACGTTCGTAACGGACGCGCAAATCAGCACCTTGACAATCGAATAACCGCCCGTCGCTAATCGTGTGATGAGCAAGACCATGACGGCGCGCGCAAAACAAGTACAAATCGTGCCAGGAATCCACAGGAAGCCCCAGGAGCGATTTTTAGAAAAATTTCGACCCGTTCCACCTTTGGAAGCGAATTCCCAAAATAGCCCAACTTTTTGGTACTGATAAATTGGGCAAATCAGAACTTGAATAACCTAACAAAACATAACCTTTTCAGGAGATCGGCAAGACATGAAAGGAATGAATGAAGTCACTTATGAAATTGTTATCGCAGCACAGACCCTTTTGCAGTATTCGCAACTTTGATCCGCCGAAGTATTGCACATGCGGACGCGACGCGGCGATAAAAGAACTTCGCTTTTTGTTGTGGCTTATCATTCAGTTATTGACCAGGAAAGGAATCACATAACCATGAAAAAGACGAACGCAATCGAAACAACCAACTCCGCCGCGCTTGCGCGGTTGAATGACATCATGAGCCAGGCAGGACAGGCAGCGAACGAAGCCGGCGCGCGTGTGGCTTTTACAGACCATACCGCGCGCAAAGCCGATAACACGATCCGCCGAAAGATTGCGGACCTGGCATTGTTTGAAACCTTCCTGCGATCGGCGGGCGTGCCTGCTACTAATCTTTATGACAACCCGCAAGCATGGCGCGGTGTGACCTGGGGAATCGTGGAGGCTTTCCGGAATTGGCAGCTTCAACAAGGCTATGCAATCGGCAGCATCAACGGCAGGCTTTCCACGGTCCGCACCTATGCCAGGATTGCGGCCCGAGCCGGTGCAATCACGCCCGAGGAAAGTATCCTGATTGCCAGCGTGCAAGGCTATGCAAGCAAGGAAGCCAAACACATCGATGAGAAACGGCGCGCCGAGGGGATCGGGACCCGCATCGGGCATAAGAAAGCTGAAGCAGTAATCATCCCCGAGGATATCGCGCAAGCATTGAAGCAGCAGCCCGAGACAGGGCAGGGGAGGCGTGACGCGCTGATTATGTGTCTGCTTTTGGACCACGGCTTGCGTGTCAGTGAGATTGCGATTCTCACACGTAACGCCTTTGACATGAAAGCCGGCACTTTCACGTTTTACCGCCCCAAAGTCAACAAGACCCAAACCCATACAATGACCGGCGACACACGCAAAGCCGCGGCGGCCTACTTCAAGCACGAGGTGCCCGCCGATGGGATCCTATGGCGAAAGTCAAACAAAGGGACCGGCAAACTATCCGGGCAAATGTCAGAGACAAGCGCGACCAGGGCACTCACAAAGCGCGTGGAACTCCTGGGGCGCCATGCAGGGATAGAGGGATTATCCGCCCATGATTGCCGGCACTATGACGCAACCTTCGAAGCGCGCGCCGGCACGCCGCTGGATCGATTGATCGATAAATTCGGATGGAATAGCCCAGCCATGGCGATGAGATACGTGGAAGCCGCGCATATTGCGAACGCCGGTACAGCGCGCGTAAAGCCGACATAATCCAACACATGATTCAACGCGACCAGGAAACAAAAAAGCGCCTTACTGTAGAGTAAAGCGCCTCATTGCCTCTCACATGATCCTAAGTCATGCCTGTCTGCCAGTTCCAGCACGTCCCCGGAAGTGCGGCGAAATTATACTTCGATTTACGATGCTCCGACAGGCTTACCGCTTTTCTCACGCATGTGGAACATGCGTAAGTAAACCTTTTGGATGGTTCTGCAGGCTGAAACTCACGTCGCAAGTTTACCTAATTATGCGGCACTCTGTAGTACCAGTTCTCGCTTGACGATTTACCGTTGCTGGTTGACGAATCTTGATTGCTGGATATAATCCCCCACCTGATATGCTTCGACTGGGCTCAGCACGAGCCTGAAACCTGACACCTGGTACCTGAGATTGGAGATTCCATTGAGCCGCGTCATCAACCCCGAATCCGCTGGAAAAGACAGAACTCGATTAACAAAAGCAATCGTTCTCGCCGTGCGCGAACTGGCAAAACAAAAGGAAGTGACGGACGAAGCGAAGGATCTGGCTGCGTTCATTGTGTTGGCCTTAAAGACTATTGCAGAGGGAATTGATGTTTCAGTTGTGGCTTGGGAAAAACGTGACTACTGGGTCAAAGCGGACCGCTTCCGCATGGAGTGGATGTGGACCGGTCAATATGCTGATAAGATCAAGGTCGCCATCTTCACCGACGACTGGGGGACGATCGCGATGGCCATTCCTCAAATTGCTCAAAAGCTAGGCAAGATCGTTGTCTCGGATAATCACAGGCTCGGAAAACCCTGGGTGGGCGCTTTTAAGCAGTTGATGAGCGGCGATCAGTAGACCGTGCCGGTTTTGTCGCAACGTGAATACCGATGGTCAGGGTCTGGCTATTGTACTGTGGAGACGCCGCCGGGCCCGTGGATGGATTTCTCCGGGAGGATTAATAAAGGGTTAAGTTATATGACATCTTTTTGTCAAAAGAGTTAATCCATTTTAATCAGTAAATTAACCCAAAATTGACCCTTTTTATCGCCTTTGAGACCGTCCTGAAAGATATAATCGCCAGCATTATTCGATTCCGACTCTTGTTCAATAAGGAAAGTGATTAGCCCGCGGAGTAGATATGGATTTTTTTCGAGGCCATTTGAACTGTCACACAACCCAACCCATTGCATCCAATGTCTGTGCATTTTCCAATTGGATTAACCGTGCGCAGTACGATTTTGATCAAGACACGGTTCTGATGGCAAGCAACGATGTCCTCAACTGGACGATCAGCAAGTGGAATGACATGAACGATACATCACCCTACCTTGAATCGGACTGGCGAGCCTCCACATCGAGCACGGCGCGGAATGGAGGTGCGAATCATCTTTGATGATAACTTATCCCAAGCCACGAGGAGCAGTTTGGCATTGCCGTACCAATACTTTATCGTTTATAAGGAGAATATCATGAAGAAGTATCTGTTCGTTATTGCTGTAATTTCCTGTTTGTCGTTTCTACTGGTTTCCTGCGGTGGAGGCAGTTCGGCCACCACCAAACTTGACGTCAAGATGACCGAGTTCAAGTATGAGCCAGTGGAATTCGTAATTCCTGCCGGCAAGGAAATCACCTTGAATATCGCAAATAATGGCGCGGCACTACATGAATTTGTCATCATGAAGCATGGACTGACGGTCGGCGAAAAATTCGGACCCGAGGATGAGGAAAACATCTACTGGGAGGTGGAAGCGGACTCCGGTCAATCGAAGACGGTCACCTTTACCGCCCCGATGGAGACAGGTGAGTATCAAATAATCTGCGGCACGGAGGGGCATGTCGAGCAGGGTATGATCGCAAAAATGATCGTACTATCAAAATAACAAGATCAAACGCAGACCTCATCCATGGATGAGGTCTGCGTACATTTTCTAAAATGTCCAGACCTATGTACGCAAGGAGCTGAGACGATGAACAATCAACAGACCATACGAACCCTTCTTTATCTTTATCGGATTATCGAGAGTGGAGAAAAAGGCTATGCGGTTGCAGCCGCCAATGTGAGCAATCCTGGCTTGAAAGTTCTTTTCAAATCCTACGCCCAACAACGAGCGCGATACAAAGCCGAAATCCTCGCTGAATTAAGCCGGTTGGGCAATAGTGACAGGCCTCGCAGCAGTTTTCGAGGTGCCCTTCACCGCGGCCGGATTGACATCTTCGCCGCCATGACAATTGGAAAAGACGAGCGCGAAATGGTTGTATTGAAGGAAGTCAATGTGGGTGAGAAGGTGGCTCTCCATACCTATGAAAATGCCTTGAAGAGGGATTTGCCAGATGAAATTTGCGAGGTGATCGCACAGCAATATGCTGAAGTCCAAAAAACGGTTGAGTGTATTCATCTGATGCGCGGCAAGCAGGGAAAGCGACTTGTCGTGAAGCTGTTCGAGAATACGAATGCTGTTGAAGGAGTTGTCCGCAACCTGCAGGAGGTTGGATTTCATCTTGAAGAGATCGAGTCATTGAGGCTTGGCGATGCCATTCAGCTTTATGATGCCAGAGGCACCACAGTTTCCGAAACGGTCATTTCGGGATCCGTTGGAGGTGCGCTATGGGGAAATGTGATCGGAGCGCTGGCAGGCTTTGGCGCGCAGAGCGTGACCCATCTGGACCCCTTTGGAACGGCTTCTTCCCCGGTATGGTATCTGTTTGCCCTGGCCGGTATCGCTGCCGGTGCATTGATCGGTGGCATGCTTGGCTTTGCCATTGGCGTCGGGATATCGGAGGAGGATACCTATCGTTACGATCAAAGCATGAAAAATGGGCACACCATTCTCCTGATCACGGTCGACATAACACGCGCATCCGCAGCCAGGCACATCTTGGAACACGGAATCCCGGCGGCGGTTTGAAAAGCCTCTCAGCGGCGTGAACAATCAACTAAATAAACAAGCAATCTCCGAAGATTGCCTTCGGAGATTGCTTGTTTTACTTTTCAGCGGCTTCCAGCAATTTCATCAAATGCAATTCTGTGTTTTCTAGCAACTCGATCATCATCTCGCGGATATGTTTGTTGAGATAATGATGCTCCAGTGTGGAAAGCGGCAGGAAGCGCGCGCCTGCAACCACGTGGATGCAGTTGGATGCTCCACAGAGACAGATGAAAGGCGCGTCCATTTCCCATTCGGTGGAGGGATAGAAGAAAGACAGTTCCTCGTTTTTCGCAATATCGCGGCGCGCGACCATGAGCAGATGCTCGGTATCGAGAATTACATTGGGATCGCATGAATGATTGAGGGCGGAGAGTTTTCCTACTTCAGTATGTTTATCCTGCGAAATCTGAACTGTGTAACGGTTCGCCTTATCGAACAGCTTCTCCGTTGGTATTTCGCAAATGACTTCCCCTTTGGAATATGCCTGCTTCGTGATCAAACTTCTAAACTTATTTTCTGTCTTTATCGTAAGCGTATCCATTGCAACCATCATTCTCTTCCTTTCCTATTTATGGACGATGATTTTTCTTTCAAGGATATTTGCAGCAATCCATCTGCTGCAAATCATTTGATGAATACTATACAACAATATTGAATCAAAATCAATAACCCGCGGTCATGGTTATGAAAATTTTAAGATAAGAATATTTTTATTCTAGAGTGTATCTGCAAATTCGAGACATGTCATTCTGAGCGACTGTAAGGAGCGAAGAATCTCGGTTTTGTATTTGGAAGTACCCTGTAATCCGAGATTCTCCCCGGCACTTGCATCCGGGGCAGGTGCCGTCGCTTCGCTCCTCACATCGCCCCGATGCCCTTCGGGGGAATGACATACCACTAATTGCAAACCGACCCTAGGAAGAGGTTCTCTTATATCTCAAGAGAAAATTATTTAATTTTGCGACGAACAATTGCCATCGTAAATGCTGCCATACATGCAGAGCCACCCTTACATCTTCTTTTTGCGCGCTCTGTTTGCTGAACAGTGAAGTGTGATAAATGTCCGTCAGAACTTCAACCTCGTTTTTAATGCGCTCGAACAGCTTCGCCCGATCCAATCGATGACTGATCTCTCCAAGTTTGGCAATTAATTTATCGGTAAATTCATGAGCGGTCTCGGCGCGCGTCCATTCGCCCGCAAGCGGACGTCCCGAACGATACAATCTCTTATACAGGATTTCCACAGCGACAGATGGCAGGAGCCTCATGAACAATATTCCTTCGATCATCCAAAAGTACAGCAGTATAAGAATTGCAATCATCCCGAGGGGTAGCAGCAGAAGGAAGATCTTTTGACTTGTGATCTCGAACAAAATCCTTCGGGCCGTCGATGCAGGTTTGTGCAGGGATGCGGGATCGATCTTTGTTGCCACACGTTCGATCTCGGGTTCGTGACCGGTAGGCTCGAATTCAACCCAGCCGATCTCGGGGAAGTACACCTCTGCCCAGGAGTGGGCGTGCAATTCACGGATGATGTATTGCGCATTCGGAGCATCATATTCGCCGGAGGAATAGCCCGAAACGAAGCGCGCCGGGATTCCGCTCGAGCGCGCCAGTACCACCATGGCAGTGGCGTAATAGTCGCAGTAGCCTCTGCGCAGATCGAAGAGGAAATAATCAGCCACATCCCGATCCGGTGGAGGCGCGGAGATTTCCAGGTCATACGGATAATTATCCCGCAGGTAACTTTCGATTGCTTTGGCCTTATCGTAGGGCGTTTCTTTTCCATGGGTGATCTCCTGTGCGAGTCGATGGACCCGTTCAGGCACGGATTGCGGCAGCGCAAGATATAGATCACGTATGTGTTGCGGATATGCAGTGGAGGCGGCTCGAAGCTCGTTGATCGATGGAGTTGGGACATAGGCTTCCACTTTATACGTTGTCGCGTCCGTGCGCGCGGCAAACATATCGGCCTGGAGCAAAGCCGTTTGATCGGCGAACAGGTTCGATTGGGGCCGCAGCCGCCAGTCCACCGTGAGAGGAATGTCGGCACTGTAGAGCATCCCGCTCCAATAGAGCTTCCCCTCCGGTTCCTGCATCTGCACATTCAAATGCAGGGCTTTGTACTCGCTCAGCACGCCGGGGATGAGCGGTTCATTGGCATCGATGGGTTGCGGCGGAGCGGAGGTGGAGAACCATCCTGCGCCCACGTATTGATCGTAGATGACGCTGCGCCAGTAGTAGCGCGGGGCGTCCGTCGTGATGCCTTGAATGACGATGGGAGGCAGTTCACCTGTCTTGATCGTCATGACGATCTTTTCGGACTGGGCGTAACCGGCGGTCAACAGGTGCTTGCGCGGCAGCGACGGTTTGGGCGATGGTTTCTTTTTTGGCGGATCGATCTTTTCCTCGATGCCGAGCATCTTGACCGTCTCACTTTTTTTCGCATGTTCGCGCTCACGGAAATAATCCCTTACATCGCGCCATGACACAGAAGGCGTGATAAACGCGACGATGCCCACTAGCGCGGCAACGATTATCACAGCCTGACTGTTATCGTAACGGATGCTTTCCGAATAATCCACTCGACGCGTTTCCCATCCCCCGATGAGTTTCTTGTAATTCCAGATTCCCATCAACAGGAGCATGATGAAAACGAGCCCCCACAGTGTTTCCACGCGGTACTCGCTATAAGAAGTGATCCATGTTAGCAGCGCAATGCCTGGTAGGAGCGATACGACCGCATTTCGTTTTGCAGCGAACCATCCGATCCAGGCCGAGAAAAGCCACAGCGTCAATGTCCAGATCATGTTGCGGATGAGAGCATCATTCACGTTGACGTTTGCTGCCAAGCCGATAAACCAGGTCTGCCAGCGCATCAGCAGCGCGTCAGAGGATGCAACGATCAAGTTCCATGCTGATACCAGCCCGGATGCATCCACATCGAAGCGATAACCGAGCTCAGGAAAAATCGTCGGCCCGATGTGGATTAATGCCTTAAGAAGATCAGATAGCGGGATGGCGAGTCGTGCTCCCAAGCTCCATACGCCCAGGATGCCCAGCACCGCAATTCCCGCCGATGCATGGATGCCCTTCAATCTGCTTTTGCCCGACGATAAACCGATCAACGCGGCGAGGAGACAGACCCAAATCAAATTATCCGTCTTTGTTCCGCGCAGGGAGGATGCAATGCCATAGAGCCAGACCTGTAATGCGATAAAGGTAAGGACGAGTCCCATCACCTCAGCGTTGAAGACTCTTCGGAAGAGGCGGTCGTTTATTCGAGCCTCCGCCAGTCGGCAACGGGAGTCTTCACCGCAATCGCCTTACCCATCGGCGAGACGCGCCACTCCCATTCGCCCTCCTGTCCCGGATGCGCCTGACGTTTATCCAGCATCTCCTTCGGAATGACATGACATGGAACACTCATGGATTGCAGTGCATGTGAAATTGCACTCGTGTTGTTTGCATTCTTCGAAGCCCCGAAAGTGTTTGGATCGAGCAGAAATACCGTTGGCATCACACCGCGCCACGTCAGCGGCAAAAGGGACTCCGTCCATTCGGCATTGGTATTCGCTGTGACCACCAGCAAACTGCAATGACTGCCAATCGTTTGACCGATACGCTGTAAATAATCCTTCAACCCCAGTTCGGAGGGAGATGCAACGGCCAGAGATTTCAGCAATGCGCGTTGTTGGAATTCATTGCGCCGCGGTGTTAACCAGGATGCCTCTTGTGCGTTGATCATCAGCCCGACAGGATGCTCATCCTTTAATCCGCGCGCCGCAAGAGACGCTGTAAGGATGACGGCGTGCTCTTCGGTGGAATCCCAGCCCGTGCCGAGCTGCGTCTGCCGGTCGAGGTCCAACAACAGCCACCACTCTCCGGCCGGGTTGCCTTCAAATTGATGGACGAAGAACTTATCGCGACGCGCCGTGCTTTTCCAATGGATCCAGCGCATAGGATCACCGGGCGACATCTCGCGCGTATGGGATGCATTGATGGTCTCCTCGAACGAACGCGGGTTCCTTTTCCCTTCACCGGACCATCCGCTCGAAAGGATTTGAAATTTCGGCAATGCAAGGACCGGCGGCATGACTGCAAGGGTGGACGAAGTGGGATCTTCAAACGTCAACGTAAATATTCCAAAGGGATCGCCGGTCTCAAGAGTCGTCCCACCGAGCGTATATACACCGCGGCGCGTACATTGGGTATTGACCTTCCACTGGGATGTGCTCGAACCATCCACGCCGGTTGCGACTGTGGCGCGATGATCCGGGAGTGTCGAGTGATCATTCAGTGTGACCCACGTGGCAGGCAACACAAACGAATTGCTCAACGTAAATCGTTCCTCGAGCCGGTCACCGACCTGTGCCCAGCCAAACCGCATTTCACGTTCGAACGTCAACGAACGTTGAAGTCCGCGCGCCCACCAGAAACAAAGCAGCCATGTCCCACCAATGGCGATCATCAAAATGACCCAGACTCTTGAAGCATCGATGATTTGCATGACGAGTGCAAATAAACCGATGACAGGAAACACTTTCGCATTCAGCCGCAAGGTGGATTTCATGGATTTGATTATATGACCGTTTCCGTCATTGCGACCGTAGGGAAGCAATCTCCTGTTTACCGGGTGTATCTCATTGAGAAATCTTCACCGTTTAATTGGAGATTGCTTCGGGCTTGATCTCGATACGAGCGAGACCCCGCAACTGATAGCGGGGCAGGCAGGCACTCGCTCTACTCGACCAGCGGCCCTCGCAATGACAGTTGAGCTACCTCCCCGAAAGACTAGTGGCACTACCACCCATCTTCCTGATGTAATTAATTCGTCTGTGAGATACACTGAAAACATCCATTCGCTCTGAGTGTAGACGAAGCGCATACTCACAATCCGCTCAGCGCGAACCACTTATGTTATGATGAAAAGGAGCTAAGCATGGCAAACTCTCTTACTGAATTCTCAAATGGACTTACGTCCGCTGTCGAAAAAGGCGGTGAAAGCACGATCCTTGTGGATGCGCGCAAGCGTTATCCTGCAAGTGGAATTGCGTATGCTGACGATCTTGTCCTTACGGCCGATCATGTTGTGACGCGTGAAGAGGATATCAAAGTGCTTTTACCTGATGGAAAATCCCTCAGTGCGACGATTGCAGGCCGTGATCCGGGCTCCGATCTTGCGCTTCTGCGTCTCGCAGAAAAAGCACTAACTCCTGCAAAAACTTCTGATTCCGTTAAGGTGGGGCAACTCGTTTTGGCACTGGGACGTCCAGGCAGCGCCGGGATGCAGGCCTCGTGGGGAATCGTCACGGCGATCAGCGGACCCGCTCGCACGTTCCGCGGCGGCATGCTGGATGAATATATTCAAACCGAAACGACTCCGTATCCCGGCTTTTCTGGCGGACCTCTGGTCAACACAGACGGTGAAGTCCTGGGTCTCAATACCTCCGGGTTATCGCGCGGTTCTTCGCTGACCATCCCCGTCAAAGTGGCCTGGCGGATTGCGGATGCGCTTGCAAAACATGGAACGGTCAAGCGCGGTTATCTGGGCGTGCGTACACAACCGGTTGATGTTGCCGAGGCTGCGCGACAGGCCCTCAAACGTGAACAGAGTCAAGGTCTATTGGTCTTGTGGCTTGAGGAAGGTGGCCCTGCTGAAAAAGCCGGCCTGCTCGTTGGAGATATTCTCGTTGCCATCAGCGGCCAGCCCGTCGGCGATGCAGATGATCTTTTCGCCGCTCTTAACACGGACACCGTTGGCAAAACCATCGCCGTCGAGGTGCTGCGAGGCGGCCGTCCTGAGACAGTCACGGTGACGGCGGGGGAGAGGAAGTAAGTGATTCGAGTCCTGCTGGATGTTTCATCACCCGCAATGCGGGCCGGATTGCGCGCTTTGCTCTCGTCTGACAAGACGATTAAAGTGCTGAACGATTCATTGGCTGAAGACGAGATAAACTCGGAAGCCGACGTGGTCATCACGTCGGCTTCTCACGCTTCTTTCGTAAATAACCAACTGGCTGACTCACCATCGGCCGCGATATTGCTTCTCAGCGATGACTCACCGAACATCCGCGAATTGAGGCGCTCCTATCGAGCCTGGGGAGTCCTGCCTACGGATGCATCCGCGGAGGAGTTGGGCGCGGCCGTCCACGCGCTGTCACAGGGATTGGTCGTCGGTACAACGGCATTGTTATTTGAATCGGAAAGCGAACCGCTGGCGCGCGGTCCGCTTACGGAACGAGAATCGGAAGTCCTGGGACTTCTTTCCAAGGGGCTGGCTAACAAGCAAATTGCACTTGAATTGGGGATCAGCGAACATACCGTTAAATTCCATGTCTCATCCATTTACACAAAATTGAATGTGACCAATCGGACGGAAGCTGTTCGCGAAGGTCTGCGAGGCGGGTGGATCGCCTTGTGATTATTTTACGACGCGGAATCTAAGGCCAATTCTGGATGGGGTTTCAAGGACGCGTGTTCTTTCAAGCTCAACAGGTCCGATGGGTGCGTTATCGAAGAATCGCAGACCACCTCCCAGCAGGATGGGCATGATGCCAATCTCAAGCTCATCAAAAAGCCCGGCGTTGATGCACTGTTGAGCGGTTCTTGCTCCGCCAACCACGGTGACATCTTTTTCACCGGCAGCCGCTTTTGCCATCGTAATTGCGCTGTCAATTCCATCTGTGACGAAGGTAATCTTCAGCTTGTCATTCTGTCCTTTTGTAACCTTCTGCGGCGGATGATGGGTAAGCACAAAGATGGGCACCTGATACTCATACCCTGTGAAATCTCCCTGGGCCATATCGAATGCATGTCTGCCCATCACAACTGCTCCCGTGGATTTCATTGATTCTTGAAGCATCTCTGTCTTTCGTAGTTCTTCGAGATCAGGATACAGACTTGCCACACTTCCCAGGCGATCGTTCATGAAACCGTCCAACGACATGGTCGTACCGACGATGACTTTTCCCATACCGGTGAAATCTCCTTTATTTTTTCTTCGCGAACGATAATCCCTTTTCGGCAAGCGCTCGACGGAGCTGAACGAGAGCGTTCGGCCCAATGCCATGCAACTCCTTGATTTCTTTTTCGCTAAACTTCGTCAACTGCTGCAAGTACTGGATACCTGCCCCAGCCAGGGCACGTTGCGCAGGTGCAGCGAGTTTTGGCAGATCATTTTTCATCGGCTCCTGGATTCACCACGATGAATTCTTCAGTTCTTGGCCAGTTTCGATTTCTTTTTTGAATCCGGCTTTGTCCCTGCCTTGGCAGATCCTGGTCTGGGACTGTTCAGAACAACCGCGGCACGGACCAGGTCTTTGAGTCCTGCCTCATCAATTTTGTCCCCCTCAAAAATATCAATCGCACGCGTCGCTTTGGCATCCAGCCCGGCATTGAACAAGTGATGATCCTCCAGCAATGCACCTCTGAAGAAGTTCAGCTTGATATGGTCATGAAAAGCACCCGCGGCCACCACGTTGCCATTGCTGGACCAGACGGGTGTATCCCATTTCCATTCCTCGACAAGGCCAGGCGTTGAATCCAAAATCAACTTGCGTAATCGCGTCAGCATTTTGCCGCGCCAGTC
>JBGPNQ010000013.1:0-32487 GCA_041487615.1 Anaerolineae bacterium
CTTTATTTTTGAGCTGGCACAAGACTGGTCGGTCCTGTCGGCGATCGACCCGGGCATCGGACCGGATAAGCGTGTGATGGGCGGCATCGATGTGGGCGGCGTTCTCCTGCCTAGCGCGGGTGGACTTACTATGGATGCGCGGCCATCGGGGGCGGCGGCCGCGGCGAGTCAAAGTGCGCGATTGGCTGGATCCCCAACTCTAGGCGCTGCACTCGACGGTTCGTCAGTGATGAAGGAACCTCCTGCGGCACAGCACTGGGTCAGCGCGACAGAGCGGGTTGCAAAGGCAGCGCTCGATCCCGATGCGAAGCGTCTTGTGCGTGACGTGATGGCATCCGGCTTTCGATATCCAATTGAAGCCGTTGCTGTCGAACAAGTTTATCGCTTTCCTGTACTCGCGCACTGGTCGTTTACTACGAATGAGGGCGCTACGTTTGAGACTCTGATGCGCGATATGGATATCGGTCTCCTTGGCACTGTTCCCGCGGTTGCAGCCGATGCCCCTCCGGCACCTCCCGGCCCTGAGATCGTGCAAACAGGTCATATCGGATTGGATCACCACACGCGCAGAGGCGATCCCGTGCGCGCATGGTATCGCGGGCCCCTCGTTCCATTCCCGACTGATCGCGACCCTGTTGATTCCACGCGTCCACTTCTGGCACATTCTGCCGATCAGATCCGCCGCGTTGTACCTGATGGGCGCGAGGACCTTTCGCTGGCGGCTGCATTCGAGATCGGTCGGCTGCTTGGATTGTCGCAGTTATCGGTTGTGTCAGCGCTCCTTCGTTTCAGAGGCGAACAATTCGGCGCCGGGCGTGTACGCGAGATTCTTTCCAGGGTAACACCTTTTGTGCTTCCTGATCTCGTCGACCAGCGTGTTGACCTGGGTCGCTTTGTTGCGTTGCAGGTAATTGATAGCCTTGCGAAGAATGCTGTTGATATGCTTGGGCCGCGCCGCCCGGTTGCCGACCCAGGAAGAGAGCTTGTGGTGAGAGGCGACCTGGATGCAGTGATCGCTGATGGACTCGGTCTCAATCTCAATTCCGTGAGAGAGTTGGGAGCTCAAATCGGAATCCTGGCCGCGATCACACAGGCCAAGGTCCCGGTTGCAAACCCGCAAGGACAGATTCAACTCAACAAGAGTTCGGTCGCGAATTTGCAGGGTGCTCTCTCCACAGAACTGGGCAAGGTGCTTGCTGTCGCTGCGCCTCAGGCGCCGCCACCAATCATCCTGACTCGCGGCACACCGCGTAGAAGATCACGCGTTGCCGCGGATGCAAGAAGTACAAGCGATGCTCTCGACGAGCTTCTCGCACGCGCTGCCAAACTGGATGAGAACAAGGAGGAGGAAGCATAATGATTAAGTTTGTCACTTCCGAGATCATCCTGGAGGCTGCGGCCGCGGCCAAGGATTACGTGGATATCGTCACCGACCATGATCCAGATGACGGTGATCATGTTGTGCCCGGCGAGCTTCGCCGATTCCTGGCGCGTCTGCGACTTCTGCACGATGTCCCGTTCAGTTATCTCGTTCCCGATGCGGACCTGCTGCCGATCGAGTCGATCCGTTTCTTCTATATTGACCGGGCCTGGACGGACGCCCTGACTCAGGGTGTGTTAAGCGTGGGTACAATCACCACCGCCGACCGCGCCCAACTGGAGGCAGTCTATCCGAAAATCCGCGAGGATGTGGACGAAACAGAACGGACGATCCGCCGTCCAACGGGAGAAGAACGGCTGCAGGGAGCTGGCGGCACAATCACGGGCTTTCTGATGCGCTCACGCATCGTTTCCGGGTGGCCTAACTTGCACGTACGCGCTTATTCACGCGACCTGCTGCCGGACGATGCTCTGAGCACCGCGGCCGAGTCCGACCCGGACCGTCTCAAGATCCTGCGTCTCGAGAGACTGGCCCCTGCCGTCTTGCTCGCCCTGATCGACGGCGTTCCGGCGGTCATGCATATCGAGGAACCCAGGCAAGGCATCCAGTTCGGTGTGCGACTGAACCCGGACGATCCGCCGGAGCAGCGCCGCGCGAAAGTGAAAGTTCGCGACAACGCGACCGGTGATCCTGTCAAACCCAAGAATGCATTCACAACGAAGAACTCCGTTGATGTTCCGTTCCGTCCTGGGGCACCTGGCGTAATAGATCTTAGAGAGCTGCGAAAGAGACTTGCAGCCAAGGCGCCGAACTCCGGCGGAACCCTTGAGCCAAACGAGTACGCGCTGCAAATGCTGCGCTTTCCATTTCGCCAGGTTTTCGGCGATCCGAACAATCAGGAGGGACAGAAATTCTACGCGCTCGACCAATTCAAGGCGACCATCTCTTTGGAAACATGGAACGCCAGGATATTATCGAATTTGGGCGGGGTGAATCCATGAGCAAACGTAAGAAGAGCACGAAAGCGAAAACGCAGCGCCCGGGCATTGACCTGAGCGCGGTGCGTGAAGTTACGTTCAGCAAGCGTTTCCTTGCTGCAGACCGGGCTAAACTTGATCTCGGTGAAATCGCCACCTGGGATCCATATCTCTTGCGCGAGCATCGCCTGCTGGTTCCGATCGATGTGCAGGCGCTCTACGTACAGCCAGGCAACACGGAGGCGATGGTGCGTCTCCCGATGCTTGTGGCGAACACATCCAATGGTAAGCCGGTCGAAAACGCTGAGGATGGCATGCCAGATCCGTTCGACGCAGGAACGCCACGCCCTCCGGGCGTCCACCTGCACTGGGCCATGCCAGATGCACTGTTGCGCGGCGTGCTTGACCAGAAGCAGTCAGGTTCGGCCAATCGCCTGTCCCTGCCGTTGCTGCCCGACCGTTGGGTCGTTCTGCGGATCATCCTGCCGCGTGGCGCTAGCGCTGTCCTGGTGACAGGCTGGGTGATCGAATCGGATCGCGCGGTTGTGGTGCCATTGGGAAGTTGGACCGAGGGCGGCACTGCCTCAAACGCGGCAACGCCGGCCGGTGCCGCAATCGACCGCGCTCAGCTGACCGGCACGATTGGCGGTGCGGTTAGTTGGTCCGCCGTTTATGACGCCGTGTTGAATCGATTTGCCTTCCACGATCCATTGGGCGACCTTGCCACTGTCGCGCCAAATGGAGCCGATCAGGATTGTGCTGCATACATGGTAGCCGGCTGGTGGAGCAACGCTGCGGACGATCCGCTGGATGCAGCGCGCAACAACGACAGCCTGCACGAATTGCTCGAACGCCTTCGCTGGCGTCTGCTGTATGAGTGGGGCGATGAGCAATGGTCTCTTCAACAGCAGGCGGCGCAGTTTGAATTGCGAAAGGCCCTTGGCTTAACAACTGAAGAACGCTGGGCCAGTCCGCGCCCACCGAACATTCCAAATGTCCAACGAGCAGCGGCAACAACTGGAACTCCCTTTGTCCCAATTGAAACGAACTTTCTAGAGCAGCCTGTTCTCGCAGCCTCATCCGCCTTCGCCACCGACGCATCCAGGCGCTTCGTTGCCAAACCGTGGCACCTGCGCTCATCGTTATTACATGGCTCGATCTATGGTGTTCCTGTTTCTGGGGATCCTTTGATCGATCGCCGCCCGGACTCATCTGCATTGTCTGTCGCATTGGGCCTTCACGATGACGACCTGATCGCCGCATTTGCTTCGGCAACGCAGGCTACCGCCGAACAACGCAGAGCGACGGAATGTCTGCTGTCCGCATTTACCGCCCAGAAGATCAACCAACTCGCTTCCGCAGACGGGTTGGTGCAGCTCGAGGAGTTCGAACACGGGGTCGCATTCTCCTCAATCCCAAGTGGATCCGCAGGGACCGACCGCTACATGCAGCGTGTGCAGACCGGCGGTGCAGGCGGACTGAATATCGGCAAGACCCGCAAATCTGGCCCCGCGAATCGCGATGTGGCCGCAGCACAACCCTTTAGCGCTGCGCTGTTGTTCTCAGAAACGAAAAAGCCAACCCTTGTGAAGGCAACGCAAGCAGAAGTAAACGACATCGCGCGTTCGCGTGTTGGCGAAGTGCTGGCTCCCACGGAGGAACGCGTCGTCGACCGTCCGGCCGCGCGCTTTACCTTCCCGAATGAGCCGATGGTGGCCGTGCGCGGAGCCTCGCGCAGTTTGCGTCATGGTGGCGATGGGCGCGGATCGTCGGACGGTAAACTCACCTGTCGTTGGCCGACGCACATCATTACAGAGGTCAGCGGTGTCATTGCACCCGATCGTTTCGTGCGCTCATTAGGCAACGGGTCAATTCCTGAGGAGATACTGGGATTGGCGCGTGAGGTGGTGATCCATGACCCATATCACAATGAATGGATCGCCTCTGCAGTGTCGCCCACGCCAGCAAACCGAACAGCAATCCTGCGACGGCTCACAGCTGAGTCGGTGATGCGTTTCGGTCCAAACGGAACTTATGATGGAGCCACCGTCGCCTTCAATCCCACGTTGGGCAAGACTGCCAGAGCTCGCCGCGCCCAGGTCGCGCGTTTACCGATGAGCGTCGAGCCGGGAGTCCGCCAGACCCAGATGCTCATTGCAGATGAATTGTTGAAGTTCTCACTCTACAAAGGAGTGGACCCCGATCTTGTCGGCGTTACGACCTGGGCACAGCCCTGGATACCGATGTGGCTGGAATGGGAGATCAACATTGAAGGACTCGATCCGCCGACACTGGAAGCATGGAAGCTTGGATCGGTTGATCTCGAGCAACTCGATGCGACAATCGAGGGAGAGATCGCGGTGCTTCGCGGACGCGCTCACCTTACAACGGGCGCGGCTTCTACATTGCATGACGCGATCACGGATTGGCTCAAAGCCGAAGATGCGCTGGATAAGGAGAAAGCCGGACTCGTCGATGAAGCCACCGAGGACGCGCTGCGCTTGCTCGACGAGGCAGTGCGAAATCTCGATATAGTCACCGCGGCATTGGATGGTGTGCGTACGCAACTGCTTGGCCTTCCGGTTAGCGATGGATTGCGGCGCCCAACGGATGGCACAACGATACTAAATCCCGCACCGATTGCCCCACCGCATTCAATTGCTGCGGGCGCGATCACACTCACGCGCGCGCGACTGCTCGACATCTTTGGTCGAACATTGGAAGTCCCCTTGACAAATGTTGCCATTCCGACGCGTTCTGACGTTGAGGAGCGCTCCGGTGTGCTCTCATTGACTCCGCGGCTGCTGCGTCCGTCACGCTGGCAGTTCCGTCTCGTCGATGCCGCGACCGCTGTGGGCACAGAAGGTACGGAGGCGCGCGTCGATCAGATCGATACAAGCCTGCAGGTCAACCCTGTCGTGGGATTCGCCATGCCCGATCATCTCGATGAGAGTCTCGAACTCTTTGGCGTGGATGGCTCACCCCTCGGCGAATTGCTGCATGAATCGGTCAGCGGTGGAGTGATGTGGGAAATCGCCGCCGGGCGAGAGGGGCCGGCCGATGCTGGTCCTCTGTTTGGTCTCACCCCCGCACAACAGTCGCTGGGTCTCTTCGCTGCAGGACTCGTTGCCGCCGATGCTATGCGCCGGAAAGGGGCGCCGCTCTCGCCTGACAACAATAATGAAGAATCTGTTCTCTCCTCGCTGCTGCGTGCTATTGACACAACATTATGGACGATCGATACCTTTGCCGCGCTGGGCAGCGAGCATGTTGCTGGACTCATAGGGCGACCGATCGCCATTGTCCGTGCTCAGTTGCGTCTCGAACTGCGGCCGCCTGAGGATATCGATCTCTCCAACCCTGAACGCACAAGCGAATGGGCGGATGCCGAGCGTGAAGCAGCGCGCTATGCTTTCCCCGTGCGTATCGGCGAGTTGACGCACAGCGATGATGGTGTACTCGGCTTTTTTGTTGATGATGATTACTCGAAGTTCCGCCTCGTCGATAAGGTGATCGCAGGCGCGGCGACTGACTCCGGACGAAGCCGGGGCCAGCTTGGGCTGTACGGTGACGTGACCGGCCTTCCGGATAAAGTTCCATTCCCTGAAGGCTACATTGCCGGGACCGATGATGCCGACACGCTCATGCTACACCTTGGCCAAACAGTGACCCTCACCATCTTTATGCATCCGGCAGGCAAGGCTACATTGACCTCGGGCATATTGCCGCGCAAGTCACTTGGACTGGCGCGCGATTGGGTGGGTCCGGGATTGCACGCCATCGCGCCCTCACTCCGCACTGGACCAGTGCTCGTGGAGACCGACCTTGATACCAAGAAGCAGGTCCGCCTGCCGAAAGTATCCGTCTTTGGCAAGACCAGAACTTTTTCTGGCGCGACACACCGGCCACCTGGCGCACCGATGCGATCCTTGCTGCGACACAGACCGCGCTCCTTCCAGAGAACCCCGCGGAATTCCGTGAAGGGTGGATCCGCGTCGCGCCGGAGGAGCCAAAACCCGCCGGAGGAGACTCGGCCGGAAATGGAGGTACGCCATGAGCCGTTATAATTGGCCGCGCGATACGCGCGGCAAAGAGCGTGACGATAACCCGGCAGAACGCGGTGCCTTCACAGGACGCCAACGCCGCGACTTCGATCCGGAAGGCTCATTGCGCGTCAGCCGAGCCGCGCAGCAACCCACTCATCACGCAGGAGCCATGCCAGGACCGGCTGCTCCAGCCAGCGGTCGGCATCATTTATGGCAGCAACTGGGCCCCGTTAGTTTGTTAGGTGGGCAGGCAGACGGTAACCCGAGAGTCAGCGGGCGCGTCAACGCGATCTCTGTTCACAGCGCGGGCCAACGAGCTTATGCGGCTTCTGCAAATGGCGGTGTCTGGTACACAAAGGATGGCGGCGCGAATTGGGTTTCAGTTGCAGGACTTGCGTCAACGAATACGGTGGGGATTCTGCGACCTGCCCAACGAAATGCATGTGGTGCGCTGCATGTTGAGTTTGGGACCGCTGAAGGTGATGATCTGGTCTTTCTGGGAACGGGCGAGTTGACGAGCGAACCCACGTTGGATTTGACCGGCCAACCGGAATCCTCCACTGGGGGAATTGGCATCCTTGTTGGAGACAAACCGACAAAATCCGCCGACCCCGATCCATGGGTGCGGGAGGCTCCCAACCTGGTCAACAACGGTGTCTTTCGTATTGTTCGCGAACCGGGTGGCACCAGCGTCATCGCTGCCACGCGTACCGGGCTATTCCAACGCCCGGTCTCACCTGGTCGCGATATAAATTGGGAACGTCCCACCTCTGAGCCGTTCAATACACTCAGCACCGACTGTACAGACTTGCTTTGGACGCCCGCGGTCGGTACTTCCCCGGCGCGTTTATGGGTTTGGGTGAAGGATGGCGCGAACTTCGGATTGTGGGTGCGCGCGACAGGAGCAGGAGGCGACGCAAACTTTAGGAAAGTTGCGGTGGATGGCACATCTGGCTTGAGTTACGCGCCGCGCCGGGCCAGCCTTGCAGCCTCCACGCCGGCGACGCAGGTCTGGGTGCTTAACGATCGCGGCGATGGAACGGTCCCCGCGCTGTTCCGCGTTACTAACCCCGCGGCCGGTACGCAACCAATGGCGCATGGAGTAGTTGGCGTTCCAAACATCTTGCGCGACCAGGGCCACTATGATATTGCCATCGCCGTCGATCCCGCCAACCCAAACCGGGTGGCGCTTGCCGGAAGTTACCTGCGGGATATCACACCAGATGGTCCTCAATCAGACTACAACGCCTCGATTGTGTCCGCAGACGTAGCGCCCGATCCGGCTAATAGCAGCATCTTAACGTATGGGCATCCAACTCGTTACACAATGATCGGTATTGGCGTTCACCCCGATGTGCATGCCCTCACGTACAGCAACGGCGGTGCAACTCTTTGGACTGGATGCGACGGCGGCGTTTTTCGATCTGACCGGCCCACGTCGCCCGCTGGCTTTTATCCCCGCAACAACGGTCTGTCGATCAGTCAGACAGATTACATTGCCTGTCATCCAGGTTGCGAGGGTTTCATTGTGGCGGGTCTGCAGGATAATGGTGTGATCGAACGGGTTTCGAGCGGTGTGTGGAAGATGGCGAGTGAGGGAGACGGAGGCGGCGTCATCTTCGACCCCATTATTCCAGGGCGTTACATCTCGCAGTACGTGCAGGGTCAGTGGCAGGCTTCGGACGGCACGTTCACGACCGATAATCCCAAAGTCGCTCACCAGAACAACCTTCTGAAACGTAACGGAACTGTTGCACCCACAGAATCCGGCAACAGCGCCTTCTATTCCGCGGCCGCCGCGATCGGGCAAAAGCGAGGTACCCCACTTCCTGCCAATCCCAACATTGGACAAATTATCATCGGGACCAACCGCGTGTGGTATACCGAGAATTTTGGGGCTCCATGGATGGGGACCCCTCCATCCATTCGCTGGGTTACGCTTCCAACTGGCACCGATCCGCTACCCGGTAACGAGACGCAGGATGGATTTGGGCAACAAATTAGGGTTTGTCGCTGGCAAAATTCAAATGTGGCGTGGGTACTAGGCGAGGGCAAGCTGATGCGCTATGCCCGCACCTCAGGCTCAGATACGGCAGGCGGGCCAGGCTCGTGGACCCGCGAAACGATCATCAAAAAGGGCGTCAAGAACAAGAAAGATGCCACGTCGGCCGATGGACCTATACGTGATTCGCCTGTTTGGACAGACATCGCTGTAAATCTCGATCCGCCCGCGGCTGGAAGCACCGATCCCCAACAGCACGGCACGAAAGGAGCGGTGTACCTGGGAACGATCGGCAAGCCGGACGATACAAATGTTGATACATTATGGTGGTTCGACGGAACCTCGAAGTGGTTCAAGACCGGCCTGCGTACGGATGCCTCCGGTGTACCTGCGCCGGTCACTGCCATCGTGTGCGATCCTGCCTTTCCCGATGAGGTGTACGTTGGCACTACCGTTGGCGTGTGGAAGGGCGTCCGCACGCAGATAGGAAATGCAGATCCCGCCTGGACCTGGGCCCAGCGCGTCAACGGCCTACCTGAAGCAGCGGTGGAAGACCTGGCCATCTTCAGCGATACTAATCGACATCTGAGATTGCTGCGCGCCGCTATTGCTGCCCGAGGTGTGTGGGAATTGCGCCTTGACATTGCTGATGTTCAGGACCTCACCTACCTGCGTGCGCACGATGACGACCTGCGATACGGGACTCGGGCCATTGAGATACAGCGTGACTCCACAACGCGACGGTCCTGGCACGGTAGTCCAGATGTGCGGCCGCGTGTGGCCCCGACCCTCGTGTCCGCGCCCACGACGCTTCCCTGGTCACGAGCCACCTTCGGTGGTACCGAGCAACAGTTGCGGCGTTTCCAGACTGCACTTCGGTCGAGCGTACGTGCATCAACAGGCACGGATGATCCGCGCATCATTGCAAATGGCAAATGGGACTCGTATTTTAGCGAAGTTCTGCGTGACCACGGCGCGCCCACTGTGGCTGTACCCGGTCCACCGCCGCTCAATTTGGTGCAGATCACCGCGGCGTTTTGGAATCTGCATATGAAAGCGCCACATTCCACCGCGGAACCATGGGGCACCGCCACACCAGATGAGGCCGATCTATATGAACTAACGCCGAATCTCATTGAAGGAACGTTTAATAGCACATCCTGCTCGATGCCCCCGAAGAAACTTAAGGTGGATATCGTTGTCCATCATCGCGGACTTGACCCGGTAGACGGAGCAAATGTTCGCGTCACTCTCCTCTGGTGGGCTGATCCCAGCACGACACACGCGGCAAAATGGAACGATGCGACCGGGACTCCGCCCAACTCTCCCTGGCAACCTGCCGTCAATAACGTCCCGTGGACGCCGGCCGTCAACCAGGTACTGAACTCCGCTGATGGCAAGACGAACCAGGCGGTCGGTGCTGGATGGCATTTCGCCCTCGGGAACAACACGCAGTCACATCGTATTACCCTGACCGGCCAAACGCTCGACTCCACGAACAGTGGCGTGGCTACGTTCGATCTCGATCTATCCGGGCGCAAGAACGACTCCGTCCTCCTCCTGGTGGCTATTATCCGAACAGGAAATACGCCAGCAGAGGATATTGCGCTCGCTCCAGCGAACCTGCGGGAACTCGCCCTCACACAATCGAATGTGGCCGTCCGCTCTGTCAGGATTGTGCCCTGATGCCTATGATAAGAAGGATATAACAGGAGACTCCATGTCACGAACCTACAAGATTTGTTCCCCCTTCGCCCCGGGCGCGGGAAAGCATGAATCCACTCATTCGCTCTCAAGCGATCAAACGGCGACCAATGAGCGCGTGGACAACATCCGCATCGTCCCCTTCTCGCACGGCAGGATGATGACCATCCACGGCTCGGGGCTTACCCGCGGCCCGATCATGGTACGTGCAGCGCTCGAACGTCTCAAACTCTGGGAGAACGGTCGACACCTGCGCGTAAAGTTCATCGATGGGCTCGCCGATGTGCAGTCCAAGGTTGTAACCATTGCAAAGGAATGGGAGGATGTGGCCAACATCAAGTTCGATTTCGTCAACAGCGGTGCTTCCGAGATTCGTGTGAGCTTTGCCGAGCAGGGATTCTCATGGTCAACGGTGGGCACCGATGCCCTCACCGTTCCATCCACAAAGCCCACGATGAACTATGGCTGGCTCGAGCCAACCACATCACTGCGTGAATATCAGCGAGTGGTGCGGCATGAATTCGGGCATTCATTAGGGATGATCCATGAACATCAGAATCCCGCTGCATCGGGTCAGATTCCCTGGGACAAGCCCAAGGTGTATGCATACTACGCACAACAGGGATGGACACATGCCGATGTCGACTCAAACATCTTTGAGGTATATTCTGAGGACAGCACCAATCACACCGCCTTCGACCCGACCTCGATCATGGAATATGCGATTCCTGATTCGCTGACCGTCGGCTCATATGCCATCGGCTGGAATACAGAGCTATCGCTAACTGACATCGACTTCATGCGGCGCCAGTACCCGAAGGGATCAGCCGGGACAGTGCAGTTGACAGTTGGGGATCCGCGCACCGCGGCGGCTCTCTCCGTCGGCGGTGAGGTTGACACGTATAGCTTTGAAGTCAAAACGGCAGGTACACATATCATGACCACGGAGGGGACAACAGATACGGTGATGACCCTCCACGGTCCGAACGATCCGGGCGCGGTGCTAACGTGGGATGACGACCGCGGTAAGGGCAAGAATGCACGCATTGTGCGTAAGCTCTCCCCTGGCTCATACTGGTTGTCAGTGCGCCACAAGGATCCGGCCGCGATTGGACCATATACGATCGGTGTGAAGAAATCAAAGTGACGTAGATTTTTTTATCCGGGAGGTATGCAAGGCGGCCATCGGTTTGCATTCAGAGTGAACACATAAAAACCATAGCTCATGAGACTATGGTTTTTATTATTAGCACCAGGCTGCAGCAAAATCTCCACAAATGGAGACTTTGTGCGAGGGCCATTTCTTGAAAATGTCGACTGCCTGTTGAGACAGATATAATACACTTCACTATGGGAATAACTAACGAGCAGTAAAGATGTCAATCGAAGCCCACCAAATCATTCGCAGCAAGCGAAAAACTCTTGCCATAATCGTGAAGCCGGATGGTTCCCTGGTCGTTCGTGCTCCGTTACGGGCTTCCGAGGAATCGATCAGGGAATTTGTGCACAGGAGCAGACCTTGGATCGAGAAGAAACAACGTGAACTTCGGACCATCGTTCCTGTTGCACCCAGAGAGTATCTTCCTGGTGAATCCTTTATGTATTTGGGCCATACTTACCCATTGGAGATCGTGAGAGAGCAAGTGCAAAGTCTCATTTTGGAAGAGAATTTCAAATTAGCAGAAATTGCGCAGGGCAATGCGCAGCTTGTGTTCGACGGCTGGTACCGTTTACAAGCCAGAGAGATCATCAACGAGCGTGTAATTCTGTACGCCAACCAGTATGCTTTTGAGTACAAGAAGGTTGGAATTACATCCGCTCGCAAGCGCTGGGGTTCTTGCAGCGCAAATGGGTCATTGAACTTCTCATCGCGTCTCATCATGGCACCGCTGGAAGCAGTGGATTACGTGGTTGTCCATGAACTCGTACATACCCTTTTCCACAATCACTCAAAGCGATTCTGGGACAGGGTAGAAAGGATTCTGCCAGATTATCAAGAGCGCCGAAAATGGCTCAGAACGAATGGACATAAATTACTTTTTTGAGGTGGTCTGATATGTCACAAACCATCGAACAAAAAAGGTAAAATCGTTTACATCAATATGTCAGGCAGATGCTCATGAAGAATTTCGATGCCAAATACAACGATCTTCCAAAAACAGAGATACACATTCATCTGGAGGGAAGTATCCGCACTCAGACAATTATTGATATTGCCCGGGAATACAAACTCGCTCTTCCCGCTTATGAACCCGATAAATTGGATGAACACGTCAAGGTGTACGATCAAATGCGCGACCTGGGTGCTGTCCTGGAAGCCTTTGCTATTTTTCAGAACAGTATTACTTCACCAGACGTGGTCGAACGGATCGCGTGGGAATTATTTGAAGACTCGGCCAGGCAAAACATTAGACTTTTCGAGGTCCGCTTTTCACCGGACTGGGCATTTCATGGACACAACCTGAATTGGGATGCCTGTCTCGACGGACTCATGCGTGCCAAAGACCGCGCGGAACGCGAGTACGATATGGCGATTGGCTATATTGCCATCACATCGCGTAGTATGGGTCCGGAATCCTGTGTCAAAACTGTCGATTGGGCGATCCGCCATAAAGAACACATCATAGGAGTGGACCTCGCGGATGCTGAGGATGTATATCCAATCCATGATTATGCCCGGCCCATTCGAAAGGCAAAAGACGCGGGATTGAAAGTCACGGTCCACTCCGGAGAGAATACACCCGCCTCGGCCGTAGTGGAAACGATCAAGGCCGTCCAGCCTGACCGCATCGGGCACGGCATCCACATCATCGAAGATATGCAGGCCGTCGAGTTTGTAAAAGAGGAGGATATAACCCTCGAGGTAAATCCGTGGAGCAATTATTTAACGAACTCCGTGCGGACCATTGAAGAGCATCCCCTCAAGAAGTTGTTTGATCTGGGCGTTAAGGTGACGATCAATTCCGACGATCCTGAGGTATTGGAGACCAACCTGAACAATGAATATCGCATTGCGCATGAGATTTTGGGCATGAGCATCGAAGAGCTCATGATCTGCAATCGTTATGCGTATGAAGCATCGTTCGTACCTGAGTCTGAAAAGAAGAGGATTTGGCAGAGGTATTTTCAATAGGTCACACGCATCCAAAATTAACGCAATCCATCATACATATAGTTGCGCTCGGTGGAACAGCCACCTTCCTACTGTTTTTTCGCGAATAGGCATCAGCAGGAGAAAAGTGCCGTACAATGTCACACATGGCAGATGACCGGAAAATTTACAGAACGACTTCGGATCTTGGTCCGCGCCAGATCCGTGAGCTGTATGATCGCTTCAATTCCCCCATCGCCGAGTTTGATTGCGGGAAAAAATGCGCGCCGCATAACCCAAGCGGCAAGCCTTTTTGCTGCGATATTTGCCATGCCGTCCCTGCGGCGTATAAGAGTGAATGGAAATATCTCGAGCAGAATACCCAGCTTTGGCACAAATGGCGCGGGGATGAATGTGATACGGCCACATCAGAGGCACGCGCTCGTTTGAAGGCCGACACTCCAACGAACATGGTGCTGCTCGCCTGTCTGGGACCGTCACAATGCGAACGCGACTTTCGCGCGTTAAGTTGCAGACAATTCCCCTTCTTCCCCTACGTCACCTCGGGTTATCGTTTCATTGGGCTTGCGTACGAATGGGAATTTGAAACCAGGTGCTGGGTCATCAGCAATTTGTCCCAGGTAACGCAGAAATATCGGGATGAGTTCGTTCGCACGTACGACGAGTTGTTCGCGTTATTTCAGGGTGAGTTTGAAAATTACGCCTATCGTTCCGAAAAGCTGCGCGCAGAATTTAGCCGACGGAAAAGACGATTTCCTCTGCTCCATCGAAATGGGGATTATTATTTGGTGAGCCCTGCCAGCGAACGAATGGGACGAGTCGGCATTGATCAGCTGCCGCGCTTTCATCCATATATCTAGAATTCCGGATCACCATTTGCAGCCGGGAGCTGTGTTGATGTTCGCAGATTTCCCAACACGTTTGTACATCGTGACATTTGTGAATGGTTCTCCCAGGATTCCATCATGAATCGCCCATGATCTCAAGCGGATGCTGTCTGCAGCCCTGGATGAACGGAACGGATTTGCATCATCCAGCTGTTGACGCAGCCCGCCTCCCTCCTCGAAACCGGTCTGGATTCTGTCCATTTGGCGTTTCCCCATCTGATAGGCGAATCCGTAGCGCTCGAAGATGACCGCATTGTGATAGTAGAGCGGCTCGACGAAATACATTTCCTGCCCCAGGCTGGTGATGAACTCCTCGAACGCGACCGTCGCCGGATGCAAGAATCGCAATCCCTTGCGCACCTGGCCCGGCGAAAGCCCGGCCTGCATGGCCGACAGCTCCGCCTCGAGATTGCGTTGAAAAGTGCCAAACTTTGTCGTTGAACCATCTGGCATCCTGTCCACATTGAAGCGGGGTGAAGCAGGATCATTCAGGATATACAGCAGGACATGGATCTGTCCATTCATTGTATCCGTCAGATGTGCATATAGGATCGGATCCGGAAATCCGGCTTCGTGATAAAGCATCATCTCCACATCGCTTGCACCGGATGCGAAACGAAATTGAAGCAGCTCGCCGTTTTGGATCGGATCAGGAAGATGAAACTTTTCGATCAGTTCTTTGGGAATATAGCGTCCATAGATTGCACGCTTTTCCTTCTCTGCCAGTTTATTAATTCCGCCAATAGTTGATGGTTGCATATGTTTTCTTGTTTCGATGTTATGTCACTACCTGACTCTGGTCTCCCGCTCCGAACTCCTCGCCTCATCGCGCTTCGCAATAGCCGCGCGCTTGTCATAGGCCTTCTTGCCTTTCGCCAGCGCAATCTCGATCTTGGCATGCCCATCTTTGAGATATACACGAATCGGCACAACGGTCATGCCCTTGATGCGGACACTGTTCCACAGTTCGCGGATCTGCTTTTTGTGCAGAAGCAATCGTCGCTTGCGACGCGGTTCATGGTTGAAACGACTGGCTTGCTCATAAGGTGCGATGTGCGCTTCGACCAGCCAGGCTTCTTCACCGTTCTCAATATCCACAAAGGATTCCTGGATGCTGATCTGCCCGGCACGAATGGATTTGATCTCACTTCCCTGCAGGACCAGACCCGCTTCGAATTTCTCCAGAAGGAAATATTCAAAACTCGCCTTGCGGTTGGTTGCCACAACCTTGACGTTTTCAGACATAAATTTATATTACCACAATCAACAATCGCAAATCGAAAATCTTATCATCCCCACTTGAGGATCGCCAGCCCGGCAAGAAAACGAAGTGCCGCAACAAAAAGAAGCGCGCCCGAAAGCCCGATCACATCCGAAATGAGAGGACCGCCGAGCGAACCAATTAACACCGCTGCATTGAGGATGATGTTATACCAGGCGAGATGAGATGGCCGATCATGCGCGGGGATGTGTTCCAGCATGTAATTGGCATACGAACCTGAGACCATCGCAAAGGTCAATCCACCGATCAGCGATAAGCCATAGTAGTGCCACACCTGTGTGGAGAACGCAAGCAGCATGGGATAGAGCGCCATCGCGGAAACACTCCACGCGGTGAGCTTCTTGTTGCCAACTCTGTGCGCGATATTTCTTAATCGCATCGAACCGAGAAGCACCGTCAGATAGAAAAATGCGGTGCCAATACCGATATGATCGTCGCTGAGATTCAGGACGCGCACGTTGTAGAGCGGGAAGATCGGAAGGGCCAGGTATTGCGTAAGATGAAATACAAACAGTGCAAAAAGAACGTTACGGAAATGTGTGTTCCAAATATCCAGGCGCAGTGTGGTTGACAGGATTCGGGAGTAGGGTCTCAGCACAACGGGGTCCGGTGTCGGCTTCGGTTGAACCGTTGGAGGATCCGCTTTGAGAGGACGGACGAAATATAGATGATAACTGCTCATCGCCGCGCCGAAGGCTCCCATCCCAAAGACGATCTGATATCCAATCGGGAATGACACACGATCGAGGATATATCCGCTTACAAGGGACGAGATCATGAATGTGAGGGAAAGCATCACATTGCGGATCGCAGCAACATGTGCCCGATGCTCGGCCGGGACCGCTTCGGCAAACAGCGCATTGAAGCCAACACCAAGGGGCGTCAGAGGAATCGCCATCACAAAGGTAATCGCAATGATCGCCCAGATCTGACCTGCCTTGCTGGAAAGCACGGGCAGGAAGATGAATGCAGCAAATCCGATGCGATTAAAAACAGATGACCAGAAGATTGCCCGGCTCATGTTCTGCGTTTGCAGCCAGCGTCCGGCGGGGATGGCGAGAAACAGATTGACAACCGCGGACATTGCTCCGATCAAACCGATTTGAAATCCCGTGGCGCCAATGCGTGTGGCATAAATATTGAGGAAGTTGACCGCCGAGCCGCTTAGAAGACCGAACCAGGCAATATCAAGGTATAGATGAAGAAAATTCGCGCGGTACTCGTCCGGAATTTCAGATTGTCGAAGCAACTTTGTGAGCATGATAAAAGATTATAGTAGACATCCTGTGCAAGTTGTAGGGATAAGGGAATAGTGCTATTGGAACCATTTCGAGGTCTTTTCCGTCACTTACAACGGTGGTTTCATCGAAATCGTAGGTAAAGCGCAGGTCTTGAGTTGCATGAGCGTCGGTAAATAGTTGACGATATAATATACTTCTTGAATATAATTGGAATTGATCGAATGAAACCGTAGAGGTCAGGGATTTCAAGAAGAAATTTTTCCATCGAGGTGAACATGAAGGTTGCAGGAAGAAGTATGTTTTTATTGCTACTGGCAGGATTGATACTCGCGTCCTGTGCGGGTCAGGCGGCCGATGCTCCAACCCCAGACATTGACGCTTCTCTCACAGCCGGTGTTGGCACCATCATCGCCAATTTTTTCGAGACGCAGACCGCGCTGGCGCCCACCGCGTCGAATACACCATCGATCACGCCGTTGCCAGAACCTACCGGCTCGCCGGTCTTATTGCCGACGATAGGCAGTGTGGCGTCTCCAACGCTATATTATATTTACCTGTCGCCGACTCCAACGGGTACCATCTTCACGCCGACGGTAAATCCCTCCTCACTGGCTTATGGATGTAACAACTTGCTTTTGATCAACGATCTGACAATTCCGTCGGGCACAGTTCTAAAACCCGCAGAGAAATTTACCAAAACCTGGAAGGTAGCAAATACCGGAACGTGTAACTGGGTATATCTATACAGACTCGTATTCATAAGCGGAACGAGAATGGATGGTGACCCTGCCGGATTGGGAAAAGTGATCGAACCCGGAAAATGGACACAGCTCTCTGTGACATTACATGCGCCCAAGAACCCGGGTACATATTCGGCCTATTGGCAGTTTGGTGAGCAATCTGGACATTCGTTTGGTTCGCTCCTGGGTGTTTCCATCGTTGTCGCGGAGCCGACCAAAACACCCAAGCCTGCCACGGCTACCAGCACCAGTACCGCCACGTCGACGTCGACGGATGTACCGCCACCACCTCCCGCCGATACGGCAACATCCACTGCTACCCCAACCAGCACTCCGTAGTGATGATTCGGGAAATAATCGAAAAAGGATGCATGGAAATTTCATGCATCCTTTTTTCTTTTGCTCGGCGTGGGATTGCGAAGCATCCCCGCCGTGACGCGACCGCAGGTTTCATTTCTATCTCGAATAAGAAGACCGTCGGTCGATGTTCGGATGAGCTAATGATGCCAACACCGTTTGGGTCTCACCGCCAGCCTTTGCCAGAAGGACAGGATTGGTTGTCACGCCGCGCACCCAGCCAAGGGATCGGGCTGCATCAACTTCCTTGAATATGGCTGAATCAATGTAAATGGTCATAAAATCTTTTTACCGGCGCAGTTTCCTGGCCCTACCCCGGATTCTGCACGGCTGGCAGAACATACTGCTTGATCAGCTCAAAGATGCTTTCCTCGGTGAGGGCAGTCGTGACGATGACCAGATCGTATTTGGGGATCACAAGAATGATTTGTCCACCGCCACCGGAAACCTGCCGCTGTGGTGCATATCTTGCGCGGATTGCCTTACAGCATAGTCACCTTTGCAGGATTTTTTATCGCATTGGGTCTGCTGCTTGAAAAGCAGGATCGCTGTTTCGTTCATTTCTGTCATTGTGGTAGCACTTTTTTGATCCAGGGAATGCCCCTTTGGATATTGCAACAGAAACACAGCTAGGCGACTGATCTGAATTGAAAACTCTTTTGCCTTGACTTGAGACAAAAAGGATGTAAAATCCTTCCGTTTTGGAAATATTCCAGAATGGAAGGATTTTGATGTCAACTGAAAAAAACACCGAACAATTCATGGAACTGTTCCATAGATACATGAGCCTGCACATCAAGCTGGAATTACCGGAGGATGTTGCCCAATTTAGAAAGAAAATGGCGGCACTCCGAGGCGCCAGTCATACATTCGAAGACAAGGCATTTCTGTATCGCATTTTTATGCTTTTGTCGCAAAACGAGGAACCGCTCACCATGAGCAGGCTCAGCTCTGAGTTGGATGTCCCCCTGAGCACTACCACGCGAATTGTGGATAGCTTGGTACAAGCCGGCACAGTGGAACGGGTCAATGATCCGAGTGATCGGCGCGTGGTCCGCGTGGGAATGAGTAAGAACGGATGTGCGTTATATGAGGCGGGCATGGCTTACAACAAGCAGCGTATCGCCAAATTGTTGAATGTTTTTACAGCGGAGGAACAGGAACAGCTATTAAAACTAATGAATAAATTATTCGATGCGTTTATGAACGTACAAAAGAAATAATGGCTTTACTGTTTGGAAGAACTTGACGATAGATCGTAAACCGGGTAGATAAATAATATCAACCTACATCAAAGGACGAAGCATACATGATCATGGTATTGGAATACATGTCGGAATATATCGGCATGTTTTTAGGAGCCCTGGCGCTATTAGTAGTACAGGCAATCTGTGACCTGACTCTGCCGGATTATATGTCGGATATTGTGAACGACGGCGTGATTAACGGGAACGTCAATATTATTCTGCAAGTCGGCGGCAAGATGATTCTGCTCACTTTGCTGAGCGCCGCATGCATGATCGTGACCGGCTATTTTGCCGCCCGGATCGCCGCCAATACCGCCCGGGATATGCGCGCGGATGTGTTCAAGCGCGTGCAGACCTTTTCGAACCCTGAACTCGACAAATTCTCGCCCGCCAGCCTGATCACCCGCACCACCAACGATATCACCCAGATTCAGATGTTGATCGTCATGATGGTGCGGATGCTGTTTTATGCGGCCATCATGGGCACCGGCGGGGCGATCAAGGCCATTGCAGAAAGCCGCACCTTATCCTGGACGATCGTCGGGTCGGTGCTGGGGTTGGTGATTCTCATCATCGTCCTCTTATACACAGTGCTGCCCAAAATGCGGATCATGCAAACACTGGTAGATCAAGTAAACCTCATCAGCCGCGAAAACCTGGAGGGGATGCTCGTGATCCGCGCCTTTAATTCCCAGATATTTGAAGAGTCCAGGTTCGACGCCGCCAACAGGAGCCTGACAGAAAACAATCTTTACATCAACCGTGCCATGACGATCCTGATGCCGACCATGATGTTTATCATGAATGTAACCACCGTGCTGATCGTGTGGGTCGGCGCCCATCAAATCGCGGCCCTGCAGATTGATATCGGGAAGATGATGGCGTTTATGCAGTATGCCATGCAGATTATTATGTCGTTTCTGATGCTTTCCGTGATGTTCATCTTGATTCCGCGTGCAATGGTCAGCGCAAGCCGCGTCAAAGAAGTCATTGAAACCGGAACAGTGATTAAAGACAAGAAAATGGCGGTCCGGCCAAGGGCGGATTTTGTTCCAGATATTGAATACGAAAACGTGACCTTCTACTATCCTGAAAGCGACGAGCCGGTGCTGAAGAATATCAGCTTTAAGGCGAAACACGGGCAAACGACCGCCTTTATCGGCGTGACAGGCAGCGGGAAATCGACCCTGGTGAACCTGTTGATCCGCTTTTATGACGTAACCGAGGGGCGCATCCTGGTGGATGGAGTTGACATCCGCGATATGAAACGCAGCGATCTGCGCGATAAAATCGGTTATATCCCGCAAAAAGCCATGTTGTTCTCAGGCACGATCCGATCCAATCTTACGTACGCGGACAGCGACTCGACCTTCGAGAATATTCAGCGCGCGGCGCGCATCGCCCAGGCGGAGGAATTCATTTCAACGATGTCGAATGGATACGACGCGCACATCGCTCAGGGCGGGACCAATTTATCGGGCGGGCAGAAACAGCGCATGTCGATTGCGCGCGCCCTGGTGAAAAACGCGCCCATTTACATTTTCGACGATAGTTTCTCAGCCCTGGATATGAAAACCGACGCCACTCTGCGCGAGGCGCTGCACCGGGAGGCAGGCGGGAGTACCTTGTTGATTGTCGCGCAGCGCGTGGGTACCATCCTGTCTGCAGACCAGATAATCGTGCTCGAAAACGGCGAAATTGTCGGGTGTGGCACACATCGCGAGCTTCTGCACAGTTGTGAAGTCTATCGCGAGATTGCCCTATCACAGCTTTCGGAGGATGAGCTTGATTAGGCCAGGAATGAACTTTAACACGCAGGGCGCAAAGGCGAAGGATTCGCGGAAGACGCTGCGAACCCTCCTGCGCTACCTGGAACCCTACCGCGTAAAAATCATTATTGTGATGGTTTTTGCCGCCTTGTCGTCCGTTTTCTCTATTGTAGGCCCCAAGCTGCTGGGAAAGGTGACCACCAAACTCGCCGAAGGGCTAATCGCCTACTATTTTCGGACCGGGCTGTATATGGATTTTGAATACATGGGTAGACTGATTTTGCTCCTGATTTTCCTGTATACGATCTCCATGGTATTTTCCTACATACAGAGCTTCATGATGTCCGGCGTTTCCATGCAGGTCACTTACAACCTCCGCAAGGAACTCGATCAGAAGATGAGCCGGCTGCCGCTCAAATTCTACGATACTACCACCCACGGCGAGGTCCTTTCGCGGATCACGAACGATGTGGATACGATCAGCCAGTCGCTCAACCAGAGCCTGTCCCAGCTCATCACCTCCGTCGCCACCATTATCGGCGTGCTGGGGATGATGTTGAGCATCAACGTGCTGATGACCGTGACGGCACTTTTTGTGCTGTCTCTATCGTTCGGGCTCGTCGGCACAATCCTCAGGACATCGCAGAAATTTTTCCGGGAGCAGCAAGCCTCGCTCGGTAAAATGAACGGGCATGTAGAAGAGATGTATAGTGGGCACACCATTGTCCAGGCCTTTAACCGCCAGGATGATTCGATCGAACGCTTCTACGAGATCAACGAAACGCTTTCTGACAGCGCCTGGAAGTCGCAGTTCTTTACCAGCATCATGCAGCCGATGATGCAGTTTGTTGGCAACGTCGGCTACGTCGTTGTTTGCATTTTGGGTGGTTATCTGGCGGTCAAAAAGGTGATTGAAATTGGCGATATCCAATCGTTCATCCAGTATGTGCGCAATTTCACCCAACCCATCATGCAGCTTGCGTCCATCTCCAATACGCTCCAGCAGACTATCGCCGCATCCGAACGCGTATTTGAATTTCTCGATGAACCGGAAGAGAGCCCGGAGCGCAACCTTGCGTCTGCCAGTGTGGTAACGGGCGCCGTGTCTTTTGAACATA
The DNA here is from genome assembly GCA_041487615.1 of Anaerolineae bacterium. Taxonomy (GTDB): domain Bacteria; phylum Chloroflexota; class Anaerolineae; order Anaerolineales; family Villigracilaceae; genus Defluviilinea. The sequence continues at coordinate 21,864 of JBGPNQ010000013.1, forward strand.
TCGCCTTCGGTTATGACGCCGCCAAGCCCATTATCCATGACTTTTCCACCGCTGTGGAGCAAGGGGAAAAGGTGGCAATTGTCGGTCCAACCGGTGCAGGAAAAACGACGATTGTTAAACTGTTAATGCGTTTTTATGATATTAATGGCGGCAATATCAAGATCGATGGGCAAAGCATATACGACTATACCAGAAACGATTTGCGGTCAGTCTTCGGCATGGTCTTGCAGGATACCTGGCTGTATAACGCATCTATTCTCGATAACATCCGTTACGGGACGTTTGACGCGACCCGCGAGCAGGTTGTTGCCGCAGCGAAGGCCGCTCATTGCGACGAATTCATCCGCACGCTGCCGCACGGTTACGATACCATTCTGAATGAAGAATCGGACAATATCTCGCAAGGGCAAAAGCAGTTATTGACCATTGCCCGCGTGATCCTTGCGAATCCGAAAATCCTGATCCTCGACGAGGCGACCAGCTCCATTGACACCCGTACGGAAATTCTCATTCAGAAAGCGATGGATGCGCTGATGAAAGGGAGGACGAGTTTTATTATTGCGCACAGGCTTTCGACGATCAAAAACGCCGATCTGATCCTCGTATTGAATCATGGAGATGTGGTTGAACAGGGCAATCATGAGGAGCTGCTTGCGGCGGGCGGTGTTTACGCCGGAATGTATAATAGTCAATTCGAAAGAAGGACAATAGCACATGGCAACTAACAAAGAAAAGGGCGAATACGAACAGGATTTCACGCCCAAAACGGCAAACCGGAAGATCAGTAAACCGATGCTCATCGTTACTGCGATTGTGGTCTTGCTTGCCGGCTTAGGTATCGCAGGGTATTTTATTTACGAAGGTAGTTTCTATTATCAGACAGACAATGCCAAGGTGGACACAATGATTTACCAGCTTACCGCAGAGGCAAGCGGGAAACTGGATAAACTGTATGTCACAACAGGCCAAGAAGTAACAGCAGGGCAGGACCTCGCACATGTGAAAAGCGGTTCTACCATAAAAGCACCCATCGATGGCACGGTGATTGATGTCAAAATGGAAGAGGGAGACTATGTTACCCCTTCGGATGTCATCATGGTTGTAGCAAAAACGTCGGATATTTACATTACGGCGAATGTGGAAGAAACGAATATCTTACAAATACAAAAGGGGCAGAGCGTAACCGTTTCACTGGATGCATATGGCCGGAGTTTTGCCGGTTATGTAAAAGATATCAATACGGTAACATCGACAAAACTCAGCGGTTCCGCGACCAGCTTTACAACCTCCGGTACGTATACCAAGGTAACCCAGTTGATCCCTGTCAAGATCAAGCTGCTCGACGACATCAATCTTGCAAATATCATTGGAACGAACGCAACTGTAAAAATAAGAATTAAGTAAACTCAAATAAATGCCTGCTGAAAAGGACGATTTTCACGGGCGAGCAGAAATCAGGGATGTAATTTCCAACGGCATGTTCGGCGACTCGTGTCGCCTACCGCCCTGATGGCGGCTTGATGCCGCCTCGGGCAGTGTCTGCGAAATGTGACTCCCAATTGATCGTCGCGGATTCGTGACCAGAGCTTGCGCTCAGCGGGTGTTGACTTCTTTCGGAGCTGGATAGCGTTATGTTTGGTTTTCGGGTTACTTCGTTTCTTGCGCGGCATATCTGCCCCCTTCTAGCTTTCGCGAAGCACACCTTTAGGTGCCTCCCATTTGCAGCCCGCAAAAACCAGCGGTCTGAAAATGGGGGAAGGACAATTTCAACTTGGGCATAAATTAGAGTGTTCATTTTTATAGCGTATCCATACAGTTAGCTTTCGATCACCAGACTCCCCCAAATCCGAAGAGACAATTGATTTCTTCGCATACCAACGCTCTAGCGTCGTATTCGGGGGAGATGTCCGAAGGACAGAGGGGGCTTACGCCTTAAACGCCTCCGCCAACAAAATCTCAAACAACCCGTTGATGCTTCGACAGGCTCAGCACGTCGCCTGCCTCCGCGCCTCGCGAAGCTCAAACGCCGAGTTCCTCCCGCGCAGACTCTCGACCCGCGCCACCACGCCTGCAAGTCGAGACCTGACAGGTTTCACCGTGACATGCGTCCATCGCAACTCTCGCGCGGACATGAGACTCCGAACGCAAGACTTTCGCGGAAACCTGTCAGGTCTTTTATTCCTCATCATAAATATCATCCGAAGGTTGAACTTCCTGATGAATTCTGATAAAGTCTTCACGGCTGCCAAACAATTGCAAGACCTTATCTCTTTGCAATCTGGTCGGAACACTCCCTGTCAACTCGTGATATGAGGAATAATTCCAATCACGAAAATCATCCTCGAATTTATGTTTCTGTGGATTCTGGTGAATATAGATAATCAAGCGCATGAGATAGGCTTCACTAACCACGGGAATTCTCTTAAAGGGACGTTCAAACAAGCCACCCGTTCTCTGTATGGCAATATTCAATCCTCGTGAATAAGCATTGAAGAAATTTGAGAAATATTGACTTGGCTCCTTTATCTTGAGACCGGCTAAGTCTTCCTTATTTTTGAAGAATCCAGCAACATGAAAATGATTTCTGAGCAGGCAAAATGCCCATGTTTCGAAGATCTGATATGTATGCTTCCACCATAGTTCCATGAAGTAAGCATAGTTTCGTTCTTGAATAAAGATATTCTCGCCGTTATTTCCACGATTATAGATGTGAAAGAAAGCTCCGAAAGTTATAGGTGGTATATCACTTGGCATACTATCACTCCTCAGACCTGACAGGTTTCACCGTGACATGAGTCCGTCGCAACTCACGCGCGGACATGAGACTCTGAACGCAAGGCTTTCGCGAAAACCTGTCAGGTCTTTTCACGAGAACGCCTCCGCCAGCAAACTCTCAAACAACCCCTCGACCTGCCTCCCCGCCTCGCGAGGCTCAAACGCCGAGTTCCTCCCCCGCAGACCCTCGACCCGCCCCACCAATCCCGTAGGAGCAGACCATTGACCGTGGTTTTACCATAGTCTATCGTCCATTGTCCATCGTCTGCGCGAGTAACGCATCAAACAACCCGTTGACCTGCCTCCCCGCCTCGGACATGCGCCCCCGCAGACCCTCGACCCGCGCCACCACGCCCGCAAGCCCCTCCAAAGGTAGGCATTGGTAGATCAGCAAATGAAAATTAGATATCTTATAAAGATTTGTGGAACACTAATCTCACTCCATTTATAGAATCGGCCGTAATTATTAGATAGTGACTGTCTAAAGATAATTGTCCTGTAAATCCCGCAATCAAAAAGAAATCAGATCCTTGGATAACTTGAGGCCCAACATTATCACAACGGTTATTTCCTGCTCCGAAGAGTGTATATTTATGTCCTAAGTCATCCTCCACATGGAATTTACTAGGATCAAACCGAAGTATAAAGTTGGTATTACTTGCACTCTTGACTTCAAAATTAATTGCAAAACCTGAACTTGGTTTTTCAATAAAACACCTCCCAGAATGCGGATTTTCAAAATCGTTGTGCATAGTAGCGTAAATGTCAGAAGTAATCGGAACCCATACATCAGGAAGGTAAAACTCTGGTGTTGGTGGTACTAACGTATCAGTAGGTGGAAAGGGAGTGCTTGTTGGCACTAATGTTTCTGACGGAACAGCAGTAATACTTTGAGTTGGAATTGGTGTCGGAGTGTTCGCGTTAACTGATGTTGGATTTACCTGAGGTGTTGCAGTAGCTTGCTCCTCTTGTGGCTTGCTACCCGGAAATGTATAGAATGCCAACACGATAATAGCGGCTGCAGTCGCAACAATTCCGCCAACATTTGCTGCTCTTTCCAAAATCTTCTCATCAAATTTTGACGTGAAAAGTAAATATGCTGTAATTGCCAAGGCTATAGCTAATATGATCTGCATTGCTGCTCCTTTTTCATTCTTAGCTTCTAAAACTCTCACTCAACAGCGACTCAAACAACCCGTTGACTTGCCTCCCCGCCTCGGACATTCTCCCACGCAGACCTTCGACCCGTGCCACCACGCCCGCAAACTCTTCTTGCAGGCTCAGCGGAGGCAGAGGAATATTAATATCAGCAATTTGTTCTGCATTCACGTTGAATTGAACCGCGGTTCTTCCTGCCCTTTGCATAAATCTTGCTCTACCACCGTCCGATTTTAGCCAATGCCAAAAGAAAACTGGCGACATGATTTTTGGGTCAAATCGCAATCGCATCACATGAGAATCATAAACAATAACCTGATTTGTGTCTTGTAAAATTGACGCCTTTCCCAGATGGTCTTCGCTGCCAATAGCACGCGCTAGCAAAAAGTCACCAGACTTTAATCGGAACCGCTCTAATTCTTTTTCATCTAAAGTTATTCTTTGACTACTTTCTAACTCGACTTTTTTGTTGCCAATTTCGCCGACACGTATAACAAGATATTTTCCGCCAGCGTGTGCTGGATTAGGTGTTCCAATTTGCGGCTTAATTGCAAAGGCTTCTGAAAGTTTTACAACATTCCATCCTTTGTCGTTTATCAACGGATCCCCAAACATCTCCAAAAACAAGGACTGGAGCAGGGCGTCGCCGAGATCATCCGCCGTACTTCGCAGTTGACGTAGGTGGTCAGCGCGCATTAGCAAGGACGCAATTTGCTGTTGTTCAGCGAGCGGGGGAAAGGGAAGTTTGATTTCATTCAAAGTTTCAAGATAAATACCCATTTGCGCCACACCCTGCTGTTCCATTTCAAATTGCTTCTGTACAAACTCTGATTCGAGAGCATATCGAAAATAGAGTGAATCAAGTAAATCAGATCTTGGACGTAAAACGCAAACACTTCTTTGAAAAATCAAAGGCTGGTCTTCTGTTAAAACTGCTGCTCTGCCGATTGTTCCAACGATAGTTAATAAGACGTCACCGATTTTAGGGTGCAAACGTTTTCTGAAAATAGCCAGTTCTTCTTCTGTAGCAAAGCGATTAGTCTCAAAACTTAATTGCCCACCGTAAACATTGCCTGCACTTAAAACAGGAATACCCCGACTAACTTTTTCAGGGGTGTTATGTGTGCCATCTTTTATGAATTCACAACATTCAGAGAGCGCAACAATATTCATTTCTTCAGCAACTTCTTGAGTTCGTCAATTTCACTAATCATCACCTGTTCCAAACGGGACAGGCGTTCCAATGTCACAGACGGCTTCTCGTGATAGAGGGCGTCCGCGTCCACCTGACGGTAGCGACTGGCAGAAAGATCATACTTGTTGGCTTTCACCTGCTCCTTGGTCACCCAGAACTGGCGGGTGAGACGGTCTAATTCTGATTGCGGCGCAGAGATTTGAGATTCGAGAGTAGATAACTTTGCTTGAACCGTCCCGAAGGCTTCTGCTAACGACCGTCCCGTAGGTTTTTTATCAAGCGACTGAGTTTTATCATTCAAACCTACGGGACGTTTTTTCATGTCGCCAGCCTTCGGGACGTTGCCATCAGCGGCGGAAATGCCATTCGAACCAGAATCAATTGCAAGGTCGAAAGTGAGGCGATTAATTTCCGCTTGCATCTTTCGTCTTTCCTCTTTCATCGGCGCAAGCAAAGTCCGCAACTCATCCACCCTCAACTTTCTACTTTCTACGAACTTCTTATTTGCTCTCTTATTCCAACAATTCACCACATCAGGAATATCATTCTCATCAATTGCCACGCGCTTATCATCCAGCGAAAAACCATCGTGCGCCATATCGTAGAACCATATATTCTTCGTCTGCGCGCCGCGCGTAAAGAACAGTACTGCCGTGCTCACGCCCGCGTACGGCTTGAACACACCCGACGGCATCGACACCACCCCGTCCAGGCGGTTCTCCTCGATCAGCCGCTTGCGCAGCTCCACATGCGCGCGGCTCGAACCGAACAGCACGCCGTCTGGGACGATCACCGCCGCGCGCCCGCCCATATCCAGCGCCCGCAAGATCAAATGCACGAAAAGCAGTTCGCTCTTCGTCGTATCCGCTGGCAGGCTGGGATGGACGTCGCCCTTATCCACCGCGCCCTTGAACGGCGGGTTCATCAGGATCACGTCGTACTCGCGCTCATCGTCGAACGACTTCGACAGCGTATCCATGTAAAAGAACTGAGGCGACTCGATCCCATGCAGCATCAGATTCATCGACCCGATCCGCAGCATGGTCATGCCTGAATCGTTATCGAACGCCCGCAAATATTTCTTAGACGACATGAACTTACGGTCTTCGCTCGCAAGGAGGTCGCCAATCAAATGGTGCGGCAGCCCCTCGGCATCGTACTCCAAAATCCCCGCCGACGTATGCTTCTCCAAAATATACTGGTGCGCGTTGACGGGAAACCCGCACGTGCCGCCCGCCAGGTCGCCGACCCGTTCTTTGGGCTTCGGGTCCACCATCTGCACCACCCCACTCGCTACGCTCGGGGACAATGTCATGCGGATAATATGCCGCGGTGTGCGGAACTGTCCATTGCGCCCCGCCGCGCTCAGTTTGTTCAACAAGTACTCATACAGATCGCCCTGCACATCCTGATTCTGCTGGCTGATCTGCATTTGGTCGATCAGATTGCACGCCTCGATCAACAGACTCGCCTTATTGATTTTGCACTCCGCCGTCTTCATGCGACCTCAAATGTTGCTCATTCAATCATTCGTAATCGGCAAGGTGTTGGGTGAATTGCTACTAATAATGGTCGAGACATACTTGTCATTGAAACAATTGCTTGCCCAGGCGCAAGGTTAGGAAGTCGATTCCATAATCCTTCATCAATTCCACCGATTGTTTTTTTGAGACGAGCAATAACGTTTGAGTCAGTGATTTTGTGGAGGATATAGTTGTTAATAAGCCCTAAAACCTCATCGGGCAGATGTTGAGGTAACTGGGTGACGAACATCAGACCAATCCAGCGCTTACGACCGCGTCGCGCAATACGTGCTACCTGCTCGAACAGATTTTGCATTTTGCCGATCTTGTCTCGTGAGAGAAATTCATGTGCTTCTTCAATGATAATCATAATAGGTGTTAGCGGCACGTGATTCTTTGTAGACTGTTCATAAATCAAGTCTTGTTGCTCTTGGATGCCACGTAATATATGTGAAATTACCAAATTCTTGATAATTGTTGAATCCATATCTTTGAGATCAACGATTACTGTTCGACCAGATTTAATCAACTTGTCAAACGATATTGGATCGGCTTTTGAATTGTCGAAAATGTCTGTTCTTTTGAGCATCCACAGCTTTCCCAAAAGCGCTTTCCAACTGTTTTCGTGAGTGGTTTTAACTGCCTTGATCCGATTTTGAATTACAATTTTTGCTTGCTCATCTCTAAATTCTGAATTAAAAGGTTCGTACTCTGAACTCGAAAGAGACGCCAAGAAAAAATTGGCGATATCAATTAGGTAGGAAAGAGTCAATTTGGGATAGCCAGTTTCAAATTCGTTTATCTCAATTGCTATTTGCTCCTGTTTAGCATCGCCTTTTATCGGGAAGATGTTGATGTCGCGTAAAACAAGTTTTGCTACATCATAAGCTTTGAAGAATCGTTCTATTTGGGCTTCATTCAAATCCATAATTTCTGCCGCCGCATAAGGTGACAGCCTAGAAAAGTCTAAACGAAACTTTCTGATTTTTGTTGGAGCAGTGGCTGTTGTTTCGCGTCCCACCAAGTGAAGTACATATAGGTCTGATACACCACTGGGATTTCGCCCAAGCCTTTTCAAAGTCCGAAGCATGGTCTTATCTTCGGTTGGATAGCCTATCTCTGTATACTCACCTTCTGTATCAATCACAAGAGTAAAAATACCTTTTTGTTGGAACTCATGGATAAGCCCAGAAACTGTCGTTGATTTACCACCGCCAGTTGTACCTAACACGCCTACGTGGCGAGGTAATACAGATTTCTTCTTCGATGGAATTTGTACCGCCATGTTCTCAAAGCCCACTGCCAACCCGATCTCCAAATCGTTAATTAGCCCTAGCATACTGCGAGTTTCATCATCATTTAGAGCAAAGACAGGGCTATTAGGAAGGGGACGAAAGCGCGGTGGCTCCATAATGCCATCAATTTCTTCGCCAAGAATCTCTACTTGTACTCGACCGTGGTAACGAGGCATGAATGTCGCCCCTCGAACGGTTGTTGTGATAACTATAGGAGCGTCAGCACGCAAACCATCAGGCTCAGCAAATGGTCCTTCTACAACTGCGCCAAGATATTGCCTATTATCGCCTCCTTTGTCAATAGGGCGACTCTTAATACGGACCAAAGATTGTGCTGGCACATTAGCAATATTATCTGAAGGTAATAATACAGTTATAGTATTATCTTTACTAGTCGGCGTATCATACATCGTTCTTCCGATAGCCCCTTCGAATTCCGTACCTTCCTCAAATTCACCACCTGCCATATCGATCTCTTCTGATAGGGCTTCGGCAAATTTATCGCTCATAGGTTGAACATCTTCGCCAATATTATTTTTTGTTGTATCCATATTATTCTCTCCTACTTATGGGGTCGAGTTTCACGTTCACCAAGGTATTTAAAAGGCTGACTATTTGCTGCATACGCGGTTTGTACAGAAGATAAGAAACTGTCTCCAAAAGTCGCGCTACACACTGTATCTGCCAAGTCAATCAACATTGGAAAACCGCGATGCTCTTGGAGAAGACTATCTGCCATTGCAATGTGTGCTGCCATTTCCGCGTTATCGATATGTGCATAGAATAAGTAAGGTGGTGCTGCATCCCAAACACGATATAAACCAACAACAATCTTGGGTGCAACCTCATTAGCAAAGGCCCGCATTAGTGGTCTCACCCCGCTTTCATTCCGATATCCCCCGCTTTCCAGCATATGTTCGATATCGGGCTTTAATGTCTGGATGATGGCAAATTCCATCGGTTTTAGTGCATTGCCAATCATTAACCAGTGACGTTTTCGAGGAGCACTAGGAACAAATACAAATCGCTTGTAGTTCACATACCAGTCAATCAAGTCCAGACTTAGTTGAATTCGCTCCTTTTTTGAAGCCCACAGACCGGTAATAAGCTCATAAGCGATTAAGTTGCCATGTCCCATTCTCCAAAGCGCTTGCGATTTATCTTTTAGAATTGCTCGTTCAGCGAAAGTCATAATGCCACGTCGCGCTAATTCGCTGAGTTTCTCTCCATCCATTCCTGACCCTTCACGTTTTTCGCGCCGTTCTAACAGGGTGAGAACCGCTTCAACCGGATCTGATATTTTTGAACGCAAATCTCTTCGAAAAAGCCGATGCCCCCACGTGCCTTGATTGCCATTGTATGAAACAAGGCTTACCCCAATTTGGGTTATTGTAAGAGGCAAAGTATCATGAATCACACTTGTTCCGTCGCATGCTTCAACACCACCATTGAAAAGTAAACCTTTGTGAATACGCTCTAAATCTTCCATTTTCGTTTGGTATATGCCTGCGTTATGAGGTGCGTTACTACTATTCTTTATCTTGGAAAAAACTTCTTTGCGAATTGTTTCCCGATAGCTGTCTTCCATTGTTACCGCATCTGCAATTTCCTTCTCCAAACGCCCATACATTTCCACAAGATCTTCGCCATGTGTCCACGTATCAAGATTAAGAGTCTGATTGAGAGACTCTCCATACGCATCTTCAAATTCAGGAAGATTGGCAGATTGCTCTATGATCGGTTGGTCTATTTCAAAATCTATCGGCTCTATCATAAGAAATTTACTCCTTTAACTTTACATTCCGCAAGAAACATGAAAAGTTCGACAAAATTACCCTGTACGTAAAGTTTCTGCCCAAGAAGGCCCTTTACCAATATAGCAAAGCAAAATATTTGAATAGGCTTTTGCAGCAAAAGCAGGTAAACCAAATAAGTGAACCAGCCTTCCGGATAGGAATTCTTGCCTTTGTAAGAACTGACTTTGAGAAAAATTTACCCCTTTCAAAACATCTTGGGGTGGTGCTAGTAATCCAAAACCGATTTTGTCTGCCTTATCCTCAACTGTCCACACAAAATCACTAACATCATTTCTATCCATCAAGTTTGAAATAATACCGATTCTTGTACTTTCGAAAATAGAGTGAACTCGTTCTGTAATCGTCGGTTCTCTAATGCGATCAAATATATCAAGAATACCTAAGCCAAATTTGCTTACAGCTTTTTGTCTTGGGTACCAGTAATCAGCGAGAAAATGCCCCACTTCGTGGGCTAAAGTGAAACGGATTTCATCATATGGATCGGCACCATCACAAAAAATAAATCCTTTCCCACCATAAGAAACTAGACATCCACGAACGAATCGGCTTTTACAGTTAAACGAATAAGGAATTTGTCTCGATCTTAACCAGGTTTCAATGCTGCCTAATGCAAGGTGCGGCATTTTGATCACAGCAATAGGTAGTGCCATAGCAATAGTTCGCTCAAGCGATCTAGGGAATGGCTCAACTTCCCCTGCCAAATCCCAGAAACTATCAATAAGTTGCTGCTCTTCACCTGTCAGCCACATCATCATCCTCTATGTCATTGGTATTGTCTTGGGCAGAATCCTCTTCATTCCTATCGCGTGCCGCGGCAAAGTTAAATCTTGTCGCATTAGAAATTACATCAGAATTAACACC
>JBGPNQ010000014.1:0-30450 GCA_041487615.1 Anaerolineae bacterium
ACCAGCCGTCCACCCGCCCCGCGCCGGGTACTTCCCGCCTCCCTTCCCCAGATCTGCGATTGTGTCCTCCGCTTTGACCGCATCAGCATCGAGCAGGGACTGTCGCAAAGCTCCGTGCGTGTTATTCTTCAGGACAGCCGCGGTTTCATGTGGTTCGGGACCGAAGATGGATTGAACCGCTATGATGGTTATATTTTCACCACGTTTAAACCTGACCCGGATGTGCCGACAAGCATTAGCGACCGTACCATCAATTCCATCATCGAGGATAAGGATGGCTACTTATGGATCGCGACACAACAGGGCGGCTTGAACCGCTACGACCCCGGTACAGAGAACTTTACGCGTTACCTGCACGATGAAACCAATGTAGCGAGTCTGAACGACAATCACGTGAACGTCATTTATCTGGACAAGGATGACAGACTCTGGGTGGGCACACAAAGCGGACTCGACCTGATGAACCGCAGCACGAATACGTTTACCCACTATGCCTACAAACCTTCAAAACAGGAGGGCATCACGGGTAAGAGTATCACGGCCATTTATCAGGACACGCGCGGCAGTTTCTGGATTGGCACAAGCACGGGTGGTCTCAATCGCTTCGACCCGCAAAGCAACATCTTTAGCCCGTATCAGTCCAGCCCGGATATCGCGAATACCATCAGCAACGATTCCATTACTACCATCACTCAAGGCAAAAACAACACACTCTGGATCGGTACTCGCAGCGGCTTGAACAAGCTCGAACCCGAGACCGGCAATTTCGAACGGTTTCTCCATTCGGATCGAAATGAGAAGAGTATTTCCAACGATATGATCAATGCACTGCAGGTGGATAGCACCGGTAATCTGTGGGTTGGCACCGAGAATGGACTGGATCGTCTGAATGAAGCGGGTACCAGCTTTATCCATTACTGGAACGATCCCACGTACGCCAAAAGCCTGAGTTACGATCACATCATCTCCATTTATGAGGATCGCGGCGGAGTTTTATGGTTTGGCACATATGGAGGCGGTGTTAACAAATATGACCGCGAGCGAGATAAGTTTGCCTATTACCGCCACGACCCGAGAGAGGCGAATTCCCTCAGCTCAAACCTGATCTCGCCCATCTTTGTCGATTCCGAAGGTTATGTATGGGTCGGCACCTTCAACGAAGGATTGAACCGCCTCACTATAGCAACCAACCAGGTCATTCATTATCACAGCGGCCCAAGCAAGCCGAACAGTATCAACTCTGACGAGATTCTTTCCATCACGGAGGACCTGGATCAAACACTCTGGGTGGGGACCGGGAATGGGCTCGACCGCCTTGACCGCGGTTCCCTTACGTTCAAGCATTACCAGCGCAACCCCGATAATCCGGCAAGTTTGAGCGCGAACCGTGTCTACAAGGTCTATGTGGATCATGATAACAATGTGTGGGTTGGTACAGCCGCAGGTTTGGATCGCATGGACCGCCGGACGAATCGTTTCGTGCATTACAGCCCAAAAGTAGAAGATCCCAACAGCTTGAGCGGCACCTACGTCAACTCCATTTTGGAAGATCGTCAGGGGAATTTATGGATCGGCACCTTCTATAACGGCTTGAACAAGTTCGACCCAAAGACGGGAAAATTCATCCGTTATCGCTATGATTCAAAAGATAAGACATCCATCAGCAACGACTCGATCCAGTCCATTTATGAAGATGCAAAAGGACGCATCTGGATTGGCACATTTGGCGGTGGTCTGAATCTTTATCACCCCGAAACAGACTCATTCACCTACTATCTTGAAAGAGATGGTCTGCCCAATGGCGTCGTATACGGGATCCTGGAAGACTTCAAAGGCAATTTATGGATGAGCACGAACTTTGGCATCTCACGCTTCAACCCAGAAACAAAGACGTTCCGTAATTTTGATGAAGGTGATGGCCTGCAGAGCAATGAGTTCAATTCCACTGCATACGCGAAGGGCAGGGATGGTGAGTTTTACTTCGGAGGTATCAATGGATTGACGGTCTTTCAGCCGTTGAACATTACCGACAATTCCTATGTGCCTCAGGTTACGCTTACATCTCTCACACAAGATGACAAACCCATTGCCGTCAATTCAAGCGTGGAAACCACGAAAGCTCTGACTCTAAAATGGCCGCAGGATTCACTTGAATTCGAGTTCGCCGCATTGAGTTACAACCAGCCCAATAAGAATCAGTATGCCTATATGCTCGAAGGCTTCGATACGAATTGGCACTTCATCGAAACCAAACGCAACGGCCGTTACACCAACCTGCCCGGCGGGGATTATACGCTTCTACTCAAAGGGACAAACAGCGATGGGGTCTGGAACGCATCCCCCGTCCGCATCAACGTCGAGGTCATTCCTCCATTCTGGCAGACATTGTGGTTCCAGATCTTGATGGGATTGACACTGGTAACAATTGTCCTGAGTGGAGTCAGATTGCGCACCCGATCCATCCAGGACCGCAACCGCCAACTGGAGCGTCTCGTCCGGGAACGAACGAGCGCGCTCGAAACACGGAATCAGGAAATACAGGCTCTTTACGAGGCTGATGAAAGAATCCTCCGCAATGTCAGTTTAAACCAGGTGTTTCAAACACTGGTCGATGTGGCCGTGGATATGCTCCACGCAGACCGTAGCATCGTTTTCGCGTGGGATGAAAAACAAACAAAAGTGGTACCGCGCGTCAGTCATGGCTTTGCACCTGAGACTCTTAAAGTAATGGAATTTGCAAAGGGTGAAGGCGTTGTGGGGAAAGTGCTGGAGACCGGCAAACCTGCCATTGTCCGGCAAATTGAGCCCGATAGTTTTCGCCCGGACGTGCGCGCCGCGATCCTTGCAGAGGGTATTCGCTCCTTTGTGCATCTGCCAATCGTCGTGGATCATAAAGTAGTGGGGGTCTTCAACGTGGGCTTTACGCAGCCGAATTTGATCGGCGATGATACGATGCGTTTGTTCTCCGCCTTGACGCACCGCGCTTCCATCTCCATTGCGAACATGGAACTCTTTGAGCAGACAAAGGATCTCGCGGTCATGGAGGAGCGTAACCGCCTGGCCCGTGACCTTCACGATAGTGCTAAACAAAAAGCCTTCGCGGCCCTTGCCCAACTCGGTACGGCCAGGGGCATCCTCAATGGACATGAGAACTCGGCAGGCATACATCTCTCCGAGGCAGAGAACCTTGTCAGTGATGTGATCCAGGAATTAACGTTCCTGGTCCAGGAAATCTATCCAATTGCCCTTCAGGAAAAGGGATTGGCCGCAGTCATGCGCGAATATATCTTCGAGTGGGAAAACCGCAATGACATGACCGTGCAATTTGTTTCCCGTTACGAGCGGCGATTCCCACTTGAGGTGGAGCAGGCAATTTATCGGATCACCCAGGAGGCTCTGGCAAACATCGCCCGACACAGTCACGCACGTCGCGTGGATATGTCGCTGGTGTACAATGACGATGCAGTTCAACTTTCGGTATCGGACGATGGATGCGGATTCGATACCAATTCAAAATCACACGGCATGGGATTGCGTTCCATACGCGAACGCATCAGCAGTGTCCACGGCACGGTGCAGATCCAGAGCGCGCCCGGGCATGGCACCAGACTGCTGGTCCAGGTCCCATCCAAAGGCTGAGAAGGAGGCGGTGATGGCTAATAACAATCATAACAACCGTATAAGCATCCTGATCGTGGATGATCATGAGGTGGTGCGGAGCGGAATCCGTGCCTACCTTGGGACGGTGAAGGAATTTCAAGTGGTCGGCGAGGCGGCTTCCGGCGAGGATGCCGTAAAACTCGTTTCGGAACATATCCCCGATATCGTCCTGCTGGATTTGATCATGCCCGGCATGGACGGTGTGGAGACCACGCGGCGCATCAAGCAGATCAGTCCACGCACACAGGTGGTGGTGCTGACTTCCTATCATGAAGATGTGCATATTTTCCCGGCATTGAAGGCAGGCGCGATCTCCTATATTCTGAAGGATATGAAGATGGAAAAACTTGTCGATGTTTTGCGTCGCGCCGCCCAAAAGGAAGTGACTCTGCATCCGCTGGTGGCAGCGCGCGTGCTGCAAAATATCCGCAGTGATAACAGCGACGAGCAGCCACTCTTCACCGAGTTAACCGAACGCGAGCTGGATGTGCTGCGACTGATCGCAAATGGCATGACCAACAGCCAGATTGCCGAAAAGCTCGTGATCAGTGAATATACGGTCAAGGGTCACGTCAGCAACATCCTGAGCAAATTGCATCTCGCCGACCGGACACAGGTTGCCGTATATGCGTGGCAACGGGGCTTGGTGAACCGGGAACAGATGGGAAAGAAGTAATCTTATCGTCATTGCGAGCGGAGCGAAGCAATCTTCCACCAGATATACTCAACGGAAGATTGCTTCGTCGTTCCACTCCTCGCAATGACGGGTTATACTCTCCAATAGTCTCCTCCCCCGCCTTCGCGCTGCATTAAACCAAATCCAACGAGTTCGCGACGCAGGGTTGCCGTATCGCTGTGATAACGGCCAAGGGTTTCGTTGACCTGCTTTTCGCTATATCGTTTTCCAACATCGAATGCCTGCACAACATAACGAAGGATCGCTTCCAGTTTTTTACGCTGGGAGGGTAGTGTTTTCAGGCTTCCGTCGCGTCGCGCATAATCCCTGATTACTTTCTTGTCATAAGCATCCGCGTCCACTTCGGCAGCGACATTGGAGAGTTCGCCTTCTGAAAACATCGTACGCGCTTTTTCCTGTAACACAGCTTGATCCAGCCGATACACATTGTAATAACTTTCAGAGTGTGCACGAACCAGCCCGGCTTCTGCCAGCCGTGACAGATGATGCGACACTGTGGAAGGCTTGAGCTTCAACAATTCGGCCAGTTCCTCCACACTGTAGGGTTTTTCCGCCAGCAAGCCGACGATCTTGAGACGATTGGAATCCGCAAGCGCCTTGAAGAAGGTCAGGAGTTCTTCGCTCATTTCGCCCTCCAATAGCGCGTCCCATCGCCCTCACGTGCCATCAGCCCGTTATCCACCAGATAACGACGCAAGGCAGCGGTATCGAGATGAAAACGACGCAGGATGGTATTCACTTCCTTTTCGGTATAGTTCGTATCAAAAGCGAAGGCATCCACGATGAAATTCAAGACAATGAGTAGTTTGTTTCCCATCGGCGGTATTTGCTTGAGAGTACCATCCGCGTTCATGTAATTCTTCAATACCTTGCGGACATCATCGGGCTCTTCCGCGTTGGATTGAAAGGCAGGACGCTTTCCTTCGAACTGTCCCCGCGCAAAGGATTCAACGGCCTTCTCATCCAGATCGTAAATTCCGTCCTCTTCGTGCAGGATTCCCACCTCGGTGAGGAAAGCCACATGATTGGACACTTCGCGCACGGGGAGATGCAACTGTTCCGCAATATCGGCCTGTCCAGCCTTACCGCGGACCAGCACGCCGATGATGCGCAACCGGTCTGCTGAAGCCAGGGCTTTGACAAATGACATCATTTCAGGTTCTCTATCCATTTTTACTCTCTTCTATTTAATTCGATACTTATCGAATTAAATTTTAGTCCTGAATCTGCACCTGTCAAGGGAATCAAAAAGCCTGCGACCATTGCCGCAGGCCTGAACAGTGAAACGATTCCATCTTTTACATTTCTTCGCGCGGCGCGCGCAGGTCTTCCAGTCTCTGGCGCAGTTCGATGCGACGCTCGTCGGCTGCATGGCGGACATCACTGAAGAAGTTCTGTCCGCGCTCGCGCAGTTGACTGCGTAATGCCTCGCCGGCTTCCGGTGCCAGCAGGAGAGCGATGGACCCGCCAACCAACCCCCCGACCGCGATGCCGATCAAAAAGCCAAACATCCTTCTCATGACAAGCCTCCTGTGTGTAGGTTATTGTCCTCGTTCACAATAACGGATTTATGCTTAAATCATTATACTGCTTCTCATCGCCTGATTCCAATCTTCAAGAGGAGTTTCGCGGGAAAGATTTATTAAATTCACCATGTCTTAAAAATGGATTTTGTGGAATAATGCAGCTACCGCGCGTATCCGTGGGAACGCGACGGAAAAATTTCGCAGCTGTCAAAGTCGCGGCAAAGAAGGGGAACGACTCGCCGCAACACAAACGGCTCCTACCATTCGGAGGATACCTATGTCTACACCAGCACCAATTACCACCAATGCGCCTACGACGCGCAAAAAAGTCACCACGCTTGCATTTCGTCAGAAAAAGGAGCATGGCGAACCGATCACCATGCTCACCGCATATGACTATCCTACCGCCCTGGCAGTGGATAGGGCCGGGATCGATTCCATCCTGGTCGGTGATTCACTTGCGATGGTGGTTCTCGGTTATGAGAATACACTTCCAGTGACCATGGAGGAAATGCTCCATCACTCGCGGGCTGTGGCACGCGGCGCAAAAAGCGCAATGCTTATCGGAGATATGCCGTTCATGTCCTATCAAGTGTCAGTCGAAGAAGCGACACGCAATGCCGGGCGCTTCCTGCAAGAGGGTGGCATGGATGCGGTCAAGCTCGAAGGCGGACGCGAACGTGCGGATGCGGTCCGCTCGATCACCAGGGCAGGAATTCCCGTCATGGGACACATTGGGCTGACCCCACAATCCGTCAACCAATTGGGTGGGTTCCGTGCCCAGGGCAAAACTGCCATCGCAGCAAAACGACTCGTGGAAGATGCGCTGATTCTCGAAGAGGCGGGCTGTTTCAGCATAGTGCTTGAATCAGTCCCTGCGCGGTTGGCGGAGTTGATCTCCAGGAAGATTTCCATCCCCACCATTGGTATCGGCGCTGGCGCAGGCTGTGACGGACAGGTTCTGGTCACGCACGACCTTCTCGGACTCTTTGATCGCTTCACTCCCAAGTTCGTCAGGAAATATGCAGACTTCCATCACGAGATGCAAAAGGCATTTGCCGATTACATAGAAGATGTGGAGACGAAGCGCTTCCCGGCGCAGGAACATACTGTAGAGATGGATGACAAAGAGTGGAATGCGTTATTGGAAGATTTGCGTTAAAGACTTTTACGGATTACGCAATACGTATTGCGTAATCCGTACTTCCCGATTGACATGAGTATCTTGATCGTTGGTACCGGCGCGTTAGGCAGCCTCTTCGCAGCGCGGCTGGCTCAGGCGGGACACCACGCTATGATATTGGGCACATGGAAAGAGGGACTGGATGCAATCCGCAGGAACGGTATTCGGTTTGTTGATTCAAACGGCCACGAGCATCAATTCGATATTTCTGCGACTGATGATCCACGTGAATGTATTGGAGTCAAATACGCGCTGGTGCTTGTCAAAGCCTGGCAGACAGAACGCGCCGCGAGACAATTGGAAGAATGTCTCGCGGGGGATGGACTCGCTGTCACTCTGCAAAATGGACTTGGCAATCGCGAAACGCTCATTCAAAGCCTGGGCTTGAATCGCGTTGCCTTGGGCGTGACCACTGTTGGAGCGACTCTGGTCGGCGCGGGAGTCGTAAAAGCCGGAGGCGAAGGTCCCATTTCCATTGAACAGAATCCGGCGCTCGGTCCGCTGGAGGCGGTGTTGAAATCCGCCAATTTTGATGTACAAATCGTGGATGATGCTCTATCTCTGATCTGGGGAAAACTCGTCATTAATTCAGCCATTAATCCCTTAACCGCGTTGCTGCGAGTCAAAAACGGTGAATTATTGGAGCGCCCATCTGCCCGTGAACTGATGGGAATACTGGCCCGCGAAACCACACAAGTGGCAATTGCCGAAAAAGTAAATCTGCCATTTGGTGATCCGGTGATTGCTGTCGAAGATGTAGCGCGTAAAACGGCTGCCAATCACTCGTCCATGTTGCAGGATGTATTACGAGGCGCGCCGACTGAGATCGATTCGATATGTGGCGCCGTGGTGAAATATGGGGAGAAGCATCAAATTGCAACGCCCGCCAATTGGGCCTGCTGGCAATTAGTGAAGGCAGCAGTTGGCGAATAGCACCGCCACTTTGCTGCTTGGTAGTGTATTGCATTGGATTTCGGCTGACAATTTTTGAAGGTGCACTGCAATTTCATCCTGTTGCGGCACGAGAGGGAATGACATTCTTCCACTAAGTTGGTGTGTTTTGTTGTATTAATTCAAATTCATTGCATGATAAGATTACAGAGTGCCGTATCAACAGCCAAAGAAGAGCGGCAAGAGAATCTTAAGCTTTGGAGGTCCACTCATGCGCAAGTGGCTTATCTTTATCCTGCTCCCTGGGTTACTGTTATTCCCTTCCAATGTGGGCGCAGAGGGCGGAATAAAATTAAAATCCGTAAATGTGGAGCTTTGGTCTGAATACGATCAGCCCAGCATGTTAATAATTCATCAATTTACAGTAGATGAAAGTACACCTTTGCCGGTGCAGGTGAAGGTGCGTTTCCCAAAGGAGGGAAACCTCACCGCTGTTGCCTATACGGGAGGGGATGGCAACATGATCAACACAGATTTCACAGGTCCCGAGAAGCAAGGTGATTGGCAGGCAGTGACGTTGAACATTCAATCGTATGCCCCATATCGGATTGAATATTACCAGCCCCTGACACACAACGGAAACCAGCGGTCATTTTCGTTCAGTTGGTATGGCGACTACAGCGTAAACGAATTTAATGTGACTGTTCTGCTTCCAACAGATAGTACGAATATTGTTGCAGAACCAATCTTTTCCAGTACAACCACATCAAAAGATGGATCGCAATTGGTGGGTATTGTCAAGCACGGCAGCTTGCGGATGGGACAGTCTTATGAGTTCAAGATAAATTATGAACGCGAGTCCGAAACGGTGACCAAACAGGGGAATAACTCAAACGTACAGCCATCCGCGCCGATTGGTCCCAACACTGAGGGCCGCGTCTCCATTGATAATTTACCCTGGATCATTGGTGGTTTTGGGCTGGCATTGATCGGCCTGGCTTTATATTTTTACTGGCGTTCCACGCAGGCAACTGAACGGAGCCCGCGTCAACGACGGCGCTCGGGCAAGAACCAGGAAGCCGGCGAAGAGCAGGCATATTGTCATGAATGCGGCGCACGTGCAAACGCAGGTGACCGTTTCTGTCGCACATGCGGGAGCAAGTTGAAAGTTTAAGACCTTGCGAAGGTTTTACAAAGAACGAAGCAAATTGTGATCCTTGGCGTACCCTACATCGTTCCCATCTACTTCATTTATGGCCTTGCTTTTTTTAGCATGGGTCTGCTTGTGGCCATCGAAGGCGGACGGGCATCGGATGTTCGGTTGCGCCGGGCGCTGCCTCCGCTGGCTGGTTTTGGGCTTGTCCATGCGGCGCATGAATGGATGGAAATGTATGTGCTTATGGGACATCCAATCAGCAATTTTGAGTTGTCCATTATGTGGGGAATCCAGCTGGCAACGCTCGCCTTCTCATTTATTTCTCTCGCCGCATTTGGAAGTTTTCTACTGGCTGACACCGAAGTCAAGCGGCGGTTGATCCTTCTCATCCCCATTGGCCTTCAAGCGATCTGGGTCTTCGGACTCTATAACTTTCGCGGACATTATGTGGGTGAAACACTTTGGGATACTGCGGATGTATGGACTCGCTACACCCTCGCAATGCCTGCCTCGGTTCTGACGGCTATTGGGTTGATCGTGCAGCAACGGGCGTTTCGCCGTTCAGGTCTCATCCGCTTCGGGCAGGATGCATTATGGGCCGCGATCACGTTTGGCTGGTATGGTCTTTTCGGGCAAATCTTTTCTAAAATCACGCCGCTTACACTCTCGCATTATATTAACGAGATCATGTTCCAGGAGATCTTTGGTTTTCCGATCCAGATGTTCCGTGCTGTGACAGCTGTCGCCGCGGCGGTGTTTGTTATCCGATTTCTACGTGCCTTCCAGGTGGAAACAGAACGCAAAATTACTGAATTGCAGGCCGCACAACTTGAACAATCCCAGCAACGCGAAACCATGCGAGCCGAACTGTTCCGGAGCGTGGTCGCAGCGCAGGAGGCGGAACGTCAGCGTATTGCCCGCGACCTGCATGATGAAACCGGCCAATCCCTGACGGCCATTGGCATGGGGTTGCGCGGTCTATCGGGAAGATTAAGTGCCCGCAACAAGGATGCATTAAACACCCTCCACAAACTTGAAGCGCTGACGGCCGATTCACTAAAGGAATTGCAACGTCTGATGACAGATTTGCGCCCCTCTCATCTGGATGACCTGGGCCTTTCCGCCGCGGTACGCTGGTATTCGGCAAAAATACAGGAACATTCGCCCATCAACATCCGGGTGGATATCCATGGTGAGGAATGTGAACTGGATGATGCCATGAAGATCACGACCTTCCGCATTGTTCAGGAAAGTCTAAATAACATCATCAAACACTCACAGGCAACTCATGTAAATATCCATTTGCATTTCGAGGAAAAAGGCGTACAGATCAGCGTGTTTGATAACGGGATTGGTTTTGATCGGGACCAGGTCCAACAACGGCTTACAAACCGTCCATCCCTTGGTTTGGCCGGAATGGAGGAACGCGCTGCGCTGTTGAGTGGAACAGTAACCGTTCAATCACGTCCCGGTTATGGTACGCAGGTTGAGGCATGGATTCCTTATCATCACAGCGGTATCTCATCAAGCGGACATCCAGGTTTCCACGTTCAGGAGGAAGTGAAAAAATGAGTACACGCCTGTTAATAGTAGATGACCATGCGGTTGTCCGTTCAGGGTTAAGAATGCTGTTGGAAAATGAACGTGATATCGAGATCATTGGTGAAGCTTCTTCGGCCCGCGAAGCAATTGAAACGACCATGCGCGTCAAACCTAACGTCATCCTGATGGATATTGGCTTACCCGATCTCTCCGGGATCGATGCCACGCGCGAGATCAAGAAACGCTACCCGGACGTTGCCATTGTCGCATTGACCATCCACGAAGATGAAGAGTATTTTTTCAAGATGCTGGAGGCAGGTGCAACGGGTTATGTACCAAAGCGTGCAGCACCGGAAGAATTGATTACCGCCATCCGGGCAGCTGCAACTGGGCAGGTCTATCTTTATCCATCCCTGGCCAAATTACTGGTACGCGATTTTCTGAGCGGAGGGCGACCTGCCGGTGAGCTTGCACAATCCGATTTGACAGACCGTGAACAGGAAGTGCTAACTTTTCTTGCAGAAGGCGCAAATAATGAGGAGATTGCCATAGCTCTTGTGATTTCCCCCAAGACCGTCGCGCGTCACCGCGAAAACATCATGCGAAAATTGAATCTTCACTCGCGTTCTGAGTTAGTCCGTTATGCGATTCGTAAAGGGATTATCAAAGCGTAAAAACAAAATACTTTTTCTGCTATAAGCAGAAGATTGCTTCGCCGCCAAACTACAGCGGCTCGCAATGACAAGTAAAAAATGACGGGCGCACCAGCGCCCGTCATCATATTAATTCCCCAGTACTCGGATCGAACTACTTAGCAGCGACCTCAGGGCGAGTGAGCTTGCTCACATCACCACCAAGATCCTTGGTTGAGTCGTACAGGAACTGCATCACATACATTGGATTGTGTGCGAACGCACCGGGATCCTTGATCGAATACTGATAGTTGTAGGCAGCTTTCAATAGACGAGGAGTCCATGCGTTATATCCAACGAGAGCACCTTTGTCATTGGTATCGGGCTTGCCATCCTTGTTCGCATCCACAAAGAAGTATGGATAGGAATTGGGATCATATATTATCGGCGTACCAGCCTTTGTTTCGGCATAGCTTTGAATGGCGGCAAACAGGTCAGTGCGGAAAGTATCGATTTCCGTGAAAATACCTTCTGTTGTATCGCCATTGCCATTCCAGTCCGTTGTGTCAGTATTGAAGCGAATGTTTTCCAGATCCGCGATACCGTTCACATTGGTATGGCATGTTTTGCAAGCATCAGTCTTGACAGTCAAGGCATGGACGTCATGGCAGTCAGTACACTTGTTCAACGGGTGAGTAACATTCTGGCCCGCATAGGTTTGCTTATCGTACTGATAGGCACCCTTTGCGGCGTCACCAAACAAAGTTGCACCAGCAGCAAAATAGTGGACATTCTTGAAGCTAATCTTTGGATCAGCTGTATCCAGATCTTTGCCGTTGAGGTAATTGTTGACCGTTACCGTGGACTCACGTCCCTGGTGACATTCAATACACAGATTTGCATCTACTGGCTTCAAATTGCCATCAGCATCTTTTTCAGTACTGAAGGTCAATGAGACACCCGAGGGGAAAGGCACGTTAGTCACCGCGTAACGATTGGGCCAATTGGCTGCATCGTGGCAAGTTGTGCACATGAAGCCATTGGCCACTGGTTGAGCAACCACGCCGGTAATCTGGGCACCAGTCTTAACAACAACGAGCGTTCCATTGTTGTGAATATACTGAGGCAGACCACCAGCACTATGACACTTGGCGCAGCTGGCTGGGACTTCACCCTGCGCATCCCAGTGACGGAATGGTTCGGTGTTTCCAGCAAAGTGACCGGCATCGTCACGAGCGAACTTACTTACATCACCACCCAGATCTTCGATCGAATCGTAGACCAGTTCAATGATGTACTTGGCATTATGGGCGAAAGCGCCAGGATCCTTGACAGACGCCTGGTAGTTATAGGCAGCCTTCAACAGACGAGGAGTCCAGGTCTTATAAGCATTCGGAAAAGCAGCTTCATCCGGATCGGCCTGACCATTGCCATTTGTGTCTGTGAAGAAATACGGATAGGCATCTGCTGAGTAAACAATCGGTGATCCGCCTTTATCCTTGGCATAAACCTGGATTTGGGTGTAGAGAGCTTCCTGTAGACCCTTGAGTTCATAGTAAATGCCTTCTTTGACGTCACCGTTACCATTGTAGTCCTCGAGAGACCCGTTCTCGCGGTTGTTCTTCAGATCCTCAACGGTCTTTACACCTTGATGACATTCCGCGCATTTCTCGACACGAACCTTGGTCGCGTGCTGATCATGGCAGGCGATACAGGTATCGAATTCAGGTACGTGTCGGAACTTGGGATCGTAGACCTTGCCATCATATTCGTAACCCATCTGGGCCTGCGAGCCATAGAGGGTGGCACCCGCGGCAAAGTAGTGCACGTTGAGGAAGCCGAAGGTCAATTTCTTGGTCGCATCATTGGGGTCTGGGATTTGCGCGACGACCTTGTCAGGATCAGTGGCGCTGAAATCAGCGATCTGCTTATCAACGCTGACTTTGGACTCGCGTCCCTGGTGGCAGGTCATACAACGAGCTTCGCCTTCTTCGGACGCCTCAACAACTTTGCCGGAAGGGAAGGTCGCCGAGGTGAGGGCCATCGCTTCAGGACTGTGGCAGGCGGCGCAGGTGATGCCCTGAGCATCCTTGGCGGGAACCGCATTATCCACTTTGCCATCTGCGGCAAAATCAACAAAGCCAGCGCTAGTATGGCACTTGGCGCAGGCAATCGGAACACCATCCGGGTTCGCGGTGGCATCGTCCCAGTGGCGGAACTGTTGACCGGTCACATTGTCGTGGCCAGAGGCCTTCCACACATCCAGGAACGGCACAACTACCGGGGCTTCAGTAGCAACAGGTGCCTGAGTAGGGGCAGCGGTTGGGGCTGTGGTTGATGTTGGTGGTTGGGGCGCCCCACCGCATGCAGCCAGGATAACTGCCAGCAAAAGGACTGTTCCGAGAAGCACCAAACTTTTTTTCATTGACATTTGCGATATATTCTCCTTTCAATGAGTGTCGATGAAAGTGTTGTTATGTTCTTTGATAGAAGGCACCTCCTCCGAGATATTGAGATTTTTTAGGCGACTCTTAATCTCCCCTTTATGTTAATCTAAAGTAAATTCAGTGTGCATAACGTATGTCACCCCACTAGTAGATGAATGTAATCGACTTGATAAGATAAGTCCTAATAGATTATATAACATTTTTTGAGAGAAACATTAAATTGCATGGGGGAAATGCCCTATATTGCTGGGATCAAATAGGTCTACCTATGGGGTGGGAATCAGTAATTTACCCAAAAATCAGGTCGCGGCGTAGGATGAACCGCCAATCCAAAGATTGGGAGTCCGCCGAATTCTCTTTTTAACCCATTTCTCATACACTGAGAGTGAATGAATGAAAGGAGAATCCCATGAATGCCATCGCATTTGCCCTGTTCTTCCTGGTTAGAGTAGTCATTCCGTTTGGCTTGCTGATTGTCATCGGCGAATGGGTACGTTATCGGGAAATTCAATATTGGTTTAAGAACTGAGAAAATTATGGATACCCTTGCGTCTTTCCTATATTTAATAGCCGGTCTGCTGGTACGCCTGGCTATTCCAATTGCAGGGACGATCCTGCTTATTGTGATTCTGCGAGAACTCGATCAGCGCTGGCAAGCAGAGGCAGAACTCTACCCACAGAGTGTAAATAAGCCTGAATGCTGGAAGATCAAAGGCTGCGGGCCTCAGCAAATTGAGAACTGTGATGCATACAGATCCAAATTGCCCTGCTGGCAGGTCTACCGTTTGCCCAACGGTTATCTGAACGAAGAATGTCTTTCATGCCAGGTCTTCACGGAGGCGCCCGTTCCCACATTGAAACCCGAAACAAGGAGATTGTAAACAATGACCTCTCGCATCGAACGTATTTTGATTGCCATCATGTTCGCCCTGCTTGCTGCGGGCGTTACATTGATTGTAGCCAACGCGCAGGAGGGCAATCCACCTGCGGCAGCTTCTTCCAATATGACAACAAATTGTGCGGTTTGTCATACCGAGTTTCAGATGGCTTGGGAAAGTGGTGCCCACGGCAAAGCTGGAACGGATCCAGTTTTTGTAGACGAATGGACAAAACAAGGCAAGCCTGGCGCCTGTCTGGTTTGCCATACAACCGGTTACGATCCTGCAACCGCAACCTACAAAGTCGACGGTGTAACCTGCGAGGCATGTCATGGTCCAGCCCCTGCCGATCACCCAAAGACTCCCATGCCAATTAATCGCTCTCCAGACCTATGTGGGCGCTGCCACAGTGATACTCGTTTCGGCTGGCAGGATTGGAAAGTGAGCACACATTACCAACGCGGCATGGATTGCGCCACCTGCCATGATCCTCATAGTGCTTCCTTGAAGAAGATCGCCGGTCCTCGAACCGGAGAAACCACGGACGATGTCTCTGCATTGTGCATCAACTGCCACCAGGAACACAGCATGGATTTTCCGTACACGATCCACAATCAAAAGGGTGTTACGTGTGTGGATTGCCATGTGAACCATATTGAAAATACAGACCGCGCTGCACATACTGTGCCCGATCACTCCTTCAACGCCAGCCTCGATTCGTGCAACACCTGTCACGCTGAGCAAATGCATAGCAAATCGGCATCAGCGGTCAGCGGGACATCCGCTCCTGTTGCTGTACCAACCACCATCGACGCGACACAAGCTTCCGTGACGGCAGAACCTGAGCCGGTCAGCCCGGTTGGATTCTCAGCCCTGGCTGGCTTGCTTGGTCTGGCCGGCGGCATGGTGCTGGCTCCGTGGCTCGAACGTTGGTATCAACGCACGCTGAAGCATAACCGGGAGGATGACAATGGCTAAGCAGAATATCAACCGGCGCGAATTCCTGAAATTGACTGCTGTCGGTGTTGCAGTCGCTGCAGGTACACACGCCGTCTCAACGAAGGCATCAAGCGGTGCGCCCAAGGGAAAGCATCAATGGGCGATGGTCATCGACCAGTCGAAATGCACAGGCTGCAATTACTGCACACTAGCCTGTCAGGCCCATAATGATGTCAATCCTGAGATCCAATGGAACAAAGTCCTTGAAGATGGCAAAGTCGGTGATATGCAGGTCTATGTGCCGCGCCCATGCATGCACTGTGAAAAAGCCCCCTGCGTGGAAGTCTGCCCGGTAAAGGCTTCCTATTATCGGGACGATGGCATCGTGATGATGGACTATGATCGCTGTATCGGTTGCCGTTATTGCCAGATTGCGTGCCCATATAATGCACGTTCATTCAACTGGGAAAAATTCACAGGCGATAATCCTGCGGTACCTGAATGGGGAAACCCCGAGGTTGAACGGCGTCCACGCGGCGTGCCTGAAAAATGCTCCTTTTGTTATCAGCGCATTGACCGCGGGCTATCACTGGGACTTATACCCGGCGTGGATGCAGATGCGACCCCTGCCTGCGTTGTCATATGCCCTACCGGAGCACGCATGTTCGGGGATCTCAATGATCCCGAATCGAATGTGAGCAAGGCACTGCACGAGAACCCGTCTTATCGCCTGCGCGAAAACCTCGGCACAGGACCGCGCGTCTACTACATCCCAGCTGTCCCTGCGAAGGAGGCGTAGCCATGTTGAACAACTTGCGCTCCAAATTTCTCACTCCATGGACCGTCTGGCTGGGTGTGATGGGTATCATCCTGTTGAGTGGCGCCATCTCTGGCATCATGGTTTTCTGGAAAGGATTGGGGATTACAAATCTCACTGACCGTGTTCCGTGGGGATTGTGGATCACAATCGATCTCTCCTCCATCGCCCTGGGAGCCGGAGCGTTTAGCCTGTGTGCCGGAGTATATCTTTTCGGCCTGAAGCGTTTCCAACCCATTGCGCGCACAGCGACGTTTGTTGGGCTGATTGGCTACACCATGGCAACCCTGGCGCTGATCCTCGATATTGGCAAGCCTGAACGCTTCTGGCATTCAATGATCTATTGGAACGTACATTCCCTGCTCTGGGAAGTGACGATGTGTGTGATCCTTTATCTCACAGTATTATTGCTTGAGGCCATGCCAATCATTGCCAATCTTGAGTGGCTGCGCAAACGCCTTCCACGGATTGCTGCAATGATGGAACATGTGCATCACTATGCACCGATCCTTGCCATCATCGGTCTGGGACTCTCGAGCCTGCACCAATCATCCCTCGGCGCGACGTATGGCGTGATCAAAGCTCGACCATTCTGGTTCAAGCCTGAGATGTCAGTTTTGTTCATGTTCTCCGCCATTGTCGGCGGCATTTCACTGACGCTCTTTGCCACCATGCTCTCCGCACGGTTGACACGCAAGGCAAAGATCAACGATGTATTGATCGAACGCGTTGCACAGTTCGTGGGCTACCTCTTGATCGGATACTTCTACTTCCGTGCATGGGATGCCCTGGCAACCACCTATACGTACGACCCGGGTCGAAGTGAAGGCCTGCACTTCCTGACGAAGGGCCCTTTCGCTTTCAACTTTTGGATTGTTGAAATGCTCTTTGGAATGATCGTGCCGATGATCCTGTTGCTGTACAAGCCGACTCGTATTAACCGTTTCTCGCGCATGCTGGCCCTCTTCCTGGTGGCAGTGGGTGTGGTCGCCTTCCGTTGGGACACAAATATCACAGGTCAGCTGGTTCTCATGCCTTATATAGCCGATCAGGCCATCACATATACAAACTATCGTCCATCATTGATCGAGATCCTGGCCGGTGCGGCAATTATCGCATATGGATGTACGGCCTTCTCACTCGGCGTGAAATATTTGAGAGTTGTTGACCACACACTGATTGAAGAAGAACATGAAAAAGTACATGTAAAGGTCACAGAGCCTGCAACACTATAAGTCTCGACCATCAAAAGCTCCGTCCGGACAAATCCGGGCGGAGTTTTTCTTTAGGACGATGGAAACGAAGGCAAATAGTTAATGGTCTTGCTGCGTGATTTTTGAACTGGACGGCTTGCCGTTCAAATTGCTGGAAGCAATTTCCTGCATTCCAATGGAACAATTTGCGATCACTACCTGTCCCAATGCCAATCCCTCATCATTGGTGGGAATCTGTTGATGGAAATACACAACAAACCCTGCGCGCTTTAATCCTTCACGAACAAGCTCCAACAGGATTTGGTTTTGCCATAGGTCACCAGACAACGCGACCTCGTTCAGTCCCGTTGATTCGCGCGCCCGTCGGCAGATATCAATTGCAATATCGACGATTGTCCTGTGAAAGCAGGCCGCGATCATTTCAGCAGGCCTGCCCGCGCCTACATCTTGAACGATCGCATTCAACAAGTCCTTTAGCAGAATGATCCCATCTTTATCGATCACATATGGATAGGACTTCGCCGTCGAAACAAACGGCTTCGCCAATACTTCAAGTTCAACGGCAGCTTGAGCTGCGTACGTGGAATCGTTCCGCGCGCCGATCAGGCCGGCGACCGCGTCGAAGAGGTAACTCATCGAGGAGGTGAGCAGTGCATTGCCATTCCGTTCAACACATGGCATCTGCCAATCCCTGTGTTGGATGAACGGCAGATCGCCAATATCAATACCAAGAGAATAAGCAAATGAGGCGGCAATGCTCCATGGAGCACGACTGGCCGAATCTCCATTTGGAATGGGCAAATATTCGAGGTGTGCGAAGCGTTCAAAGTCCGCGAAAGATGCGAGAATGACCTCCCCGCCCCAGATCATGCCGTCAGTCCCATATCCCGCCCCATCGAAGGAAATTCCGATCACGCGTCGGTCAGCCAGGCCGTTGTCCACCATGCATGAGACAATATGTGCGTGATGATGCTGGACTCCAACGTGTGGGATTTCAAGCGTCGAGGCTGCAGCATATTCAGTGGCAAGGGAATCCGTACGTAGATCGTGCGCGATCAACTCCGGTTGGACATGAAGGATGTGCGAGAGATGCCCGATGCCCTTCTCAAATGATTGTATAGTTTCAGGGTTTTCCGTATCTCCCATGTGCGGGCTGATAAATGCATGTTGAGCACGAGCCAGAGAGAACGTATTCTTCAAATCACCACCGACCGCCAGTGTCGGTCTGACATCGATCGGCAGTTGAATGGGATAAGGCGCATATCCGCGACTGCGACGAAGGTAGACCGTTGACGATGGACGATGGACTGTATCGTTCGTTTCACTGTCGATGGTCAGTGGTCTATGGTCCACCCGAACAACGGAATCATCACAGCGCACGTAAATGTCGCGATTGTGAACCAAGAAGGCATCCGCAAGCGGAGCGAGTCGCTGAAGGGCATCTTCATCATCGATTGAGATCGGCTCTTCTGAAACATTTCCGCTCGTCATCACCAATAAGGGCGGAACAGGTTCAGTGGACAGGATAAGATCTGTTTGATTCAAAAGTAAATGTTGAAGTGGCGTGTACGGAAGCATCATACCCAACGTATCAAGATGTGGCGCGACCCAACTGGAAACTTTTTGTGCGATTTCAGCTTGAGGTTTTTTCTTGAGCAGGACGATCGGTTTTTCGCGACCTGTCAGCAGTGTTTCCTCTTCATGATTCACGTGGCAAATGGATCGAACGAATTCAACATCCGAAGTCATAAGGGCAAAAGGTTTTTCGATACACCCCTTGCGGTCACGTAACTCTTCAACGGATAACGAATTCGATGCATCGCATGCAAGATAAAAACCACCGAGACTCTTGATTCCCAGGATATAACCCTCACGCAACAATCGGCGCGCTTTCAGGATCGCAGATGTGCGCAATTCGATGCTGGATATTCTTGACACGGCACCTGAAAAGCGGGTATGGTTTTCACGCAGGGCCACGAACGGACCACACTGGGGACAAGCTATCGGTTGTGCCTGGAAATGCCGGCCCAACGGATCGTTGTATTCCGCACCACAATGTTCGCACATTCCGAACTCTGCCATCGTCGTGTTCAAGCGATCATACGGAAGATCCTTGATGATTGTGAAACGTGGTCCGCAGTGGGCACAGCTGATAAACGGATAGAGATAACGCCGGTCCTTTGGGTCGAACAATTCGCGTTCGCAGTCAGGACAGATGGCCACGTCTACGAGAGCGGATGGATCCGCGCTTTCGACGCTCATCGAGGTCCTTATTTCAAAGGTCCGGTATTCGATGTCGGATGTGTCATCATAAACCTCGATGTTATCGATCCTGGCCTGCGGAGGCCGTTCTGCATTAAGACTATGGAGGAAACTTTCAATACTTGAGGTTTGACCCTGGACCAGAATTTCCACCCCTGTGGACGTGTTGCATACCCAGCCATGCAGATTGAATCGAGTCGCCAACCCATATACAAACGGGCAGAACCCAACTCCCTGCACCACACCTTTCATGGAAATATGCTTCGTCATTATTATCATCGTCCTGAGCCAGTCGAATCCGTTGATCAACGCATTCGCGCGCTCACGCGAATCTTTTACTCAACTTCGATGCTTGCGAGCTTTACATCCTCTCCAGGCAATAATTGCAGGTGTGCAGTGTAACAATATTTACAAGTATATGTTTCTTCATTCTCGTCGAGAAAGGACACACCACTACAATCAAGACATTTCATCTCAGCGTTTACATGCTCAAAGTGAAGTTCGGCTCCTTCACCGAGCGAGCCTTTTGCCAGATCCTTCCAGTAGAACTGAATGGACTCTTCTCTTTCAGTTGAAAATGAACCGATCAACAGGTGTACACGTATAATCCTTTTTGAATGAGCGTTTTCCAAAGCACGATCAAGGATGTTTTTCGTCAAAGTAAATTCATGCATAACCATCTTTAGATTAATCGCTTAAGAGATTGTGTCCAAGATGGAGAAAGTCACCCAGGCGGATGACTTTCTTCTTCAATGAATTGTGATATTTTGTATCGCAAGATCAACCACTATTTGGGTCGCTTTTGGTATCGCTTCCGCAACGGGCGGCGACAGTTCCTCGCTGAAATCATAGATGTGTTTTGCAGAAACCCCGACCACGATCACATCAGAGGGTAGCTGCGCACCCAGATCCTCGCCCAGCTGCATCGCATTTTGCAAAGATGTATCATGCACGCTTGTAATATGGAAGGCTGAATAGTTTGGAAGCTCACTCAACTTCGAAACGCTGATTACGCCGGGCTCATCGTCTGAAATGAAGGCATCGATCAGGATGGCGCGTTCATAACCGATGAGGTGTTCCATTAAGCTGATACCGCCCAATGAAAGACAAGTCACATCCACTTGCAGTTCAGGATCAATTTGCGGTTTGACCTCTTCAGCGACACGCCACCCCACTCCGTCATCGCCAAGGATTGGATTTCCAAGTCCGATCACAATCGTTTTCATTTGGATAAGCCTGCGTTTCACCTGATCTAGCAGAACTGTTTCAATACGTTTACGGGATTGCCATCGATGTCATGGATGGTGATTTCGAGAGGCATCTGGCCGGGCAGGGAATGTGTGGCGCAGCCAAAACATGGGTCATAGGCACGGAACGCCATCTCCACCATGTTGAGCAGACCTTCCGTTACCTTGCCTTCTTTAATAAGACTTGTCGCCGCTTTGTGCGTGGACATCTGGATCGGTGCGTAGTTATTGGTGGTACCCACGATGAGGTTTGCTTTGGTCACCACGCCGCGCTCATCGGTCCAGTAGTGATGTGTAAGCGTCCCGCGCGGTGCTTCGACAATCCCAATCCCCTCGGTTGGAATCTCAATCGGTTTGGTATGAACATTCGGTGAGGTGATCTCGGGGTCGGTCACTAATTCCACCCAGTGCTCCGCCGCGTAGAGTAATTCGATCAGACGTGCCCAGTGCGTGGCAAGACGCTGGTGCACAGGCTTGCCGCCCAGCGTCGCATAAAACTTTTCATATTCCTCTTGCGCGCGCGGTGTTGCCATGCCGTCAGAAACATTGAGGCGCGAGAGAGGAGTCGCCATGTATACGCCAGAATCTTCACCATCTACAAATCCCTTCCAACCAATCTTCTTGAGATACGGGAACTTGAGATACGTCCACGGCTCGACGTGCTCAGCAATGTGCTCGGCATAATCCTTTGGCGCATACTTGATGAACTCCTTGCCGTTGGGATCCACAACGCGGACTTTGCCATCATAGAAATTGACCTTGTTGTTCTCATCCACCGTGCCCATGTAATACGTGCGATGAGTGTATACATCGCCGAGGATCAAATCCACATAGCTTTTGTTGCCAAGCACGATCTCCGTGAAGAGCTGGAGACTGAATTGTGCAAACTCGATTGCCCAGCGTCCCATCTCTTCGATTTCTTTGCGCTGGTCTTCGGTGATTCCTTTTGTCATGCCACCGGGAATCGAAGCACATGGATGAACCTTGCGCCCACCGATCATCTCGACGACTGTATGCCCATACTTGCGCATCTGGATGACTTTGCCGCCAATCTCCAAACCCACTTTATGGATCACTCCCAAAATGTTTCTTTGAGCGACCGGCGCCTCGGGTCCCATCACGAAGTCGGGTCCACCCAGGGCGTAGAAGTGGGTCGTGTGGTCGGTGCAATAAAACGCGGAATATAACAACTCACGCAACAGCTTTGCCGTACGCGGCGGGTCAACCTTATATACGGCGTCTGCGGCTTTGGATGCCGCCATGTTATGTGCCTCGGGGCAAACGCCGCAGATTCGGTTTGTGATCAAGGGCATCTCTTCAATGGGCCGTCCTACGACGAATCGCTCAAAGCCGCGCAGTTCGGGAATCTGGAAATAGGTGTTGGCAACATTGCCATGATCGTCCAGGAAGATCTCAATTTTGCCGTGGCCTTCCAGGCGGGTAATGGGATCGATGCTAATTCTTTGTGTCATAGTTTCTCCTGTGGGACGGGATGGCATCCCGCCTTACCCTTGCTCCCACGCAGGCTTCGCAGCTTTCATCAACGAACCCGCCAAATTGAACCGATATACCTGCCCCACCGGATCGGGGATGCCGTCCAGGATTCGATCGATCTCTTCAGGGGTCGTGGCATCAAGTACAGATGAAAACGCTGTGATAAGCCGCGCGCCATAATCCATCACACCTTCGGCTGGGCCGTAACAACCAATGCACTGCGCTCCTGCCTGTGGACAGCGCGCGTTGCATCCACTGCGCGTGGCAGGACCGTTGCAAGGCACACCCTGTTCAAGGATGCAAAGAGTCGGGTCCACCGGAGCGACATCCTGAATCCGTTTGAAGGCTTTGATCATCTTTACATTGCGCGCGCGTGGGCATTCGTCACAAACCGTTGAATTGCCAACGCCGATAACCGTACCTTTTGGCGGAAGTTGTGCTTCACCGTGAATCACCTGGATCACGAGATCGATCACCGCCGCAATCTGATGCGATTCCGGTGGACATCCCGGCATGTAGTAGTCCACATCCACCACCTGGTCGAGCGGACGCAATATCCGGGAAAGAGTCGGGATGTGCAACTCGCCTTCGGGAACGTCAAATGTCGTGCGTGGATAAATCTCATTGGGGTTGTCGGTAGTGATCGTATTGAACGCGGTGTGAACGATCTCACCTACCGGACTTAGATTTGCCAGCCCGGGAATACATCCCTCACAAGCGCACGAACCGAAAGAGACAAGTATCTTTGATTTCTGCCTTAGCAGTTTCGCGATGTGCTCATTCTCGTCATTGCGGATCCCACCATTGAAGAGCGTGAGAAGAATCGAGCCATCTTCCATCGCTTCCACATCCTTGTACTTTGCATCCATCGCGACCGGCCAGAAAACAACATCGAAGTTTGCATCCAGGTCCAGAATTTTTTCATGAGTGTTCAGCACTGCGATCTCACAACCACCGCAGGAGGCTGCCCAGTACATTGCGAATTTCGGTTTCACGTCAGTGGTCATGCCGGCACCTCCTTTTCGGACGATAGACGATTGACCATGGACGATTCAACATGGTCTATGGTCTTTGGTCCATTGTCTGCTTTGCCCCAATTCAGCGGACCCAATTTGCGGATTTCTTCAACAAACAGGGTCGTCTCACTGGCGAACCTTGCACCTTCGGCCGCGCTTGCCCACACGAGTTTGACGCGTTCGGGTTCGATGCCCAACCCTTTGAGAACGCGCTTGAGCAGGAGGTATCGGCGCAGAGCCTTGTAGTTCTGTTCGATATAATGACATTCACCCGGGTGACAACCCGTGATCATGACACCGTCTGCGCCGCATGAAAGCGCACGCAGCACAAAGGTCGGGTCGAGGCGCCCTGAACACATCATGCGGATCAGGCGTACATTCGGCGCGTATTTCATGCGCGCAGTCCCAGCTAGATCCGCGGCGCGATAACTGCACCAGTTGCAAGTAAAGCCGATAATTGTGGGTTCAAAAGTATCGTTGTTCATAAGAGTTTCTTTGTACGGCTGTAATTTGTAATCGGTAATTTCCAATTACAAATTACATCTCACTCCGCCACTGCCTCCTCCACTTCAAGAGTCCGCCACAGCAACCCATCGATCTGCGCAATGATTTGTTCATCACTGAAGCCTGTACCGCTGATTGCGCCCGCCGGACAAGCCGCCACACATGTGCCGCATCCCTGGCACAGCGCCGGGTTGATCTCAGTCACCATGCGATCTTCAAGGAATGCAATGGCATTGAACGGACACATACTATTGCAAATGCGACAGCCCGAGCACATCTCCTGATCAACGGTTGCTTTGATCGGTTCGAGCGCAACTTCCTTTTGCAGGATCTTATCGAGCACGCGCGCTGAAGCAGCGGCACCCTGAGCCACACTGGATGGAATATCCTTCGGTCCCTGCGCGCAACCAACGATATAAACGCCTTCCGTCATGGTCGCGACCGGATCAAGTTTGGGATGCTTCTCTGTGAACCAGCCATCGGTGGAACACGAGATGCCGAACAGCTTGCCAACTTCCTTGGCATCGTGACGCGGCTGCAAGCCACTGGAAAGAATCACCATGTCCACAGGGATGCGTCTCTGCTTGCCCGCCAGCGTATCTTCCACTTGAATGATGAGTTTGCCTTTTTCACGATCGTAGCGCGCCGCGTCTGTAACCTCCGCGACTTTGCCGCGCACGAATAATGTGCCTTCTTCAAGCACGCGCTGATAGAACTCATCATAAGCTTTGTACGCCGTGCGCATGTCAATGTAGAAGTTGTAGACCGTCGCACCGGTGCGCTCATGAACGAGATGCGCAAACTTCAATCCCTGCATACAACAAATTACCGAACAATAGTTATTGAAATTCTTATCGCGCGAACCCACGCAATGGATGATGCCCACTCTCTGCGGCGTAGTCTTGCCATCACGTAAAACGATATTACCTGAGGTGGGTCCTGCCGCGTTGGACAATCTTTCGAACTCGAGGCTCGTGAAGACATTCGGCAAACGTCCATAGCCATAGTTGCTCACGCGCCGCGCGTCGAACAAATCGTAGCCCGTAGCCAGGATGATGTTACCCACATCAATATTGATCAGTTGATCTTCCTGTTTGAAATCAATCGCGCCCGTCGGACAGAATTTTTCACAA
This sequence comes from Anaerolineae bacterium, assembly GCA_041487615.1. GTDB lineage: Bacteria > Chloroflexota > Anaerolineae > Anaerolineales > Villigracilaceae > Defluviilinea. Next base: position 25,239 of record JBGPNQ010000014.1, read on the forward strand.
GCCTTACACGTTCCCTTGATGAAGTATGTGCAATTCTCCTTATCCATCACAGGGAAGTTCGGCACAGCCTGCGCGAACGGCGTATACACCGCCTTGCGATATCCAAGCCCGGCTTCATACACTTCGTCAATTACTTTCTTCGGGCACTTTTCCTGACAGATCCCGCAGCCTGTGCAAAGATCTTCCTTTAGGAAACGTGCCTTCTTGTTAATAGTCACATGGAAGTTGCCCACATAGCCTGCAACATTCGTAACTTCGCTCCACGTCAGCAACGTGATGTTGGGATGCGTCCCTGCCTCTACCATGCGCGGCGTGAGAATGCACGCCGAACAATCCAACGTCGGGAATGTTTTATCGAACTGCGCCATATGTCCGCCAATCGACGGTTCGCGTTCCACCAAATAGACGTGGAAGCCCGCGTTCGCGATCTCAAGCGCAGACTGGATTCCCGCGATGCCACCGCCCACCACCAGCGTATTCGGATTGATCGGGACTTTGATCTCCTCCAATGGGACATTCTCGATCACGCGGGAAACCGCGCCTGCCACCACCGCCTTTGATTTTTCTGTGGCGACAGCTTTATCGGTATGCACCCACGAGACCTGCTCGCGGATCGAAGCCAGCTCGACCAAATAAGGATTCAAGCCTGCTTTCTTCGCCGCCGTGCGGAATGTTTTCTCATGCAAATGGGGCGAGCACGCCGCGACCACGACGCGAGTCAATCCCAACTCTTTGATATCCTTCTCGATCAACTCCTGCCCGAGGCTGGAACACATGAACTTGTATTCGCGTGCAATTACCACACCCTGGTGCCTGAGTTTTTCTGCTGCCCAATTGGCAACATCCACGACATCGACGGTGCCCGCGATATTCGAGCCGCAGTGACAAACGTACACACCGACTCGTTCCTGTTTCTTATCGCTCATTTCACCGCCTCCTTTTGCTCGTGCTTTGTCCAGCGACGCGGCATCGGTAAGCCTTCATATTTTTTACGTGGCGCGCCTGGCTCCTGCGTAATCGGCACTTCAACACCGATTTGAGCCAGTGCATTTCGTGAACTGACCAACTCCAGGCCGATTCCGACTTCATCGGGTTCCCTGCCAAACGCCAGCCCCATCAACTGTGTGAAGAAGAGGATTGGCATGTGGTAGTCGGTGCCGAAGTAATGATTCATCTCATTCTGGTAAGCGTCTATGTTCATCTGACACATCGGACAGACAGTCGCCATTAGAACAGCGCCGCGCTCATCCGCATCAGCCACGAGTCGGCGAATTAGTTCGAATGCGGTTTCCGGTCCGATCTGCGTCATGTGCCCGCCACAGCAGCTTGTCGTTAGCGGATAATCGATCACGTCCGCACCCAGCGCGCGCAACAGATCATCCAATTCTGTGGGATGTTCATGGTCAGACCAGCGATGTTGATAATCCGGCCGCGGTAACATGCAGCCCATGTAAGGCACAACCTTCAGCCCGTGCAGAGGACGGACGACCTTGCTCTGAATCGTTTCCAGTCCCACGTCATATACCAAAACATCGATAAGATGACGCACATCAAGCGTGCCAGCCTTATATTGAAGTCCGCCCGCTTCAAGCGCCTCATTCACCTTAACGCCGAGCGATGGCCGCTCTTGCATGTAATAATCAGCTTTGGCAAGGTTGAGATAACAAGCTGAACACGGCGCGACGACTGTGTGCGGGCCGTTTGTTTGTGCCGCACTTTGGCGTGCTGCCAGTGCAAGATTGCGTGCGATCAACGAATACGCTGGAATCAGGTTGATTCCAAGATATTCGGTCGCGCCGCAGCAGTTCCAATCGTCAATTTCTTCGAAGTGCAGGTCCAGGGACTCCACGATGGCGTTGATCGATTCACCATACGCCCTGCCACTGGATTCCATGGAACAACCCGGATATAAGAGATATTTGTTCATGAGGTCAACTCCAATTGCTTGGCACGATCGAGTATCTTTTTCAATTGATCCATGTGTTTGATCTTTTTCGGCATGATCGCCATACGCCCCTTTGTGATCATCCCAAATCCCATGGGTATCATGCCGGGCAATCGCAATGGGAAATGTCTCAGATAATGACGCGAAGCCAGCCCCAATTCATAGCTGCGACCGAATGTCTCCACCATGCCCACGAAGGTCTGTGAAAAATGAGGCGCGGTCGAATTGACATATAACTTCGCATGGATCGCCATGCCCTTGAGCGTATACATGACATCCGCAATGTGCACCTCCTGCGGGCACCTCACTACACAGTGATAACAGGAGACACAAATCCATGGCGTATTACTTCTAAGAACTTCATCACGCATACCCGCCCGCAGCATCGCGAACAACATGCGCGGCGTATGGTCCATATCCTGGGCAGCAGGGCACGACCCACCGCACGTCCCGCATTGGATACACATCTCCAAATGTGAAACACCTGCAGTTTTCATACTCACTTCATGTAACAGTGACAGGTCTTCCTCACGTGCCAGACCCGCCCGGACTCGTTCATCGGTCATTCGAGGCATATTCCCTCCGATCCTTCATAGCTACTGTCCACCTGCTCACCAGAATCTACACCGCTTATCGTTCACGCGATAACAATGGCAATCTACCCCGCCTGACTATATTATTTGTGATTATAATCACAAATACGAGTGTTGAATGTAATAAGGAGTGATGCAAAGTATCACAATGAAATGACACGCGAAAAGCAGATTCCGAGCCAGTACATATTTGCAATTTATGTCAATGAAGCAAAGCAAATATTTGTCAGGGATCAATCGAGCAAAAGCTATTTCAGCCAATTTTTGTCCGAAATATGACAACATGCATGGGTATTTAAGTCATTCATAACTAACCGCGGCAAGTCAACGCGGATAAACTTGTGCGGATAGAGAATTTCACAGGTTTTACACGGTGCCGCATGAGCTACGAAACTCTATATTTGAAACTCAACCTACAATTCATATAGCAAGTTTAGTAATCTATGAGACCAGCGGTAAGCCTGTTTTCAAAGGAGCAAGCATGAAAGAATCAGTCATTATGATCGATGGCAATGAAGCCACAGCATCAGTCGCACACCGCCTAAGCGAAGTGATCGCGATCTACCCGATCACCCCATCCTCTGGCATGGGCGAATTCGCGGATGAATGGTCAGCCAAAGGCAAGAAGAATCTCTGGGGTACCACCCCTCTTGTCATTGAGATGCAATCTGAGGGCGGCGCGGCAGGCGCGGTCCACGGCGCGCTTCAAACGGGCGCACTTACGACCACATTTACCGCCTCACAGGGGCTACTTCTGATGATTCCCAACATGTATAAGATCGCAGGTGAACTCACCAGCACGGTCTTCCACGTTGCGGCACGCGCCATCGCCGCACACGCCCTCTCGATCTACGGCGATCACCAGGATGTGATGGCCGTCCGCCAGACGGGTTGGGCGTTGCTTTCCTCCGGCTCTGTACAGGAAGCACATGACTTCGCAGCCATCGCGCAGGCAGCCACCCTCAAAGCACGCGTCCCCTTCCTGCACTTCTTTGACGGCTTCCGCACCTCACACGAAGTCAACAAAATCGTATTACTTGCGGATGAAGAACTCCGCTCTCTTCTGGATGATGATTTAGTCCGTGCCCATCGGGCGCGGGCCCTCAACCCGGAACATCCCGTCCTACGCGGCTCCGCACAGAATCCCGATGTCTACTTCCAGATGCGCGAAGCGGTAAACCCCTACTACACTGCAGTCCCCAGCATCACTCAGGAAGCCATGGACAAGTTCGCCAAGGTCACAGGTCGCCACTACAACTTGTTCGATTATTACGGTGATCCCGATGCCGAACGGGTGGTTGTTATCATGGGCTCCGGGGGCGAGACCGTGGTGGAAACTGTCAAATATCTCGCGGCAAAAGGCGAAAAAGTCGGGGCCGTGTTGGTGAGATTGTATCGCCCCTTCTCATTGGAACATTTCGTCCATGCACTGCCGAAGAGCGTGAAATCCATCGCTGTGCTCGACCGCACCAAGGAACCTGGGGCATCCGGCGAGCCGCTTTATTTGGACATAGTCAATGCCCTCGTCGAAGGCAATCGCCCCGGCATAAAAACCATCGGCGGACGCTACGGGCTCTCCTCCAAGGAATTCACTCCCGCCATGGTCAAAGCCGTGCTGGATGAAATGAACAAGACCGAACCCAAGACTCACTTCACCGTTGGCATCAACGATGATGTGGCGCACACCAGCCTCGACTTTGATCCTTCCTTTATGATCGAACCTGAAGGCGTGGTGAGTTGTGTATTCTTCGGTCTCGGCGCAGACGGCACCGTAGGCGCCAACAAGAATTCGATCAAGATCATCGGCGAAGAGACCGATAACTTTGCCCAGGGCTACTTCTACTACGACTCAAAGAAGTCTGGCACGGTCACCATGTCCCACCTGCGCTTTGGTCCGCAACCCATCCGCGCACCGTATCTCATCGAGTTGAACCAGGCGAATTTCGTTGCCTGTCACCAGTTCTCGTTCCTTGAGCGCGTGGATATGCTCAAGTACGCCAAGAAAGGTGCCACTTTCCTGCTTAACAGCCTCTACGGTCCCGAAGAAGTATGGGATAACCTCCCCGTTGAAGTGCAGAAAGATATCATCGAGAAGAAACTGAAGTTCTACGTGATCAATGGCTACGAAGTCGCCGAAAAGACCGGCATGGGCGGACGGATGAATACCATCATGCAGACCGCCTTCTTCGCCATCAGCGGCATCCTTCCACGCGAATCTGCCATCGCCGAGATCAAACATTCCATCGAGAAGACCTACGGCAAGCGCGGTGAAGCAGTTGTCAAGAAAAACTTCGACGCTGTAGACAGTACCCTCGCCAATCTTTACGAGGTCAAAGTCCCGGCGGAGATCACCTCAAAGACCGCGCGCCGGCAATCAGTCCCAAATGAAGCGCCCGATTTCGTGCGAAATGTACTGGGTGAGATCATCGGTGCCAATGGCGATAATATCCCCGTCTCGGCCTTCCCTGTTGACGGCACGTTCCCAACCGGCACCACACAATGGGAGAAACGCAATATCGCTTTGGAAATCCCGGTTTGGGATGAAAACATCTGTATCCAATGCGGTAAATGCGTAATGGTCTGCCCACATGCGGTAATACGACATAAAGTGTATGATGAAAAATTATTAAGCGATGCACCCGAGACATTCAAGCATATGCCTTCGAAGTTCAAG
>JBGPNQ010000015.1:0-30375 GCA_041487615.1 Anaerolineae bacterium
ATTGCCAAATTGCAATCCTACTACAAGGGTAACTATCCCGAGTTCTATGAAATTAACCCGGGAAAAGTTGCTGATGCTGTCAAAGTTTTGCAGCAAATCTATGCCGATTCTGTCTTCATTGACCAGAAAGTGAGTTGGGATTCCCATCCCACTAATATTGGTCATATTGATTCTCCTGGTTGTTTCCGTTGTCACGATGGCAAACATCTTGATAATAACCAGAAAGCGATTCGCCTCGAATGTAATCTCTGTCATTCCATTCCGGTGGTGAAGGGAGCAGATGATTTCGTCACCAAGATCGAGATCAGCAATGGGCCCGAGCCGGAATCTCATCTCAATCCAAACTGGATCAGCCTTCATAATCAGGCATTCGGAGCTTCCTGCACGGCCTGCCACACAATGGATGATCCTGGTGGGACGAGCAATACATCCTTCTGTTCCAATTCCGCCTGTCATGGGAACGTGTACACCTTTGCAGGGTTTGATGCCCCGAACTTGCGGGAGATCCTCAAGTCACAATTGCCACCGCCCGAGCCAACCCCTGAGCTCCCTGCGTCAAACGGTTCGCCAACGTATGAAAGTTATGTAGGTCCGTTGGTTACGGCCAAGTGTGGGGCTTGTCATGGCGAGTTGGCAACTGCGGGCCTGAATATGCTGACCTATCAAGGCATCATGAAGGGTGGCAAGGATGGTCCAGTCATTGTCCCAGGTGACTCGACGAACAGCCTGTTGTTCAAAATCCAAAGCGCAGGTGGACACTTTGCCAACCTCACCGCCGAGGAACTGGATATCGTCAAGCAATGGATCGATGCAGGTGCGCCCGAAAAATAAATTAATGTGTAGGTCACGTTTGCAACGTCACATATCGGAATAAATAAAAACTGTCCGGCAGAAATCTGCCGGACAGTTCGCTCAATCTTCCTCTTCTTTTTTAATTTCAAATATCGCGTCGATCTTTTCCAAAATATCTAGTGTCAGCTTCGGTCCAACCTCGCTCGCCTTCATATTCTCATATACCTGTTCCACGCGGCTCGCACCGGTGATAACGGTACTCACATAAGGATTCTTCAGACACCAGGCCAGGGCAAGTTGTGAGAGCGTGCAGCCCAATTCTTTTGCAATCGGCTCCAACGCCCGGACCTTGGCCAGTTTTTCCTTATCCGTAAGATGATCGTGCAGCCAGTCATACCCTTCGAGCGTGCCACGGCTTCCCTGAGGAATACCCTCGTTATATTTGCCCGTCAGCAAGCCCGAGGCAAGTGGGCTCCAAATTGTTGTGCCATAACCATACTCCTTATACACACGCTCATAGTCACTCGAGAAACGGTGCCGTGAGAACAAATTGTAGACAGGTTGTTCCGTAATTGGTTTATGCAAGTGATGTCTTTCAGCAATTTCTATTGCAGTCACGATTTCCGCCGCCGACCACTCCGACGTGCCCCAATACATGGCCTTGCCCCATTCGATGATATTGTGCATTGCCCACACGGTCTCTTCGATGGGTGTGGTTTTATCAGGACGATGGCAATAGATCAAATCCACATAATCCAGTTGGAGGCGTCCGAGTGAACCGTTGATTCCTTCGATCAATCTCTTGCGGTTCAACGTATTTCGCTCATTGACTCCGTCATTCAATCCCCAGTAGATTTTTGTCGAAACCAGGTAACTGCCTCGGCGCCATTTCAATTCCTGGAGAGCATTGCCCATCACTTCTTCCGATTTGCCGCTGGCATAGGCTTCGGCATTATCGAAAAAATTCACGCCGGCATCATACGCGGCAGCCATCATTTCCACTGCCGATTTGACGTCGGCCTGGTTGTGGAATGTGACCCATGAGCCAAATGAAAGTTCGCTGACGTGAATCCCGGCCTTGCCCAAATGACGATATTCCATCGTTCCTCCGAAAATTTTTCTGCAATTATAATCTTCTCATGCGTCATTCGATTACCCTCATCCTTTATCTCTTCTTGATCACCCTTTCGGCGACTGCTTGCGCCCCTCAACAAACCTCTTCAGCGCCCAAAAATGTGGACCTGATTCCATACGCTACCTCAACCGAGAGCCCGACTCAGACTCCCGAAGGCCTCGTCGCCGCCGAGACGCCTCTTCCCAGCCCGACACCGTTCACCTACACAGTAAAATCGGGTGACACCATCAGCAGCATCGCTCTCAAATTTGGCGTTTCGATGGATGGCCTGCAGGCCGCGAACCCGGAGATTTCTCCCAACACAATGTCCATCGGACAAGTGATCAAAATCCCCAGTAATCCCGATAACCCTTCAGGAGAGCCGACGCCAACTCCCGCGCCGTTCACGGTCCAGCAGATGCAGTGCTACCCCACAGCAGATAAAGGTATGTGGTGCTTCATCCTTGTGCATAATGATTTTTCTGATTTCATGGAAAATATCAGCGTACAGGTGACGTTGAGTGATTCGAATAACGCCACGCTCGCCAGTCAAACGGCATTGCTGCCATTAAATATTCTGCCACCGAATACGTCATTGTCATTGGCTGTTTTTTTCGCGCCAGAGATTCCATTCGACGCAAAACCACAAGCCGAGGCATTGACTGCTATTCGACTTTTACCAAACGATGAACGATATATACCGGCGACGATCACCAACACTCTGGTACAAGTCAACGCGGCAGGACACAGTGCTAATGTCAGTGGGGTGGTCGTTTCACAGAGCCAGTCCCGGGACGCGTATCAGCTTTGGGTGGCGGGCACAGCCTACGACGAGTCGGGACGCGTGGTCGGAGTCCGCAGATGGGAATGGGACAAGGGACTCGCAGCAGGTGGGAGTATTCCGTTCGATTTCATGATATTCAGTATTGGCGGAAGGATCGCACGCGTTGAATTTGCTGTGGAGGCGCGGCCTTGACCCCCACCCAGCCTCCCCCATCCCGCGATTCGCGGGATGGGGGAGGTGCCTGAAGGGCGGAGGGGCTATTTTCCTTCCAGCCACATGTATCTTTCAATCGGAATATCAATCGGGGTGAAAACGTAACCCTTAACGTACGGCTTGACCAGTTGATATGACAAACCATGGACCGTGAATAACGCCGCCGCATCGTCCACCAGCATTTGCTCTGCCTGCTGATACATGGCCATGCGTTTATTCACGTCGCGTTCAACACGCGCCTGATCGAGAACCGCGTCCAATTGCGGATTGGAATAACCACCGTCGTTTTGTTGTGAATCTGTATGAAACAGGACATCTGCAAAATTTTCGGGATCAGGATAATCAGCGCACCAGCCGCCATCGAAGAGTTGACCATGATACCCTGAGTGGAGTTGGTCAAGATAATAATTTGATTCGATGTTTTCTATGGTGATATTAACGCCAAGATTCAATTTCCACATTTGGGCAAGCGCAGCTACGTCAGCGCTCACATAACTGCCTGTGCCTGAATTGGTAAACACGATGGGTGGTAAGCCTTCCGGCCCGCCATACTTCGAGCGTGTCAAAAGTTCGCGAGCCTGTGCTGGATCAAAAGGCAATCCTTTGAGTGCAATGTTAAATCCCGGCAGGCCGGGTGGATACAGACCGATCGCGGGCAGTGCCTGATCTTTCATGACTACGTCAATGTATTTCTGACGGTTGAACGCCATGCTGAATGCTTTGCGGACGTTGACATCGTCAAATGGAGGCCGCGTAGTATCGAAGATAACATAGTTGGTGCAAAGGTCAACGCCTGTGAGCAGTTCATTATGCATAGGCTCCGTGGGGTCAGCGAAACGATCAATCGAATATACGCCGGTAATATCAATATCGCCTGTTTCGTACAGTCGTTGTCCCTCACCTGTATACAACTGCACTACCACATATCCAATGCTCGGGGCACCCAGATAAAAATCCTTATTGGCTTCATATACCTTGCGCTGGAAACGCGTCCATTCGATCAGTTTGTAGGGTCCGGTACCATTGGGCGTGCGATACCATTCTTCACCGCTTTCCACATTGGACTTATCCAGGACGAACGCGGTGGCATATGTAAGTTTGAAAAGGAAATAGGGTTTAGGCGCGTCTATTGTCACCTGTACTGTGTGATCGTCAATTACCTTGAGCCCGCTGATGTGATCGGCTTTCCCTTCGTTCATTTCGCGCACACCGACGATGTCGCCTAAATAGGTCAACACGGTATCGGATGCGAGCGCGGGACTTGCAGCGCGTTCCCATGAGTACACCACATCCTGTGCCGTCACCGGACGTCCATCATGGAATTTTGCATTTTGGCGCAGGATAAACGTATAGACGGTGCCGTCCGGGCTGACCTCCCAGCGTTCTGCAAGATCAGGCGTGAGATTCAATTTTGGATCGAAAGCGACCAGTCCGCTGAAGACGCGCTTATCGCCGGAGCCATAGGTGGTGGCAGGGTCGAATGAACGAGGATTTGTGGATTCGCCTCCCTCCAGAACCAACGCCTGGTTCAATGGAACATTTATTTGCAGCGCTGACACGGGATTTTGCACAGCCGCAGTAAGCGTAAATGCAACGATAAGAACAAGAGACAGTATTCTCATGAAGAACATTCTATTAAACATGTTTCCCTCCCTTATCGTTCTGCTTGCGAACAACGAAGGCAAGTACAGACACTCCTATAACGAGAATGAAGGCGCAACATAGAGCCAACAAGATCAGAGTCAACGCGAGCGGTGGACCTGTCCGCGCAGGTGTTTTGGTGGGCTGACCATTGTCAACGGATGATGTAGGAACAGGCGTGGGAGTCGCTTGAAGAGAGAAAGATCCACCTGAGACAGGGACAATCGTGGGAACAAATGTTGGAGTTGGCTGTACAGTCGGGTGCGCGGAAACCGGCCGCGGCTGCGCGCCGATCGCTTTTCTCCATGCATCTTCAAGCCCTTCGATGCTCAATCCGTAGGTTTGCTGGAGTGCCGCATCTGTTGTGTTTCCATCCCGCAGGAGGTGAGGAGCGATGTCATTTTGTCCTGCCCGTAGGTTTCGATGAGGAACTTCACAACGCTATAGGACTGGCTGTAGGAAAGGGTTGCCTTATCGGTAACCTCAGAGAAGCCCACGCTCAATGAGCTAAGCGTAAGCAGTGTATCGTTTTGGATTGCTTCATCCAGTTGCTGTTTTGAGCTGGTGTCGAGTTCGCCTTCGCTATAAACGGCGAGTCCTTCATTAAGCCAGGTTGGCACATCGCCAAGACACGAGAACGTCAGGTGTCCAACGAGGACGTGCGTAAGCTCGTGTACGATGGCATCCCGTCCCCATTCAAGGCTATCTGCCGATATGCCGATGATAACGATGTTTTGCTCGGGATATGCAGCGCCACCTATCCAGGATTGTTCGTACAGTATTGCATCCTTCAGGTCACTCGTGTTGGCATAAATGTACAAGTTAATGGGTTCGTCGGCTTTCAACCCGGATTGTGATTCGTTGAACTGCAATCCGTTGTACGCGGCTTTTGCCAGATCCGCGGCGAAAACCTGGTCGCCCTCATACCAGTGGAGACGGATGTAATCTCCGTTGTTCATGCTCCGCCAATGGTGGATATCATCGAGCCAGATGGCAGTCTGCGTCTCGCTGATGGTCTCTTTTCCATTCACATCTGTGATGTGCCAACGCCACCAGAGTTGTGCGCCAGGTGGGAGTGAGCTTTGACGCATCTCCCAGGTCCATTCGGCTTTCACGGTTTTTCCGGATGTGAACTGTGGGAAGGCCTTGGCAATGACGTCTCCGCAAGTCTGTTGTTGGTTTCCGTACTCAAGAATAATGGAAACAATGTCTGTATCGGAGTTGATGGTTGCGCTAAAGGTGGCTGTTTCGGGGAAGTTCAGCGTCACTTTGTTTTGGGTCACATCCGCTGAAGCGGCAGCCTGGACCGTGGAAACGGTCAACAGACTAAGGCTGAGAAGGAAGGCTGTTATTAAATTCCGCATGGCGTGCTCCGTTGAATAATTTCTGTCACTGCTTGCTTCATACAGGAGACCGTAGTTTATCACGCAACGGTTGTCACCTTCCAAATACTTATCAATAATTTAGACCCGTTTGACGCTTATATCGTATTGCATGTATAATCTTTTCCAATCCCCACGCGGGGGATTTTGTTGAGGTATCTATGGCTTTGCGCGGCAATCTACGTGATTTTACAATTACACAACTGCTCAACTTGATCAATCTTGCCCAAAAGACCGGCACACTCGTAGTGGATGGCCCGAGCGAGCAGGCCTTTGTTTCATTTCGTGAGGGAAAACTCGCCTACGCGCGCGTCGGGCAGGATGATGGAAGCCTTGCCGCAGTGCTGCATAAGGCAAATAAGTTGACGGTCAACCAGTATCGGGCGATTGTGGAGCGCGCAGGCAGGATCACAGATAAAGAACTTGGTTTGTTGCTTATCAATGCGGGCTATCTTTCACAAGACGAAATCCTTGCCCATTTGCAGGGCTATTTCACGGAAGTGATTCGCCGACTTTTCACATGGGTGGAAGGTTTTTTTCGTTTTGAAGGGGATATGCTTGCTCCGGATGATCGTATCAATGTCAGGCTCGATCTTGAAAATATTATTATCGAAGGCTCACGTCAATTGCGGGAGTGGGAGCAACTCCAGGATGAAATTCCCAGCCTCGACATGGCTTTGAAATTCACGGATCGTCCGTTGAAAAACGTGAATCTGAGTGTTGAAGAGTGGCGTGTTGTTTCATTTATTAATCCCAAGAACACGATGAAGCAGATCGCTCAAACGAATAAGATGAACGATCATGAAGTCCGCCGAATTGTGTATGGCTTACTGCAGGCTGGGCTGGTCGAGATCGTTCGACCTGAGGGTATGGTAATTCAACAAAGCCCGAAGACGTTCCCCACGCAGGACAAAGAGGAACAGAAATCATTGGTCAATAAATTGATTGGGCGTATACGAACGCTGTAATCATTACGTGAAGGATAGAAATTATGCAAACAGTTAAAATGGTGGTCACCGGCCCTTTCAGCGCTGGCAAGACGGAGTTCATTCAATCCGTCAGTGAAATTGACGTTGTGTCGACTGAGCGCAAGATTTCCAATGCTGCAGAACGTTCCGTCAAGGAAGCCACAACGGTCGCCATGGACTTTGGTCGCATCACTGTTGATGAAGACCTTGTCCTCTATTTATTTGGCACGCCCGGGCAGAAGCGCTTCGATTTTATGTGGGAGATTCTGTCCGAAGGAATGTTGGGTTTCATCGTCATGGTGGATAGCACCCGCCCTGAAACATTCCGTGAAGCGCGTTCGATCCTGGAAACATTCCGCGCCTATGCGCCCACACCTTATGTGGTTGCCGCAAACAAGCAGGATCGGGAGGACGCCTGGGACCTTGAAGATATGCGTCACGCCTTGAGGCTCGAAAATAAAGTTAAATTTCTACCTTGTGTTGCCACCGATAAAAACACAGTGAAATCCGTCCTTCTTGAATTGCTATATAGTATTCTCGCTGAAATGGAGTCGGGAGGCTAGGGGAACCCGTAATCAGGAAAACGTGTCATCGATTACTACTGATCAGGGTATCGTTCACTACGAAGTGTATGGGCGGGGCAAGCCGGTTATTCTGCTGCATGGCTGGCTCGGTTCATGGGGCCTGTGGCAGGAGACTATGGGCTTTCTTGGCCGCTATTATCGCACGTATGCATTGGATTTTTGGGGGTTTGGTGAATCGGGAAAGAAGCGTGAAACCTATGCCGTTCAGGATTTTGTCAGCCTCGTAAATCAGTTCATGGAACAGCTAGGCATCATGAATGCCCCGCTGGTTGGTCACAGTATGGGTGGGACGGTCAGTCTCTCGGTCGCCATTCGCTATCCTGAACGTGTCAGCAAGGTGGTGGTCGTTGGTTCTCCGATCGTGGGTTCATCGTTGGCGCCGCTGCTTAAGCTTGCGGGTTATCGTCCCACTGCATTTTTCCTCTTTAATATGATGGGTCCATTCCGTGCGTGGATGAAATACTATTATGCCCGTGTGATTTGCTCGGATCCGCGTTTCCCCGATATGATGGATCGCGATCTTTCGCGGACCACACTCGAATCCTTCCTGCGTTCAATAGCATCTTTGCGAAGGACCGACCTGCGTCCCATGCTCGATCAGATCAAAGTTCCCGCGATGGGGATGTACGGTGACCGTGACAAGGTCGTCCATCCAAAGCAATGGCAGCCCATGCAAAAGGGAATTGCTCACGCGCATATCGAACGGTTTCCGCTGGCCGGGCATTTCCCCATGCTGGAAGAGCCTCAGCAATTCACAGAACGTCTCAAGAACTTTCTCGATAGAGATGAGCCTCTTCAATCATCCAGCCGGGCAACCTCCTTATCCCCAACTCCTTCCGTGACCCTATGATATCCACAACTCCCGCATTTTATTATCCGAATCGAATGGGGCGGATCATACTTTTATCCATGGAGGAGGTGATGGGGCGGAACGGGGTTAACGCCATCTTGAATCTTGGAGCTCTTTCCACTTTAATTGAAAACTACCCTCCTGACGATACAAAACTTGATTTCTCGTTCTCCACGGTGAAAAACATCAATGAAATGCTGGAGCATGCCTACGGTCCGCATGGAGGGCGGGGCTTGGCCATCAGGGTTGGGCGCGCCTGTTTCAACTATGGTGTACGTCAATATGGGAAACAATTGGGGCTGACAGAGATGGCGTTTCGTCTGCTGCCGCTTCCTGCCAAGATCAGTGCAGGAGCAAATGCTCTGGCCGAACTCTTCAATAATTTTACCGATCAGCGTGTTCGTGTTGAACAAACCGATGAAAAAATATTCTGGCACATAGAGCGTTGCCCACTGTGCTGGGAGCGTCATACCTCTGACCCTGTTTGCCACCTGGCAGTTGGGGTATTGCAGGAAGCGTTATTCTGGTTGAGTGGGGGCAAGGTATTCAACGTAGAGGAAAAAACCTGTATTGCGGCCGGCGATGAGACATGTACCATAGCGATCGATCAGACCCCAATGTTCTAGCATAATTCATCATCCAAACAGTTTTGTAGGCGCTGGTACCGGGAACTTCACGCCCCTCTTTTCCATATTTTGTGGAATAATAGTAATTGATATGCTCAAGGTTATTCTCAACGCACCTCATCCAATATCGCCATTTAATGAGCCGGCGCGGGATTTACGCATACAAAATCATCCACTTTGGCTGCATCAGCGAAATGTCCTTGCTCCCTATATCACGCGTGAGCTGGAGCTAAAGCCCGGGCAGCGATTTCCACTTGAACGCGATGAGACGATTGTCTACCGCGATAATTTATTCTTCGACGAGGAATATATCCGCCTATTCATCACAGCCGCGCGCAACAATGGACGTCCGTGCCGCGCCGCCTTTTCCGCGGACGACCCTGCCTTCCGGGAACATGCGCTGCCTCTTTCCATATCCTATACTCCAGCCGGGCAACTTTATCTGGCTGATCTGTGGTATTACCCACACGGACCTGTAGCAGACGTGGAGCCATTGGTCATTGACTTGGAGGCGCGTGAAATCGGTTATTACCACGTTCCCACCTATATGGCTGATCAAAGCGGTGATCTGTTGTTTCAAGTCCCGCTGCGGACGTTGATCGCGATCGACTCATGGGTGCATATCTTCATCACGGATGTGGTTTTTGGTTTGTTCTCACGCGGCGCCCGATTTGAAAAACGCCTCAACGAGGATCTGATCTTCAAACTGAGGATTCTCGGGAAAGCCATCTACGAGGGACAACAAATCCTCGAATGTTCGGAACTGGTGAAGATCGGGAAAAACTGTGTCATTGATCCGCATGCCATCATTCATGGTCCTACAACGATTGGCGATAATGTGACTATCAATGCTGGTGCTGTAATTGAAAACTGCATTATTGGGAATAATGTAAATGTTTCCCAGGATGTTCAATTGATGTTGTCGGTGGTGGGGGATGGGGCGTTTCTTCCATTCCGTGCCGCCTTGTTCATGACTACTGTGATGGAAAACAGCATGATCGCACAAAATACCTGCCTGCAAATGTGCGTGGTGGGCCGGAATACTTTTATTGGTGCTGGTTCTACATTCACAGATTACAACCTGATTCCGGCTCCCATACGTGCGTTGGATGGAAATGGGAAATTAAATCTGTCCAACCGTCCAGTCATTGGAAGCGCGGTTGGGCATAATTGCCGACTCGGCTCCGGGATGATCGTTTATCCCGCTCGCACAATCGAATCGGATGTGGTCCTGGCCGCGTCGAAAGAGCGCCGCGTCATTGACCGGGATGTCCGCTATGAAGACAGCGATCATCATCGGCTCAAATCTGCGGGCTTGCACAGACGTTTATATCCTCGCCCTGGCGAGACTCAATTGGAATCATGGTAGCCTGTGGATACGTTTGCGTTCGTCATCCATCCCATCGACCCAAAACGGGATGTTAGCCGCAAGTTTCCCTTGCTTGGGCGAGTATTGAATGAAAGGCAGATTGACTTCTTCTCCAGCTTCTTTCCGCCAGTGTATATCTCTGAAATTGAAGGGATCACATCGGCTGCGACCGGTAAGCAGGTGAAAGGATGGTTTATCGCCTGCCCCTATACGCCGCGCAGAATGATGGAATTACCAGAGCGAACCGTCTACAGGAAAATTATCCAAACGGGAAGACTGGCGGAGGAATTGGGCGCAGATATTCTGGGTCTGGGCGCATTCACTTCTGTGATTGGCGATGCCGGCATTACAATTGCAAAGGCCCTGGAAGTGCCTGTCACAACGGGTGATTCGTATACAGTTTCGGTTGCAGTGGATGCCATTCGTGAAGCGGCGAGCGTGATGGAAATTCCGTTGCGCACCGCCACTGCCGCCGTGGTTGGGGCCACGGGTGCCATCGGACAGGTTTGTGCCGAATTGCTGGCTGATGACGTGGAACGGTTATACTTGATTGGCCGCAGGCAGGATGCGCTCGAGGAACTGCGCGACAGGCTCAAGGTTCACGCGAGAGCCGAACTGGTGATTAGTACAAAAATGGATGTTTTGGCGGAGTCCCAGCTAATCTTAACGGTGACCAGTGCCATCCATGATGTCATCCGCCCGGAGCATTTACAGCCGGGCAGTGTGGTGTGCGATGTAGCCCGTCCTCGTGATGTTTCTGCAATGGTGGCGGCGGTAAGAGATGATATATTAGTAATTGACGGTGGTATGGTAGATGTTCCAGGCCCCGTTGATTTCCATTTTAACTTTGGATTTCCTCCGGGCAAAGCGTATGCCTGTATGGCTGAGACGATTGCACTGGCATTGGAAGGACGTTTTGAGGATTATACGCTTGGCAAACAGCTGACCCGCCAACGCGTGGAAGAGATCGATGAAATGGCAAAGAAACATGGTTTCCGCTTGAGCGGTTTTCGTTCGTTCGAGCGCGAAGTGACACTACGGCAAATTGAAGCTGTGCGCCGCAATGCGAACCATTCACGCAAAGCGCGTGTGGCGCAAATGTAATTTTGGAGGCCGCCTATGGCAAAAGCCCGCCTGTTGGTAGTTGAAGACGACATTGACATTGGCAACATGCTAAAGATCTATTTCAGCGGCATGGACTTCGATGTGGATGTCGCAGTGCGCGGTTCAGATGCGTTGGAAAAAACCAAACATGTCCTGCCTCATCTGATCGTGCTCGACATTATGTTACCCGATATTGACGGTTATGAGGTATGTCGCAATTTGCGCACCAGCATGAGGACCAGTCATATCCCTGTTATCTTCCTCACCCAGAAGGATGAGCGAAGTGATAAGCTACAGGGTCTTGAATTGGGCGCGGACGATTACATCACCAAGCCCTTTGATATCGAGGAGCTGAAACTACGCGTGCAGGGAGCCATCCGACGGTCTGAACGTGAAAGCCTGACCGATCCCCGCTCGGGCCTCCCCGCAGGACGCCTTATCGAGGAACAACTACGCCGTATCATTCGGGAAAAGGGCTGGGCGCTGCTCGACGCCCGTGTGAACAACTTCGATTCCTTCAAAGATGTTTATGGGTTCGTTGCCGGCGATGACGTTTTGCGATTCACCGCGATGTTGATCGGTGAAGTCGTTGATGAACTTGGATCCACTTCTGATTTTATTGGACACGCCGGTGGCGACAACTTCATCATTATTACCAACGAAGCGAAGTCTGATGCGATGAAATCCCGCCTCAAGGAGCGGTTCGATCAGGAGGTGCAAACCCACTATAATTTCATGGATCGTCAGCAGGGATTTGTGAATGCTCCGGGTGCTGACGGGACCACCACCAAGGTTCCGTTTATGACCATGTCTGTGGGCATGGTGTCGCCCAGTATACAGTCATTCGCCGATATTCGCGAAATTACTGAGCTTGCGGCTGATGCGCGCCGCCAGGATGCCGCGACTGGCGGTTAAGGTGATCACTGATAATGGCAGCAGGGCTGGAAGTAGGCCTTGGGTTGGTTATACTTTCGCTGATACTGGTGGTTCCAGTATTGGTTGTAGCATGGCGCCGACAACCGGTCGGCGAATCGAGCATACCTGCTGCAACTCCATCTTTTAATATTCCTGACTCTTCTACAAATGAAGCCATCCTAATCGTCCAGGCAGGTGGACGGGTGGAATTTATCAGCGGCCTTGGGCGCGATTGGTTCGGATTGCGACACGATGAACCGGCCGATCTCGAAAGGTTGATTCGCCGCGCCCGCCCTGCGGAGGACCTGCTGAATCTGTGCGCGATCCAGGGACAAAAAAGACTATCAGTAGGTGGGCGTCTCGTTGAAGTCACCTCCTATCCGGTACCGGGACCATATCCACTGATGTTCCTCATTATGCGGAGTGTGGAATTTTCCTCAAGCCTCGATGAAGCAGGTGTAGATTCATCGATTCTTCAAATCGTATCTGAATTTGGAAAAAGCGTGTCTGCCAGTCTAAATCTGGAGGATACTCTTCATGCGATCTTATCGAATGTGTCTCACCTTGTACCTGCCGACCTGGTGGAAGTTAAGATCTGGGATTCATCCCATCAAAAGCTAATTCCGTATACATTGGAATCCTCGGGCACATCACGTATTGTCAATGCCGGGCACTCGCAGTTTGGCGGACTCACCAACGCGCTGGATTCTCGGGGACAATCCCTGCTCATTCCTGATACGGGCATTTCGGATCCTTCCCTGCCTGAGTGGAAAGGCAGCACACCCATACAATCGTATTTGGGCTTCCCTCTCGTTGTCGATGATGAATCGATAGGTACACTTGAAATCGGACATCTTTCAGCAAACGCGCTTGGACAACATGACCATGACTTGATCCGGCTTGTCTCCGCGCAGGCAGCCTATGCTATTCACAATTCCCTGCTATATTCCGCAGAACAGGCCCGTTCCACGGAGTTTAGTGGTCTGGCCAATCTTGCACAAGCTTATGGTTCCACACAGGATTACACAAATCTGATCAGTCGCATCATCGAGACCATTGCTCCGCTTTTCTCTGTAGAAATACTGGGATTCCTGCTCTTTGATGATGGCAAACGTACTCTCGAAGGGCAGGTTCCATTCCAGGGATTACCTGAACACATCGTCGAAATTTATCGCACCACAATCGAAGCCAATAGCGCTGCTGAAAAACTCCTGCTTGATCGAAAACCGATCATGACACATAATGCTGCGGACGATCAGGCGTTGCACGACCTGGGGCTGCATTATCTTGCACAAGCCGCGAGTTTGCGCGAATCAATTTTGATGCCGATGGTTACAGGCGAGCATTTTGTCGGTTATCTCCAGCTCTCCAATCATCGTCAGGGTGTTTCTGAATTCTCGGAGACGGAATTGCGATTGATCAAAACTGTTGCCGATCAAGCCGCGGGCATCATCGAAAATTCCTTTGTCGTTGAAAATTCACGCCAGCGCGTTTTGAGGTCTGATGCTCTTCGTCGCATCGCAAGTCTGGCAGCATCGACTGCCACGCTTGACGAAATCCTCCGCGACTCCACTCAGGAACTTGTCAGCCTGTTTCAAAGTGATTTTGGAGCCATATTTCTTCTTGATGAACAACTTGGTGGATTGCGGCTACACCGTGAATCGGTCGTTGGCGCTGCCGATGATTCAATGGAGTTTCTGGCCCGTTTGCATGTGGACGAACCTCAATATCGTTATACTGTCTCAGGGAGTCAAAAGCCGTACATTTCCGGACGACTGAGTGTAGATCGCCATATCATTCCTGCATATCGTCCACTCGTAACCATGCTCCAGGTGGAATCCGCAATCGTTGTTCCGTTGGTTGTCCGTGATCGCAGCCTGGGCGAATTGATGCTTGGCAGCCGCAAAGCTGAATTTTTCAATAGCTATGACTTGCAGCTCATTTCCACGGCAGCAAACCAACTTGCCTCCGCGATCGAAGATGCCGCGCGTTCTTCACAGACTGACGAGAGCCTGCGCCGCCGCGTTGACCAACTCACAGCTATTGCACGAGTCAGCCGTGAGCTGAACTCGATCGTTGACATGAAGGCACTATTGGATGTCGTGCATGGCGAAAGCCTGCGGACCACGCGCGCAGAGTGTGGCGCCATCCTTCTCTTCGACATGAACGCTTCATCCTCCCCGCCGCCGGTCATCCTTTCGGTGGGCTGTACCCTGCCTGAAACGTTTTCAGCGCTTGACCTAAGAGCGATTGAAACCGGCAACGCGCAACTTGTTGAGGACTTATCTGCAAATGGGAATGTCCCTGTTCACGATGGAGTTCGTTCAGCCCTTATTGTTCCGATCCTCATCCAGGGCAATCCGGTGGGGCTCATTCATCTTCACTCCAGCCACGCAGCAGTCTTTGACCATGCCTCTCTCGAGCAGACAGAAACACTTGCGGCGCAGGCAGCGGTTGCCCTTGTAAATGTTCAGCGCGACCAGAATCAGCGACAGCGTTCCGAGCTTCTTCGCCGACGTGAGGAAACATTAACCAAGCTTACAGAAGTTTCCTATGTGTTGAACTTCGAACAGCCGCTTGAACAATTGCTCCGAACGATCGCGACGAGTATCCGCGACGCCACGCCTTTCCAGGCCGTGCTTGTCAGCATTTATGAACAGGATACAGGCCTGCTGCGTCGCATTACCGGTGTTGGTTTTCCACCTGAAACGATGGCTGAACTGATGGCACGAAAACAGCCTCTGAGCAGTATTCAGCAAATGCTCAAGCCACAGTTCAAGATCAGCCGCTCTTATTTTATTCCCGTGGATGAAGCACCCATAATTCCTGCCGATGTGCATATGGTCACGCTTGAACTGGATGAGAAGGGCGGCAAATCAACCTCAACATGGGACCCCGATGACTTCCTCATCGTTCCGCTGGAGGATAACCTGGGCGCGCCCCTGGGACTGATTAGTGTCGATGCGCCGCGCGATGGATTGCGGCCAGACCGTGCCACGATTGAGTCGCTTGAAATCTTTGCCGCGCAGGCCTCCCTGGCTATTGCCAATAATTCACGCTTCATGGATTTGCGCGCGCGGGTGGATTCATTGTCTGCCGGCCTGGAACGACAGCAGCGACTCATCAGCCTCACGCAGAACGATCTGCCGATTCTTCTGCGCAAGGATCTCGATCAAACGATCGCCATACAAAATCTTGATCAGCGCACACAACGAGTCCGCGCGGGTCTTGCGATTACAGAGTCGGTCAGTCGCCAACTGGATGCATCCTCTGCCTTGCAGGCATTGGGACGCGAAACATTGACCCAGTTGAGTATGTCGGTTGCGATGGTCGCCGAGATGACGAATGAAGGTCCGAGGTTGATGTACGTGTTGGGGAATGTACCGCGCGCTACCAGCCCGGAAGCTTTGTTTGGGCAACGGAATCCGCTTCGGGCTTCGATCGTGAGCGGCGAAGCCATCCTGATCTCCAACCTGAATGAAGATCTTGAATGGCGCGAAACGCCACTCCTGAGTGCATTGCGAGTCAAGTCTCTTGTCTGTCTGCCGATCAAGATCGATAAGAAAACAGTTGCCGCGATGCTAGCGGTAAGCCCGGAACCGATGCCTGCATTTACAGCTGAAGACCTGCAGGTGTATCACCAGATCGCACGGCAGACATCCGTGATTCTACAAAACATCTCGCTGCTTAATGAAACACGCCGACGTTTGCAGGAAGTGAATCTGCTGCTGGATTTCAGCCGCCAGTTGCGAGGACTGGATTCAGATCAAATTGTGCGTGCGCTGCTCGAAAGTGCACGACGCGCGCTGCCCTCTGCTCATGCTGGAGTAGTTCTGGTATGGGACGAACATGCCAGTCAATTATTCCCGCGAGCTGTTTCAGGTTATGCAGACAATGAGACCATGAAACGGATCGAGTACCGTGCTGGCGAATCCCTGCCGGGTCAGGTATTTGACATGAAACGGCCTTTGCGTGTGGATGAAGTCCAATTCACGCGCGATTACACATTTTCCACCGAAGGATTACTACTTTATCGTCAGGCAACAGGTGGACGATTGCCTGTTTCCAGTTTATTGGTTCCCATTCAATCCGGCGACGAGTCGGTCGGCGTTCTTGTACTCGACAACTTTAATACTCCTTCGGCGTTCACGACTGAAGATGAAACCTTGTTGCTTTCCCTTTCGCAGCAGGTGGGTTTATCCCTGCAGAATGTTCGGTTGGTGCAGACCACACAGGAACGTGCCGCGCAGTTGGAAGCATTGACAGATGCCTCCACTGCGTTGACCTCAAGTCTGGAAAGCGATGAGTTGGTTGCCTCTCTGCTGGATCAATTTGAACCGGTCATCCCGTACGACACGGCCACACTCTGGCTGCGGGAGAAGGATCGGCTGACTGTGGCGGCTGCGCGTGGTTTCCCGGATACCGAACGCCGTCTTGGTTTGACAATTGCGATGGAGGACAGTGCGCTATTCAAGGAAATGATTCGCACCGGACAGGGAATTCTTGTGGGCGATGTGCGGCACGATCCGCGCTTCCCGCCTCTCGAAGCTCCACGCCTCTCCTGGTTGGGGATGCCTCTGATCTCCAAGAATGAGGTAATTGGTGTACTGGCACTTGAAAAGTGGCAGTCACATTTCTATAACCGTGAACATATGCAGGTCGGGACCACCTTTGCCAGCCAGGCGGCCGTTGCTTTGGAGAACGCACGCCTCTTCGAAGACAGCCTCAGCCGCGCTACGGAATTGGATCAACGCTCACAGCGTTTGGCTCTTCTCAACCGCTTCTCATCCGCTTTGAGCGGCTTGCTCGATGAAGGCAAGATTCTGCAGTTGACCGCGCAGGAACTGATGGATGCACTGGCTGCACCGCATGTTTCTGTTGTGATGTTTGAACGTGGAACGGCGCTCTGGAAATATGTACTACCGAAAAGTAATGTGAAACTTCCACAGAAACTGCCGGATGCCCCCATCTTCCACCGTTTGAGGGAATCGCTTGGCGTTTTTGCCACAGACGCTGTGAACGCGGAACCCGACCTCACTCCGCTGGGCAAATTCCTGGGAGAGAGAACACGCTCTCTCCTCATCCTGCCCCTTGTGAGCAGCGCGACTCTGCGGGCATTGATCTTTATCCACCAAAACGAAGCAGTACGATTCAGTCTTACCGAGATTGAATTGGCACGCACGCTTACCAATCAGGCATCCATTGCCCTCGAAAATGCCCGATTGTATCAATCCACCCTTTCTACTGCGGAACGGTTTTCCATCCTTAACCAGGCTAGTTATCAGGTGGGTGCAAACCTCGACCCCGAACAGATCTATGTGGCTGTTCATAAAGCCGCTGAACGCCTGATGCCTGTTGAGTCGTTCGTCATCAGTATTCTGGATGAAGAAAGCGACGAAATCGAGGGTGTTTATCTCGTGGATGACGACAAACGCGCGCCGATCACCCGCATCCCGCGTGACCAGGGACTCAGTGGACGAGTCATCACGTCTGGGGAACCTCTCCTGTTACACGGCGCTGAGACCGTGGATGATATGGGTGGTGTGACGTATGGAAAACCAGACACGCCCTTGTCCATCCTCGCTGTGCCCATGACCCTCAGTGGCAAGACCGTGGGAATGCTTTCCGCGCAGAGTTATCAACCTAGTGTTTACACTGAAGATGATTTGCAAATATTGAGTACCCTCGCAAACCAGGCGGCGGTCGCCATTCAGAATGGACGCCTGTTTAACGAGACGGAGCGTCTGGCACAGGAACTGGAACGACGCGTTGTCGAACGGACTGCGCAGTTGCAGCGTGAACAACAGAATACTGAAACTCTTTTACGCATCCTTACGGAAGTTTCTTCCAGCCTGGATCTTGACCGGGCCTTGAACCGAACATTGGCGTTACTCAACGATGCGATCGGTGCCGAGCAGGGGACCATCATGCTACTCAACGCCGAGGATAACCTCCTGCATTATCGTGCTGGTTATGGTTACCTTACAGACAAATTCACCGGCGAAGGACGTGGTTTCAAACTTAAGATCGGTGAAGGGCTGGCGGGCTGGGTTGTCGCTCAACGTGAAGCTGCTCTCATCAGCGATCTGATTGACGATCCGCGCTGGGTAAAAACCGCTGCGGCCTCGCGTGAACATCGCAGCGCGATTGCGATGCCATTGTTGGTGGCTGAGGATGTCATTGGCGCCTTGATGGTGTTCCATCGCCGGCCGAATTATTTCAGCCCGGAGTTATTGAACCTGGTCAAAGCGATTGCCGGGCAGGTGGCTGTTGCCATCAATAACGCGCATCTGTACGAACTGATTCGCGATCAGGCTGAACGTTTGGGAAGCATGCTCCGCCGTGAACAGGAGGATGCCAGTCGTTCACAGGCCATCCTTGAAGCCGTGGCAGATGGTGTGCTGGTGACCGGTGCAAATAATCGGATTTCGTTTATCAACCAGTCGGCTGAGCAGATTTTGAGTCTCGAATCTGAGCGTGTGCTTGGTCAGTCATTGGATGTATTTGGCGGGCTCTTTGGCAAATCGGCAGGAACTTGGATGCAGACCATCCGCGACTGGTCCGAATCTCCCGGTGCCTATCAGCAGGGCGATACCTATGCGGAACAAATCGACCTGGAGACTGGTCGTATTATCCTCGTGCACCTTGCTCCGGTGATTTTCCAGAACGACTTCCTTGGTACCGTTTCCATTTTCCGTGACATTACGCACGAGGTGGAAGTGGACAGGCTGAAGTCTGAGTTTGTCGCCACTGTCAGCCATGAACTGCGGACACCGATGACATCCATCCGCG
This sequence comes from Anaerolineae bacterium, assembly GCA_041487615.1. Lineage (GTDB taxonomy): Bacteria > Chloroflexota > Anaerolineae > Anaerolineales > Villigracilaceae > Defluviilinea. Next base: position 19,135 of record JBGPNQ010000015.1, read on the forward strand.
GCTACGTGGATGTGCTGCTCATGGGCGCAGCGGGTGCCTTGAACGAGAACCAGACGCACTTCCTGAATATCGTCAAGAACAACACGGAAAGACTGAATATTCTCGTCAATGACCTGCTGGATGTTTCCCGCATTGAGTCGGGGCATGTTACCCTCTCGCCGCAGGCCCTCGATTTGCGGGAGGTTGCCGAAGATGTGATTGGCGATGTCCTGCGCCGTTCGCAGGAGGAAAACAAGCCCATGGCGTTGTCGCTGGAAGCGCCCAAAAAACTTCCGCGCGTGTATGGTGACGCGGAGCGCGTCCGCCAGATTTTGGGAAATCTTGTTGACAATGCGTATCATTACACCGCTGAAAATGGAACCATCACCGTGCAAATCCAGCCTCTGAATGGCGGACACGAAGTGCAGGTGGATGTAAAAGATAACGGCGTCGGCATTTCCCTTGAAGATCAGGAACGTGTGTTCGAGCGCTTTTATCGAGGTGAACATCCGCTTGTTCTGGCAACACCCGGAACCGGATTGGGACTATCCATCGTTAAACAAATAGTGGACATGCACAAAGGCCGTATCTGGATGAAAAGCACCGGTGTACCTGGGGAGGGAAGCACTTTTTCCTTCACATTGCCTGTCTACGAATCACAATGAGGATTGAATGGCAAAGATTTTGATCGCGGAAGATGAACGAGACATTCGAGATTTGGTGGCCTTCACGCTGCGTTTCGCCGGGCATGAAGTCTTCGCTGCAACCAATGGGGAGGAGGCCGTGGAAATGGCACCGAAGGTCAATCCCGACCTCATCCTCATGGATGTTCGTATGCCGCGTATGACCGGGTATGAAGCATGTAAGATCCTGAAGCTCAATGAGGATTTGAAAGACATCCCGATTGTTTTTCTCTCAGCCAAAGGACAGGAGAACGAAATCCAACAGGGACTCGACGCTGGAGCAGAGGAATATTTGTTGAAACCCTTTGCTCCTGACCAATTAACATCACACGTGAAAGCCATATTGGCGAAATTTGGGAAGTAACTCTTGAGCGCGATTCTTCTCGATAGTTCCATCGTACATTATGAGGTGTTGGGACGCGGTCGTCCCGTCATCTTCCTGCATGGCTGGGTTGGCTCATGGAGATATTGGATCACCTCCATGCAAGTCACCTCGACATCCTATCGCGCCTACGCCCTGGATCTCTGGGGCTTTGGGGATACCGCGCATAATGTCTTGAATTACTCACTCGAGCAACAGACTTCGCTCATCGACCGTTTCCTCATGGAAATGGGCATTGGCAAGATCGCGCTTGTCGGTCATGGATTGGGCGCACTGGTTGGCATGTCCTTTGCAAGCCGCTTCCCACAAAGCGTGGATCGCATGATGGCAGTCAGCTGTCCTTTGGATTATTCTGCCGTCCACGCGCGTGTGAGGACCGCTCAGCCGCTTGAACTGACCGAATGGCTGTCCAGCCGTACCCCGGAAGCTACCACAGCGTTGGTCGATTCTGCTAAAACTGACCCTCAGGCGATTGCCGCTTCGATGGTCGGTTTACAGTCGAACAATATCTTTAGCAAGTTCCGGAGCTTGAATATTCCATGCCTGTTGGTGTACGGAGATAAAGATCCTGGAATTACCACACCCGATGAAGAGTTTTCCCTCTCGACGATGGTACATCAAATCGAGTTGGAAAATTCGGGCCATTTCCCGATGATCGATGAGACGATCAAATTCAACCGTCTCCTGACTGATTTCCTGGCACTTGACTCGGGTGTCAGTCCACGCGAATTGCAGATGAAGGAAGAATGGCGCCGTCGTGTACGCTAACCTGTCATTGCGAGGGCGTTAGCCCGAAGCAATCTCCTCACCTGCACTCGCCGCCATTTTTGAGGCATTTATTTTTGAATTGACAGCCTAAAAAAATAGAGTATATTTACAACTAACAATTGAACGGGGTGTCCTGCGATGCGGGACTGAGAGGAGCGAGCCGCGCTCAACCCGAATTACCTGATCCAGATCATGCTGGCGGAGGGAATATACACTTGTGCATCGACCATCCTCCGCCCTCGGAGGATTTTTCTTTGCAGCGCATCATCATCCTCGCCAATGGCGAATTACCCGACCTCAACACAGCCCGCCTCCTCTTCCAACCGGACGACCATATTATTTGTGCGGATGGTGGCACGCGTCACGCATGGGCGCTCAACATCAGACCAAACATCATCATCGGTGACCTGGACTCCGCGGAATCGGAACTACTCCAAAAATTCAGAGATCAGGGAGTCAATATTGAGCTATTCCCGCGCGACAAGAACGAGACTGATCTTGAACTCGCCATCAACCACGCCATTGAACTGAATCCAAAACAAATCGTCATCATCGCAGCCCTCGGCGGACGCCTCGATCAAACGTTGGCAAATATCGCTCTCCTCACCGACCTGCGACTTTCGACCCTCGACGTTCGACTGGATGATGGAGTGGAGGAGATCTTCCTTTGTCGCGATCAGGCCGAAATCCAGGGAACGAGCGGTGATATTGTCTCGTTGATTCCCTGGCAGGGTGCTGTATCCGAAGTTCAAACAAGGAACCTTCGATGGGAGCTCCACAAAGAGACACTCTACCCCGATAGAACACGCGGCATCAGCAATGAGATGACAGACGATACCGCATCTGTCTCCATTGGCTCAGGGTTATTGCTCGTCGCCCGTCGCCGCCAACATTTGCACCGCGTGTGAACTGCCATGAATTGCGCAGCAATTCAAATTCAAAAATCATGCCGGTATCATCGATCAAAAATAGTAAACTGAAGGATTTCAATGAAAAAACAAGCCCTACTTCTTTTCCACCTGCACTGGCGTGCGGCGCTAGTGTCTTTCTGCTTTCTGCTCTCTGCCTGTGCACCTCAAGCAACGGCAACTCCGCAATCCACAGAACCACAAACGCTCACCGTCATGACACATGATTCGTTCGCGGTGAGTAAAGATGTTGTCAAAGCCTTTGAACAGGCCAATAATGCGAAGCTCGTATTTCTCCAGAGCGGAGATGCGGGTGCCATGTTGAACAAGGCAATTCTTACAAAGGATGCACCTCTGGCCGATGTGCTCTTCGGCGTGGACAACACGTTTCTGTCGCGTGCACTTGAAGCCGATATTTTTGAACCTTATGACTCTCCTGCGTTACAGGATTTTTCAAGTGACTTCAAACTTGATACATCCAACCGCGCCTTGCCTGTCGATTATGGCGATGTTTGTGTCAACTATGACAAGGCATATTTCGCTGAAAAGAATTTGCCTGTGCCGCAGAGCCTCGAAGACCTGACGAAACCAGAATATAAAGGTTTGCTTGTTACTGAAAACCCCGCCACTTCATCAACCGGACTTGCCTTCATGCTGGGGACAATCGCACATTATGGTGACTCGTTCACCGATTACTGGCGCGCTCTCAAGGAAAATGGACTCGTGGTTGTGGACGGCTGGGAGACTGCCTATTACACCAATTTCAGCGCCTCATCGGGCAAAGGACCGCAGCCGATGGTTGTTTCATATGGGACATCTCCTGCAGCGGAAGTGATCTTTGCCGAGAAGCCAGTGGATGACGCACCCACCGCCTCCATCCTGGGACCGGATACCTGCTTCCGCCAGATTGAATTTGTCGGTATCCTCAAAGGGACTCAGCAGCGCGCTCTCGCCGAAAAATTCGTGGATTTTATGCTAAGCAAACAATTCCAGGAAGATATGCCAACGCAAATGTTCGTCTATCCCGTGAATCCAAAAGCTGTTTTGCCTGATGCTTTCGTCAAATACTCGCAAGCCCCGAAACAAACAGCTACATTGGCTCCGGATGTCATCGCCGGAAAGCGAGATGTCTGGATTCAAGCGTGGACGGATGTTGTGATGAAATAGGCAAGTCAACAGGTATACATGGGAATTGGTAAAAACGTACACAAGTATACAGGTAGACAGGAAAGAATAGGCCTGTTTACTTGTGTACCTGTATATTTTTCTACAAATTCTCGTTTCCTCCTGTGGGTTCTCCCTCTTATATTTCTCATTATTGCTTTCTTCTATCCTCTTTCCCGAATCCTCGCTCTTAGTTTCGATCCCAGCACTCTCACAAGCAGCAATCTTCTCCTGGCATTTCGCGTTTTACTTTTTACTTTTTATCAGGCCACTCTCTCCACCCTCCTCACTCTCCTCCTCGGGCTACCTTCAGCCTACTTATTCGCCCGCTATGACTTTCGTGGCAGATCCATCCTGCGCGCGTTGACCGCTGTCCCGTTCATGCTTCCAACTGTGGTTGTGGCCTCATCTTTCAATGCCATTTTTGGCACACGCGGTTTATTCTCTTTCCTCTTTCCTCTTTCACAAGCATCTTCTATTCTCCATCCTTCCCCCTTCACCCTTATTTTGCTTGCCCATGTCTTCTACAACACAACCATCATTATCCGCATTGTTGGTAACGCCCTCTCCAGCCTGGATCCAAAACTTGAACAGGCCGCGCGTTCCCTCGGTGCAGATCCGTTTCGCGTCTGGTGGAATGTGACCTTCCCTTTGCTCCGCCCGTCATTGTTCGCGGCATCGTTGCTTGTCTTTCTCTTCGACTTCACCAGCTTTGGTGTCATTCTTTTATTGGGCGGTTCACAATTTGCCACCCTGGAAGTGGAAATCTATCTGCGGGTGCTCAAGCTCCCCAACCTTCCGCTTGCTGCATTACTTTCAGTCATTCAACTGATTTGTACGATTATTTTTTCCATTATTTATACTCGTTTCGCATCACGTTCCACGATCCAACTCGCGCCCCGCTCAACGTTCATCAAAGCCAAAACAACAAAACAAAAACTCTTTGTCACCATCTTCTGTCTTCTGCTGTCTGCCTTTTTTATTCTGCCTCTTTCATCCCTGCCTTTCCGTTCGCTCTTCCGTCTCGAAGCAGACCGCGGTCAGCGCGGCGAAGTTCAATACGGTGTCACCACCGATTACTACAAGGAGCTTTTCGTCAACCGACGCGGCTCGATTTTTTATGTCCCACCCATTCGGGCAACTGCCAATTCGTTGGGCTACGCGGGAGCAACAGTAATCATTTCTCTGCTGCTTGGATTCCCGGCTGCGTTTGCTCTCGCCAAACCTACCCGCCTCGAACGGATTCTCGATCCTCTGATCATGCTTCCACTGGGTTCATCGGCCGTAATGCTGGGTCTTGGATTTATCATCTCATTTGGGAAATGGTTGACTTCACCATTTCTGGTTCCATTTGCGCATACGCTTGTTGCATTGCCGTTTGTCATTCGTACGTTGCAGCCTGCCATAGCATCCATTCCACAGTGTTTACGCCAGGCGGCTTCATCGCTGGGTGCTTCTCCATGGGAGGTTTGGAAAAACATTGACCTGCCCATTCTCCGTCGCGCGACACTTGCCGCGGCAACGTTTGCATTTACCATTTCCCTGGGCGAGTTCGGCGCAACGCTGTTGATCTCCCGCCCCGAATATCCAACGATCCCGATTGCCATCGAACGTTTCCTTTCCCAGCCCGGGGGCTTGAACTATGGTCAGGCAATGGCCATGGCCACCATCCTGATGGTCCTCACGCTGATCAGCATTCTACTCATCGAAAAATTTCGCCTGCCAAACTCCGGAGAATTTTGATGCTCGAAGTTCAGCACATCTTCAAGACGTACGAAGGCAAGCCACTTCTTAACGACATCTCCTTCAAAGTGGACCTTGGCGAAACGGTCTGCTTGCTTGGGGCTTCGGGCAGCGGCAAGTCTACGCTTTTGCGGATCATCGCGGGACTGGAGGATGCTGACTCAGGCTCGATCCTGTTTAACCGCGCTGACCTCACTCCGACTCCGCCTCACCTTCGGGATTTTGGACTGGTCTTCCAGGATTACGCGCTTTTCCCGCATCTCGACGTAAACGAGAATGTCGCGTTTGGTTTGAAGATGCGCCGCCTGCCGCAAGACGAAATTTCCCGGCGCGTAGCCGATGCATTGGAGATGGTCAACCTGGCTGGATTTGGACATCGGCGCGTGACCGGTCTATCTGGCGGAGAACAACAACGCGTTGCCCTGGCGCGTGCTCTGGCGACGCGTCCGCGGTTGTTGATGTTCGATGAACCCCTCGGCGCCCTCGATCGAACCCTGCGCGAAGACTTACTCAACGAATTGCGATCCATTTTACATCAGACAAATATCCCTGCGATTTATGTTACTCACGACCAGGAGGAAGCCTTCACGATTGCTGATCGAATCCTGATTTTGCACGACTGCAGGATCATCCGTGAAGGAACTCCTGCTGATGTGTGGGAGAATCCTGGGTCCTCGTTTGTATCTGGATTTCTAGGTTTGGGAAATATCATTGGAGGTATATACCTTGACGCATCACAGGTCGAAACGAAATTTGGAAGATTTAGTGTCCACTGTGAGCATGAACACTCAAAAGGAGACAACGTCGCTCTCTTGGCGCGTCCGCGTGATTCCCGCACTGAGCGGAGCGAGCCGAATGGCGAGCGCAGTCGAAGCGTGGTGAATGTGATAAGTGGCGTTGTAACTGATGTGATCTTCCAACCAGAGCGTTTCAGAATTACGCTGGATAACGGTCTATATTTCTACTTGCCGAATGCGCCGAAGGTGGGGGAGAAGATCGAAGTGCGAGTTAAGGTAGAATGTCTCGCATGAAAATCACAGTGCAGAAAAAGAATCCCGCAGGTGAAGTGACATACGAATATGAAGGTGTGCTGTTGAAACGTGATGGACAGTCAGTCACACTTGAAGCGTTATTTGACCGTGCCGACATGCCATTTATGGATGTTGTCTTTAGAACAGGGGATCGTTTCGTGGAATATTATTATTCGGATCGGTGGTACAACATCTTTGCAATCCATGACCGCGATGAAGGAAAGGTCAAAGGCTGGTATTGCAATATAGGCAAGCCTGCGGTGATCGAGGATGCCGTTGTTTCGTATGTTGACCTGGCTTTGGATTTATGGGTTTCCGTGGATGGAAAACAAACCGTCCTGGATGAGGACGAATTCGAAGAATTGAAGTTAAATGACGAATTAAGGACCGGTGCAATCAATGGACTCAATGAATTAAAAAGGCTCTTCTTAAACAACAGACCTCCGACTTAAGTCGGAGGCTTGTATTTGTGTGGAATTGTTTTATTTGAGTGCGTTCATAATCTGGTCGCCGAACTGCCATGCCAGTACGATGGCGATGCAGCAACAGCATAAAAGCACAGCTGCAACGACAGCAATGATAAGTGTAGTATTGTTCTTCTTGGGCTCTTCCGGGGCCGGGGTCATAGGTGATTCCATGGGTTCCTCCAAACAATGACAGAATGACTTGCTACAATGCGCAGATTATATCAGGTAGTCCCTTCGTGACGAAGGATGCTGCGGTTAGTGCGCTTCCGTTTTTTTACTCCGCCCGGATATTTCTGTTCGAGCGCCGATACAGCCAGTAGACAATGAATGCAGCGAGAACAATCAGCAGAGTACCAATAAGAATGGGCAAAATAATGGCGACGATCGACAACACCGTCGAAACAATATCCTCCGCAATCGAGACGGGAATGTTTCCCGCGCCGCCTGTGGTTGCCGTCACAGCCGGACGGAGCGCTCCCGCCTTGGCGACATGCACTGTCCCGGCTACAAGTAAGCCACAGGCGAGCGCCAGCACCGGGCTGACGTTGGTGACCACGTGTGCGCTCGCGGCAAACGCGATCGCGCCCGCAGCCGGGCGGATAAGGGTCTGAATCACGTCATTGAGGTGGTTTACAAGAGGAACCTTATCTGCCAGCATTTCAATGATGACCAGCACGCAGAGCATCAAAATAATCCACGGATTGGCAAGCGTATCCCAGGGTTTGGTGAGGGTTAGTGTTTGAGGGAAATAATGTCCAATCAGCCCCACAGCCAGTAATGGGATGTACGCGTTCAACCCTGCCGAGGCTGAAAGTCCAAATGCCGTAAATATGCCGGTGAGTAGTTCCACAAAATTCTCCAGTCACTAACACTTGCGCCTGGCGTGATTTGCCTGGCAAAGCATGCAGGTGTCTCTAATTTTCTTCCAGGCGGAGGTCGAGCTAACCCAACGGAAAGCCTCCCCACGTTCCGGTGAATTTGAAACGCAGCAGGTCAATCGCGGTGATCATCAGGAAGGCGAGGGTTGTCCCGGCCAGGAAGGGCATCCACATCTCTTTGAATGACGTGAATATATTTTCCTGGCGCATCAGGAGCAGCCATACCATACTAAATACGATAATGAGCAATGCCAGCACACCGAGCACGCTCAGGATGGCGATGGGGTATAGGATTATGGGACTCTCCGTAAGAATGGCGAGATCGACCAGGAGGACCATGCTGACAAGGCTGCCCAGTTTCTTCCAATTCAAGGCGCGCTCGTTATCAGAATCTTTCCAGACGCTTTGGTTGAACGCGGGGTAAAGAATGGAAGCCAGTGCAATGCCCATTCCACTGCCAGTGAAAAGTCGAAGAGTGTTGTTCGGAATGTACAGGTTTGGAATCTTGTCAAATACACCTGGCGCCGTAGTTTTGAGGAGATAGAGATAAGAGTTGGAGCCGTCTACTCCGAATGCGATGAAGAAAATCAGAAGTGGCGCGCCGAGTCTCCAGTTGGGCATTCCGCTTTTCTTCGGACTGACGATGGCGAAAAAGATCAGCGAAATAGCAGCGCTAAAGAACTCACCCGTGCAGCGCGCGCATAACGGCAATTGACGGTCGCCAATGTGGAAGGAACGTTCTGCAATGCGATGACAGATTGCATAACCGACGGCATCTGCTTTGCCTAGCAAGCCAGGCGGTGTAATGCTAAACCAGAAGACAAAGACAATCACCGCCGCAATTGGCACAAACCAGCGGGCGATAACGGTGGCACGGGTTGGAGTAGACGCTTGTTCCATGGGGCTCATTATATGGGCTTATAGCATGATGTGCAACAAATTAAAACCACAATGCCGCCCTTTCGGACGGCACTGGTGGGGCGCTGTGGCTTCCCAACTGTAGGCCTACTTGCTGCCTACTGGAGGAGGGATGCCACAGCGCTGGGTTTGTTACTACTATCCATATGAGACATCACCTCCTCCTTTCTATAGGATGGCTGTTCAATTTGTTTGCCCCCGAAGAATACTGAAAGTATGTCATATTTCATTTCGGATGTCAATGGGCGGAATTCGACTCTTATAAAACTGTAACCTTGACTTGAATCCGCAAAATTGTGATACCTTTTGAGAGACTCCGCAAGCTAAACGGGGCTACCCTAGACGAAATTCTCATGGAGGTCTGCATGAAAGCCAATCCAAATCGTTTCTGGACAATTGTCATTCTGCTCGGCTGGGCGTTCGATTTCCTTTTTTGGAAGAAGCCCCTCGGCATCAACTTCGCCATCTACGTTACGCTCAGTCTCGCCACCGGGATATTTCTCCTTCGAGCGGATGGGCTTCGCCTCTCGCGAGGATCAGGCCTGCTTCTGCTCCCCATCGCGTTTCTCGTCGCCATGACCTTTATCCGCCAGGAGCCGATGACGGCGTTCCTGTCCGTCTCGATGACTCTCTTCCTCATGGGCATTCTTGCTCTTACATACATCAGCGGTCAATGGACGCGATATGCTCTGCTCGATTACATCTTTGGATATTTCCGTTTATTCGGCAGTATGATTGCTCGTCCGCTTGGATTCGTGGCTGAGAACCGCCGTCTCCCTTCGGAACAGGCATCCTCGAGTCAAACGCGGAGCATCCACATTTGGCCGATCCTACGCGGTATTGTTATTGCATTGCCGGTGATTGCGGTCTTTGCATCGCTGCTGTCATCGGCAGACCCAATTTTCGCCAAACGCTTCAAAGATTTCATCGATCTTTTCAATATCGAAAATTTGCCTGAATATATTTTCAGGCTTGTATATATCCTGGTCTTTGCATATGCGCTGGCTGGGACGTTCCTGCACGCGGCGCAGAAATCTCACGAGGCTGTAAACGAGACCACCATTATCCCAACATTCCTTGGCTCCACCGAATCCGCGATTGTGCTCGGTAGTGTTGTCATCTTATTTATGGCGTTTGTGGTGATCCAGTTCCAATATTTCTTTGGCGGACAGGCGAACATTCACATCGAGGGCTACACATTCTCTGAATATGCACGAAAAGGCTTTGGAGAACTGGTGGCTGTTGCGTTTTTCAGCCTGCTCATGCTGCTGGGGTTGGGAACTATCACGCGCCGTGAAACCGAATCGCAGCGGCGAGTCTTCTCGGGCCTGGGCATCGCACTGGTTGGTTTGGTTCTCGTCATGCTAATTTCGGCATACGAAAGATTAGTGTTGTACGAAGCTGCCTATGGTTTCTCACGCCTGCGTACATATACACATGTATTCATGATCTGGCTTGGACTTTTGCTCATCGCCGTCGTCTTCCTTGAAATGACTCGCCGTGAACGCGCCGCCGGACTTGCCATGGTGATCGCCTGCCTGGGCTTCGTCATATCCATCAATCTGCTGAATGTAGATTCGTTTATTGTGAAGCAAAATATCCGGCGTGAGATCCGCGGCCTGAACGACAAAGCCTTTGCCCGGGGCCGCGCGGATCTGGACGCGCAATATTTTCTCGATCTATCCGACGATGCCGTGCCTTCATTGGTATCCGCATTTCAGACAAAATCCATGGCTATATCTGTGAAGGAGAAAATCGGCGCGTCTCTGGCTTGCATCCGTTATGCGCGCAAGCAGGGTAAAACAGAGTTACCATGGCAATCCTTCCATTTCTCTCGTTATTACGCTGACAGCGCTCTCAACCAGGTGAACAAGGATTTGGACACTTACAAGATTATTGATAAAGACTGGCCGCTCAAGGTGGAAACCCCGAGCGGGGAGGAAACCTCCTGTTACCAGTATTATTATGATTAAAAGAAAATATCCCGCAGAGGATCGGCTGCGGGATATTCTTGTCTAAGCGACATGGGTTGAATAATGATCTAGCCTTTGCAATAACAGGGTATAGAAAACCAGCAACACGATCATGATCCACGGGATGTAGATGAGAGGGTCTGTCAGTACGTATGAACCCTCATAGAGGACCTTATCTCCCAGGGCAAGGTAGCTCACCAATCGCCAAATATCCAGCAGGGCGTACGGAGCAAAGAGGATCCAAAGCAAAGTCTTCGTCCACTTCTGCTCGATGGTCGTGAGCAAATAAGCAAAGATGACCAGTGCAAGCGATAGCTCCCAGACCATATCGAGCCAGATGAATGCGC
>JBGPNQ010000016.1:0-30053 GCA_041487615.1 Anaerolineae bacterium
ATGACTGCGTACGTTATTGTAGATATCGATGTACATGAGCCTGTCGGTTATGAGGAATACAAGAAACTTGCGCCTGCCGCGGTGGAGTTCTATGGAGGCAAATACATCGCGCGCGGCGGCAGGACCGAAACACTCGAAGGTGATTGGTCCCCCAGCCGTCTGGTAATTCTGCAATTCGAGAGCAGCGAGCAGGCAAAGAAATGGTTGAACTCGGATGAGTATCGCGATGCGCGGGCGATGCGGCACAAGACGGCGAATTCGCAAATGGTTGTGATCGACGGCGTTTGATACAATTACATTCATGTTTGATTTGGAAGCCATCCTTCAAGAGGCGAAAGACAAATTAATAGCTGTGGCATTTCATGATCTTGAGACAGGTGCCGATTATTTTTTGAATGCAGATGAAGCATTTCATCCTGCCAGCACATTCAAAGTCCACGTGATGATGGAAGTGTTCCGTCAGGCAAACGAGGGATCCTTGTCACTGGAGGATCATCTTCCCATTATCAACAGGTTTACCAGCATAGCAGATGGAAGCAGGTATTCGCTGGATGTAAAGGACGATGCGGAACAGACTCTCTATCCACGCATCGGAGAAACGGCGTCGATTCAGGAATTGACGCGATTGATGATCGTACGCAGCAGCAATCTTGCGACAAATATTTTGATCGAAAAAGTTGGAACGAAGAATGTGAATGATTTCATCCATGCGCTCGGCATCGAAGGCGTGACCGTGCGCCGCGGCGTGGAGGATAACGTTGCTTTCCGTCTCGGAATGAACAACAGCGCCACTGCGGGCGGACTGACTCAAACAATGGACTTAATTGCCCGAAAGAAAGTGGTATCTGTTCGGGTCTGTGAAAAAATGATCGAGATCCTGCTTGGACAGGAATTCAATGAGAGCATCCCTGCGCTGTTGCCCAATTCGGTCAAGGTCGCTCACAAAACAGGCTGGACGAATGATTTCTATCACGACACGGGAATTGTATTTCTTGTAGACCGCAAGCCATATATTCTTTCGATCATGACCAAAGGATTTGCTGAAGACAAGGACATTGAAGTTCATCAGTGCATGGCTGAGATATCCCGTGCAATATACGAGCAACTTCCATGATCACTATTTCATCGCTTATTTACTATCCCATCAAATCCTGCCGCGGATTTGAAGTAGAATCTGCCAATGTCGAGCGCATGGGATTGCAACATGACCGTCGCATGATGCTCACAACTCCCGAAGGCGAGTTCCTCACGCAGCGCGAATATCCAAAACTTGCATTGGTTAGGCCGAAATTGAATAACGGCTGGCTTGAGTTATCGGCGCCAGATTATGACTCAATTCAACTGGGAATTCACACGTCGGGAATTGCTGTCAAGGTCGAGGTATGGAAAAGCAAAGGAGTACGGGCGATCGATCAGGGTAAGCAAGCTGCGCAATGGTTCTCCGACTGGCTTGGCGCAGAGGTGAGACTCGTCCACATTGCGGACGGGTATAAACGACTGGTCAACGAAAAATGGGCTGTGCATGAGGATGACCATACCGGCTTTGCAGATGGCTATCCGATTTTGCTGGCTTCAGAAGCGGGGCTCGAGGATCTGAACTCGCATCTGGAATCACCCGTCCCGATGAATCGCTTCCGCCCGAATATTGTCGTCAGGGGGTGTGATCTATTTGCCGAAGATACGTGGAACCGAATCAAGGCCGGAGACGTTGAACTGGCAGTAGTCAAACCGTGCGCACGCTGCATCGTCACGACCATTGACAAGGAGACCCTCGAACAGAGCAAGGAACCGCTCAAAACGCTCGGCAAATATCGCAAGCATGAACTCGGTGCGATCTTCGGGCAAAACGTCATTCCGTTAAACGCGGGCAACCTCCGGCTTGGAATGAACGTGGAAATTTTGTCTTAACTAAGCCACTGAGGCACACAGGCACGGAGAAAACATTAAGAAATTCTCAGAGTCTCTGTGTCTCTGTGGAAAATTTTGAAAAGTAACATTGACACCTCATATTTCATCCATTATAAAGTTTGCATGAATCCACTCAAAAAAATAACCTGGCTGTGGCTGATCTTGTTCATCGCCGCGTGTCAGGCATTTCCCACGGTTGCGCCAACCGCGATTTCAACAATTACACCCGGCGGACCCACCCTCACACCCCCTCCAACCCTCACGCCAACGCCGCTGCCCACTCTCCCACCTGTACAGCGAATCGAATCGGGCGATCAGGCATTGTTCTATGGCGATTATGATTCCGCGCGTGAACAATATCTCACTGCCTACAATGAATCGACCGATTTTGGAGTGAAGGCTGCTGCCTTATGGGGACTCGGGCGCACCGAACTCTCGGATGGAAATTATCAGACTGCGCTCGAACGACTCACAACGTTGACCAATGAATATCCCGAGTCAACATATTCCGCACGCGCCTATTTCCTGATGGGACAGGCGAATGAAGGGCTCGGTCAACATGTCCAGGCAGCGGACTCCTACAACACTTACATGAAGCGCATCCCTGGCGTGCTTGATGCATATGTGCAGGAGTATCGTGGCGATGCGCTCTCTGCGGCAGAGGATTACGGGGACGCCCTTACCGCGTACAACGCAGCGCTCTCCGCTTCACGCCTGGACGATGGTTCGGATCTGCAGATCAAGATTGCCAAAACGCGCACATTATTCGGCGATTACGCCGGCGCGTTGAACCTCTCCAATCAGATTTTCACGACCACGACGAACGACTACGTCAAGGCGCAAATGGACTATCTGGCAGGCAACGCATATGTCGCCTTGGGTCAATCAGATCAGGCATATGAGCGCTACACAGATGCAGTCAATAATTATCCGCTCTCGTATTATGCGTACCTTTCATTGGTTGAACTTGTAGACGCGAATGTGGAAGTGGATGAACTCAATCGCGGGCTGGTCGATTATTACGCTGCGCAATATGACGTGGCGCTGGTCGCATTCGACAAATACATTGCCACTTATCCGGCGAACGACGGAACGGCACATTATTTCCGCGCTTCGACACTGCGCGAACTCCAGCGCACAGAGGATGCAATCGCGGAATACGATTATTTCATCAAGAACTATTCCGCTCACGCCCGCTGGGTGGATGCCTGGGAGGATAAAGCCTTCCTGCAATGGGCAGTGCTCAACGATTATGATGCAGCTGCGCAGACCCTTCTCACCCTGGTCACAACAGTCCCTGACTCGTCGTATGCGGGAAACGCATTGATGGATGCGGCCCGCATCATGGAACGCAATAACAAGCTCGCTGAAGCCGCCCAAACATGGGAGCGCGTCGCCAATGAATACCCCGGCAGCGAACAGGCGGCCGACGCGTTGTTCCTGGCGGGTATTGCTCGTTACCGCCTGCAGGATCATGCCGGTGCACTGACAGTCTTCCAGCGCAATCTGCTTCTTTCATCCCAGGTAGAGGACCGCGCCCGGGCCTATCTATGGATTGGCAAGACACAGCAGGCGCTGGGTGATACTGCATCCGCACAAACATCCTGGCAGCAGGGACAGGCAACGGACCCGACGGAATATTACAGTCTGCGATCTCGTGACATGTTGATGAGTCGTGCACCGTTTGAAACTCCGGCATCCGTCAATTTCAGTCCTGATCTTGAAAAAGAACGAAAGGACGCTGAGGCGTGGGTACGGGTCTCTTTCAACCTTCCGCCGGAAACCGACCTGAGCGGACCCGGAACGCTTGCCCAGGATCCGCGCTTTGTGCGCGGCACGGAATTGTGGGAACTCGGCATGTATGACGAAGCGCGTCTGGAATTTGATTCACTACGCGATTCAGTCAGCACAAGCCCCATCGACAATTTCAGGCTGGCAAATCATCTTTTGGAGATCGGCTTATATCGCTCGGCGATCTTTGCCGCCCGCCAGGTATTGACTCTCGCGGGACAGGAGAGCCAGCAATCCTCACTGACCGCGCCGCCCTATTTCAATCATCTGCGTTATGGCTTGTATTACCACGACCTGATCATCAATGAATCACAGAAATATGGACTCGATCCATTGTTCATGTTCAGCGTGATCAGACAGGAGAGTTTATTCGAAGGCTTTGTCCGCTCCACGGCCGGCGCGCATGGCCTAATGCAGATCATTCCCGATACAGGCCAGCAGATCGCGACCGAATTAAACTGGCCGCCCGTATACAATCAGGAGGATTTGTATCGCCCATTGGTGAGCGTCACGTTCGGTTCCTATTATCTTCACAAAACAAGGGATATGCTTGGCGGCAGTATCTATGGAGGTTTGGCCGCCTATAATGCCGGACCCGGAAATGCTCTTGTATGGAATGAGCTTGCAGGCAATGATCCTGACCTATTTCTGGAAATCATTCGCTTTCAGGAAACCCGCGACTACATCCGATTGATCTACGAGATCTTCAGCACGTATCGTTCGTTGTACAGCCCTTCGAGTTAATCCAGCCATTTGTCAGATTGTAAAAAATGGCGGTCGCTTTGAAAGCGACCGCCATTTTTCGTTATCCTACATGTGCAAGGATTCGCTGGTGAGCCGTTTCGGCATCCATATCCACTACGGAGATCAGCTTATCGCGCCCGGATGCTCCGGCCACGATATCCAGGCGCGATTTTGATACGCCCAGAATCTCTGCCAGAAACTCGATCAGCGCTTCATTGGCCTCATTATCTGCAGGAGGCGCGGCCAGGCGCACTTTGATCGTCCCATCATCGAGTAATTCAACGATCTCGTTGCGGATGGCACGCGGGGTCACGCGTACCGCCAGGGCGGAGCCTTTTTTTCCATCATGCAGGTTGAATTTACGATCAGACATAATCACCTCAATGAAAATAGGAGACGAACCAAAACGTTGGAAATCAGCTGTATCAGGATGATCAGTACGAGAGGGCTGAAATCGATCATTCCCACAAGAGGTACAATCCGGCGGATGGGTGCGAGCAGGGGTTCGATGATTCGATCGACACCGTGTCGCACCGGATGAAAGGGGTCCATAAAATAAGATAGGATCACGGAAACAATCACCAGGATGATCAATATTTGCTGAAGAGCATTTATGATAATAATCAGGATGTCAATCACGCTTCACGCTCCGCGTCCGACTTGTATTTGCGTGCGCCTACAATGGCCGTTCCTACTCTGACGAGGGTTGCGCCTTCCTCAACCGCCACTTCGTAATCTGTGCTCGTGCCCATCGAGAGTTCCCGCCAATTGGCCCTGGGAAACTGATTCGCGAGGTGGTCACGTAAGAGCCTCAGCCGTTGAAAGAAGCGCCGCGATTCCTGCGGGTCCGTTTCCAGCGGCGGCATCGTCATTAATCCCTCAACGCGCAGATGGGGCAAATCCAGGATGGATGAAATATCCGGCAGCAGCGCGTTCCAACGAGATTCATCTGCAGCATCCCATCCTGATTTGCTTTCTTCAGCACCGAGGTTGAATTCAAGCAATACCGGTAACACATGATTTTTTTCGGCGGCAAAACGATCAATGCGTCCGGCAAGTTTGAGGCTGTCGAGCGAGTGTAAAAGTGCAAAGTGATCGGCCACGAGGCGGGCTTTTCGGCTTTGTACATGACCGATCATGTGCCATTCTACCCCACTTTGCGCAGCGAGTGATTGAATTTTCATGACACCTTCTTCGGGATAATTCTCTCCGAAGATGTGAATACCAGCTTGCATAGCTGCTTGCACGATTTCAAGCGGTTGCGTTTTGGTCACCACAACAATCCGAATATCTTCGGGATTGCGGTGCGCCCTGCGGGCGGAACTCGCGATTTGATCGAGAACCATCTGATAATTTTCGTGAATGGAGGTAACGAGGCCGGTCATGAGTTAATTATAAGCTTTTGGATTCCCCTTCCCCCAAACGGAGGGAACTCATTGCAGCGAAATTAACGCGCCGAAGCGTCCGGTGCGTCCTTTTTCGGCGCGATGTGAAAACCAATCCTGTGTGTTGCAGGCTGTGCATATACCGGCAATCTCGATCTGCTGCACACCGGCGCGTTCCAGCAGCATACGATTCGCTTCCCATAAATTGAAATGGATCTTTCCGTTATGCGACTTAAGAACTCGTTCTGAATCATCGCCGAATTTTTGCATGACTTGCAGGATGACATCTGCGCCGATCTCATAATGATCGGGCCCAATGGACGGACCGATGCCAACGATGATGTCCGCCTGGTTGGAGCCATAGTTTTTCTTCATCGCATTCACGGATGTAGATGCAACGTCACGCAGCGTGCCCATCCAGCCTGCGTGAGCAATGCCGATCAGCCCTTTGCGCGGATCGTGCAACATAATGGGAACGCAATCTGCAAAGCGCATGAACAAGGTGACATCAGCCTTGTCTGTGAGAATGATGTCAGCCTGGCGGTACGACTCGTCGAGGGGACGCGGTGCCTGCGCACAAACCACGTCCGCGCTGTGCACCTGCCAGACATCGAATATTGATTCGGGTTTGCATCCCATTGCGTGAAAGGAGAGGATGCGGTTTTCGCGCACCCGTTCGAGATCATCCCCTACTGTCCCACCCACATTCAGGGAGCCCCAGGGTTCAGGGCTGATGCCTCCACGACGTGTAAAGAGCGCGTGTTTGGTCCCCAGGGAATCGAACTGAAAATAACTAAGCCCGTTATGCTGAATCATTGACATTAAGAGTTTCTCTTATTGGCCTGGTCGATCGCTGCGAATTTTTTGACAAAAAATTGACGCGTCTCGGAAAATGATTCTTCCATATAAGGATATGCAAACCAGGCCGTCGCAACACCAAAAATGACGCCGGTGAGCACGCGCAGGAATGGCGTACTTTCGCGGTATGGGAGGATCGATGCAAGGAAACCCCAATCCATCTGGCTGAAGAGTTGCGAGAAACCATCCAGCCCAATCGGTCCCATTCCAAGCACGACCCAGACCATCCAATGTAATGGCTTGATGCGGCGTTCGGTTAATGCAAAGATCAATCCAAAAAGAAAGATTCCCGAATAGATGGCGATGTCACGTTCGCACAGCGCCATTTTATAACCGACAGTTTCATTGCCGGTAAATTGACGGGCCTGCAGTCTCGCATACGCGGCCGGGTTGCGAAGATCCTGAAAGCCCGTTATTTCATCAAAGGTGAGAACTTTTGGAATCCCGGCCTCCTTCAGCGGATAGTAAGCCTGCTCGCCAAACAAAAAGAATGACCTGAATCCGAACTGGTGACAAAGCGGTTTATAGATGGTGTACAGCACGTTGGCAGGAATTGTGGCACCCGCTTTCATGAGCACCGGTGCAAACACTGCCAGCCCAAAGTACAGAAACATGAACGCATTGACAAGAGCCAGGTAATGTCGTGACATCCAGAACATAGCCCGGTCACCGCCGCTGATATTTTGTCCGCGCCGAACACGGTCATGGTGGTCTTCACGGCCTAATTTATCGAGTTGACCGCGACGATCACCCGCCGCGCCCAGGGTCATAGCCAATTTTTGTTTATCGAAAGGAGCTTTCAGAATATAGGGTCCCACTTCCACCACCGGAATCTCGACCAGGTAAGCTTTTAGCAGGATGGGATCCGAGTCAATATCGATCTCAACAAGTCGATGTGGATACTGCGACTTCAGGGCTTGTAAGTCAGCTTTCACCTGCTCGCAGAGGTGACAATCCTTGCGCGTGTATAAGGTAATAGTAAGCATGTCGTTGTAATGGAGCCTTTATAAACCAAAATCGATCCAGAAGAATTGGCCGGCCTGCGCAATACGCTCGAAGATACCTGAAAAGAGCATCACACCCACAATCACAAGAATAATTCCCATGACAATCTCAACATAATGCATAACCTTTCCGTACTTCTTCAAGGTGATCGAGACCCAGCCGACTCCAAGTGCAGCGATCAGGAACGGAATCGCAAGTCCTGCCGAGTAGGCCGAAAGCAGCGAAACACCCGACGAAACCGAGCCACCGTTCATGGCAAGTGTGAGAATGGCGCCGAGGACAGGCCCAACGCAGGGAGCCCAGCCGGCGGAAAAGAAAACGCCCATCAAGGCCGAGGAAAGATAGCCCCATTTTCGATCAGGCATCTGCTGGACACGCGTGTCATATTCCAGAAACGGGATGCGGAAAATCCCGATCATGTGCAAGCCAAAGATGATGACCACAATCCCGCCTACTTTGGCAAGGATAAAACGCAGGTCGAATAGCAAATGCCCAAACGCGGACGAGGCAACTCCGAGCGTGATAAAGACAATACTAAATCCCAGTACGAACGCCAGACCGTGTGTGAAGGTAATGAAGCGATTGCTTTCGGTTGTCTCGCCACCGGCGGCCCGTCCGCCCAAATAGCCAACGTAAGCAGGCACCAACGAAAAAACGCACGGCGAAAGGAATGACGCAAGACCGGCCAGAAAAGCAAGCCCGATGGTTAAGTTGGCGACATCCATGTTAAACCGTTAACTCCTTGACGATGACATGAGTACCATTATCGAGTCCCTGGACCACAACGTCACCCTGCTCAAGAGAATTGACTGGATTGGCCCAGCGGAAAATCCATTTTGCATCTTCGGGCTGGCAGTTCACACATCCATGGGAACGCGGCACACCAAAATTATTATGCCAGAACGCGGCATGGACCGCGTATCCGTCGCCGCTGAAAAGCGTGGACCATGAAACGGCGGGGGTATCATAACCTGTGCCGGTCGTCCCGCCACTCATGTGAATGGAGATGGCTTTTCGCCAGGTAGTATGCTCGCCGAGTGGGGTCAAATATTCCGTTACCGGATTGCCATATTCATCCCGGTACTGACCTGTCGATACACGGCAGAAGTACACTTCCTCATTCCCTTCAAAACAGGATAGCATCTGATAATTCTCAGTGCGATCCACCACTACTTTCTTAATTGCCGGGTCAACATCCGGATGGATCGGCGCGACATCATCAACCGTTAGCGGTCGAAAGGCCGCAGCCTCAGCCCAAAGAAGATCACCGTAGCTGCCACCGGTTATTCCGGCAGGGCGGCCGCCGTTTTCGTTAAAGCGATACATGATCGCTCCCCCATTACCCTGTGCAATTTGATCGATCCAGGCGACCTGACTGTAATACAAACGAATCGGCAAATTATGCTCGAGCAGGAATTTAACACGTGGAGACGCCGCCGCGCCTTCGAGTGTCATATCGACATAGGGAATAGTGACTTCCGCCCAAAAACCACTTTGTCCATTCGGCACTGCAGTCAGCGGAGCATTGGGAATATTTTTCACGCGTTGTAACTGCGGCGAATAAATATATCCATCAGGAGTCTGTGTCCAGCGCTGATTGATAATAAATGGATTGATCGCACCGCTGGTCACCAACTCGTGCTGGCACACCACAATGTCATCGTCATATTGCACCTTGACCGAAGGCGCATCCAGGGTCGGTTCGGTTCGCACATCGATTTTGGAGAATACGCGACCCAGCCGTTCCCCGGCCGGGAACTGCGGTAATGGACGAGGGTGTTCGGGAGGCTTGAAAGGGTTGAAAGCGAGCGAAGCGAATGCCCCCAAACCTGCTCCGGCAATTTTGAGAAAGTCACGACGAGAAAAGTTTCGATTCATTGATTACACCAAGAAAAGTCATTGCGAGGAGCGTTCTCCTGACGAGGCAATCTCAACCCAATACGGAGATTGCTCCCCGGCACCGACCCGCCGGGGCGGTGTCGCTTCGCTCGCAATGACATGAGAGATACTTAAGGATACCTGCAAATATAGGGCTAGTCAACGCCCGAGTGAGAGATGTCTAATCCGTGAGAAAATCCTTTAATGCGCGCAGGCAACTGACGCTGACCTTGTGCCCCACTTCATCTTCACAATAGGTCACTTGAGCGCCAGCCTGTTCAAGGATCGCGATGGATGCGCGCGCCCGCTCGACGCTCACCATTTCATCCTTTGTTCCATGCGCTACAAAAAAAGGTTTACCTTTCAACGGACGTTTCGAAACTAAATCTTCCAATCCACCTGGAACGAACCCGGCCAAAATCCCGATCTTGCGGATTCGATGTGGATACAGGAACGCCAGCACATTGCACATGGCCGCGCCCTGACTGAATCCCATTACATCGAACGTGCTCGCGCCCGCTTCGCAGCCAGCCGACGCGGCATACTCATCCACGAGGCGGATCAAGCCCTCGGCGCCCGGACGCAACTGCTCGATAGTGGGCCGTTCAGATTGGGACGAGTCAAACTGCTCCCGCCACGAATAGCCACCCGGTTCTGCCTTGTGAGGCGCACGCGGTGCAACAATCCAGTAATTCGACGGGAGATTGCGAGCAAAAACCCACATCGAGTTCTCATCGCCTGTGAACCCGTGGATAAGAAGCAGGAAGCGGGAAGGCTTAAGGGAAGTTTCCCGAATCCGCAGAGTCCAATTTTTGAATTCAACAAGCGATGTATTATTTAGGTCGGGCATGTCTGAGGATCCAGTCTATGCCAAGAAAGACGCCCAGGATGAGAATGACTGGCATCAGAGCCGCCAACAGACAGGTAAGTCCCATGCCGGCTGCGCCCTTTCCGTAGATCACCCAGATCAGACCAACCCCCACGACAAACAACAAGATGAAGGCACCCAGTGCCAAACGCATATTCGTTTCTCTCGAGTATTTTCGTAGATCTTTGCTCAAGCTTTTGCTCCTACTGCGCGAAGGAATCGATTTCGCAAGGTAAATTTCTCTTTCAACTGAGGCAGCATATCGTCAACGGCATCTTCGCCGATTCGCACAACTTCATGTACATCGACAACGTCAAGTGTATCAATATTTTCGACCTGCGGGCGGATGATGATCTCAGGTTTATCCAGCGCAAGACGGTATTCAGCCACTGCTCTGCCCTCAATATCAAGCCAACGCACGAAGACATCCAGCAGCAGCCCATAGCGCATCCTGCTGAACCTCTGCACGACAGCACGCGGCAGAGAAACAGGCATGGGAATCGACCAGGTGCGCGCTGCCGTTCCAATCGGCATGCTTAGCGGAACCGCCACCACGGGTAATCTGGGCAACAGCGCGCGGGCGGGCGCTACCGGGACGGGATCGAGTGTACCACCATCCACAAGCTCAAAATCGTCGATATAGCGGACAGGGAAAACGGCCGGTATGGCGCTCGTCGCCAGGATGGCATCCACCAAACGACCGCTGGACAACACCACTTCACTTCCACTCTTCAAATCGGTCGCAGTGACGACACAGGGGATTCGCAAATCTTCAAATGTACGATCTCCAAGAACACCTTCCAGCCATTGCGAGATCCCGGCAGAACCGATCAGGGAGGGACCATCATTGGGCGCATGACCGTAGAGCTGCTTTTGATCAAGGGCAGAAAACATCTCTTCAAGATCATCGGGGCCATGTCCCAAGGCATACAGAACTGCAACAAGTCCGCCAAAGCTTGTTCCAGCAATCCCCTGAATACGAAATCCTTCCTGTTCCAAACGGCGAATGACCCCAATATGAGCATTCCCCTTCGCTCCTCCAGCTCCCAGTGCAAGTGTAATATCCATATGTTTGAATTCCAATCCAATATTGATAAGATGTCTCCATTTTGTTGAACGGATTTGAAGCACGATTATTACTTCCAAAACATCCGTTTTCAAGGCTTTCCGCGGTGAATCAAACGAGAATCTAATCACCTATTAAGAATACGGATGATGGAGGATCAAGTTTCCTAATTCGTGAGGTGTTCTTATGTGGAAAAAGTGGAAGGCTTATGAAGCAACTTGCGGCAGTAGAACTTCCAGGGCACGAATCAACGAATCGACATCATGTTCGTCGTTGTAACCTTGTATGGAAATGCGGATGAATTGTTTGTCCTGCCATTGCGTGAGCGGTACTTCGACATTGAATTCTTCATACAAGCGTTTCTTTAGTGAGATAAGGTTCGACGGCGGGATGGGAGCAATTCCCATCTGGCCATAAAAATCCGAATCAAGTGGATAGAGCGGGGACAAACCTGTCAGCTCGCAAACGCGTTCGATCGCAACGCGGAGCAATTCATGAGATTGGCGCCGCACTTGCTCCCAGCAATGTTCCTTCATGAATTCAATCGCGGTCGGTACGCTCAAGGCTGCGGTTGGATCCTTCGTCCCGGTCCATTGAAGAAGATCGATAAAACGCGAGCCGGTCGTTGTGTCTGGGGTGGGATGAGAACCCCAACTGACAATCAACGGTTCGATGTGCTCCTGAATTTCATGCCTCACATAAAGAAATGCCGCGCCCTTTGGACCAAGCATCCATTTGTGGCAATTGCCGAAGGCAACATCCGCGCCGAGAAGCCTCAGATCAACGGGGATCTGTCCCGGTGAATGAGCCGCATCGATAACTGACAAAATCCCGGCTTGTTTTGCGCGCGCGCAAATCGTTTCAACAGGCAATCTGAATGCCGTCGGAGACGTGATTTGGCTCAGATAAATGGCTTTCGTTTTCGGCGTGACACCTGCCCAGATTTGCTCAACGATCTCCTCTTCAGAATGAACGGGTAACGGAACAGATTGACGTATATACTTCGCACTTGCTTTTGCACAGATGAAGTCCCATGTGTAGTCACAGGCGCCGTATTCATGATCTGTTGTCAGAATTTCGTCGCCTGGCTGGAGTTGCAGGGAATGCGCAATGATGTTCACACCATGTGTGGCGTTGGGAACGTAGACCAGATCGTCCGCGGCGGCATTCAAGTATTTGCCCAATGCAGTGCGTGATTCAAGCAAGAGTCCATCCAGTTCACGTCCCAGAAATAAAACAGGCTGGCGCTCCAAACGAAGCTGCCAATTCTGATAGGCTTCAAACACAACTTTAGGAGTGGCGCCAAACGAACCGTGATTGAGAAAGACAACATTTGGATCCAGAAGGAAGTAATCTTTGAGGGATTGCATGAGTGTATTATACGGGGTTCCGGTAGACGGTTAACCCCATGTCATCGTGCCAAACCCGATAACAGCAGTAACAGGATTCGACTTCGCCTGAAAGCGATTGTACAGATGCCCGGTTGAGTTCTTTTGCCACGCATGACCACAGCATACGCCGCCTCATTCCCTCTGATATAAGGACAGACTCACAACGCGAAAACGAAATCGCGTCGGGAAATGTCCCGGCGCGATATAAGTTTGCTCCGCACAGGAAGACAAAAAGATATTTTGCGTTATGGATTCCGACTTAGAGAGAGGCGCTTCATCCAGCGCCCGAGCAGGAACAGCCAGGGAGTGGAAAACAGGATAACGAGCAGAAAACCCGGAAAAAGAGAATCAGGTATCAAGATGCCCAGTGCCATGATCCAGCCAAACCAGCGGACAAGGCGCGGGAGACCGGTCGTTTGCGGCAGAAGGGAAACGAGAATCCAGACAAACATTATTCCCAGCGAATCCATCCATTGCAGCGCGTTGTGCAGAGAGTCCATGGCCAACGCGGCAGGCAGGAACGTGGCCTGAAGAGCTGCGTCCGCCGCGAGATACTCAGAGCCAAGCCTCGGGAATACAAAGCAGGCAATCAGGCCTTTTGTAAAACCTATCAACATTTGCCAGGCGCCGCAAACAAGGATGAGGTTTGCCTGAACGGGAAAGGTTTCCCGCAAGGCTGCAAACAAGGCGATCGCTGTGACAAAAAACAAGGCGTGGAACAAACCGTCGAGGAAGGCGGTCGCCTCAAACGCCAGCGGCGACTTGCCCGCAAACGTCAGGATCGAGGCAGGACCTGCATCATCAGCGGGTCCAATGGCAAGGGTCAGGATGATATAAAGAATCAAATAGGGGCTGATCGCCATCGTCCAGTTTGCGCCGAAGCGAATGGCTCGTGCATAACCGAATGGAATTTGGAAAGTTGGTGTGGACGACATTTCCTTCTCCTCTCTGCAGTAGTAGGCTTTATTTGTAATGCGGAAGAATGTCCCGCGGGTCACTGCTAGACGCTCGAAGGACGATGAGATTACCGGCTGCATATATGAACCCGTACGAATCCAATCCGTTGCCGCAGGTAAGTGTTCGCCCGTGAAGCGGGGTTTGAAAAAAGGAAAACTCGACGTGTTAGCGCACAAGCGGAAGTTCCAGGATCAATTCACTTCCATGTCCCGGTTCGCTGTTCATGCTGATCACGCCATCCATACTTTCCACCAGGGACCTGGCAATCGGCAGTCCGAGCCCAAAGCCTGGAAGCGTGGATGACTCATCGCCACGATAAAAGCGATCGAAGATATGCTCCAGCTTTTCGGGCGGGATTCCTTCACCGACGTCTCGCACCCGGACTTCAACCGATCCTCCCTTCTGTTGAGCGCTGACATGAATGTGGCCTGTGGAATGCTTAAGCGCATTATCCAACGCGATCAGCAGGATTTGTTTCAGGGCATCCTGATCGCCAAGGATTTTCAGGTTTGGATCAATATCCAGCTGAATCTCTCTTTGAGGGTCAAGTTGATTTGCCTGACCGACTGTTTCCTCCAGCACTGCCGAAACATCTACACGTTCCTTCGCCAGGCTTCGGCCTGCATCTGCACGCGCGAGCTGAAGCAGGTCGTTTACCAAACGGATGAGACGGTCACTTTCATCCACCATATCGTTGAGGATATCGGCCTGTTCTTCAGGTGGCGGAGTGCGGCGGAGTAACCCCAGATTGCCGCGCAATGTGGTGAGAGGCGTGCGTAATTCGTGCGAAACATCCGCGACAAAGTCGCGTTGCATTTGGAGGGAATGTTCCACTTTTTGAAAGGCATCCTGCAAACGTGACAACATGGAATTAAAGGTGCCGGCCAATTCACCCACCTCATCCGGAGGTCCTGTATAGGTGACGCGACGCGTGAAGTCACGTTCATCGCCGATGGCTTGAGCCGTTTGAGCAATGCGATGAATGGGACTTAAGGTGATCCCTGAAAGGACCCAGCCAATGCCGAAGGCAATTAACGTAATGAGAGAGCTGGCGATCAACAACGTTGTGGCCAGCGATCGAAGTGTGCGATCCCGCTCAGTCAGCGGACGGGCATCCTGAACAATATAAACCACCTTGGCACTCACGATCACAGGACGGCTATAGATCAATGACTTGTCGCCAGATACAACAGCAGTCTCCCACCAATCCTGTTTGTTCTGCAATGCCCGAAGACCCTCGGGGCTTAACGGAAGCGCGTCCTGCGCCCTTCCGAAAGGACTGGAGACCAGATTGCCGTTGGGATCGAGAATGCGCCCGATGTCGCGCTCGGGGAATGCTCGAAATGCCTGGTCGCTGGAAAATTGATCAAAGGGAATAGGCGGTGGAGGAGAGTTTTGTGAGTCAGGCGGACGGGGATGTGATTCCGATTTCAGGGCGGCTTCGGCCAATTTGTTTGCACCCTGACTCAAATCCTGTTTGAGCGAGCGCAGTGTATCCTGCGCCTGGATGGCATACAGGGCAATACCAAAGAGAGTTAGGGTCAACGCCAGGATCAACGTGTAAAGCAACGTGAAGCGTAATCGGATGGACATTATTCCTCGCGCAGGGCATATCCCACGCCGCGCACCGTGTGGATGAGGCGCGGCTGCCCATCTGCTTCAAGTTTTTTGCGCAAGTAGCCAATATAGATCTCGAGAACATTATCGTCACCGCCAAAGTCATAACCCCAAACATCGTTAAGGATCTGCCTGCGCTCGAGCACCTGGCGTGGATGTCGCAGCAGGAGATGAAGAAGATTAAATTCGGTGACCGTTAGCTGGAGGGCCATATCGCCGCGTCCGGCCTCGCGCGTGGATGGATCGAGGGTGACTTCAGCATATGTCACTCTTTGATTCTCAGGTTTGGACTCGACTCGCCGCAGCATGGCATGGACGCGCGCCACCAGTTCAGCGGGCGCGAACGGTTTGACTAGATAATCATCCGCGCCGCTCTCCAGTCCTTCCACGCGGTTCTCGATGGCGTCACGTGCAGTGAGCATCAGCAGCATGGTCTTATTTTCTTCATCTCGCAATCTTTGAATGAAGGATAGTCCATCCATTTTGGGCATCATCCAATCGACGATGATCAGGTCGGGCTGGTGGGCTTGTACGAGAGGCAATGCCTCCAATCCGTTGGTTGCGGTGAATACATTCAGGTTTTCATAGACCAGGGTGCGCTGGAGCATCTTAAGAAGTTTGGGGTCGTCATCTACAATCAATACGCTGGGCATAATGGTTCTCTTTTTTCATCTTATCACAGCCTGACTATAAACAAGTTTGCTGTGAAAAAGCTGTGAAGAAATCATGAATTTCCACGGAGTGCCGGATGTATATGCAATGGAAATTATTCTTTGCACCTGCCATTCATTCCCGGAATTTGTTCGACTTGTCTCAAAAACACCATGTCGCCCTCCCGAAGTACACAGCTGAACTTGCGTGTGATTTGCTATGAATTGCTAAGCAATTCAAAATCATGGTTCGGTGCCGGGGAGAGTCTTGTAGTATTGGCGTAGAGACCCTTCGCTATCGCTCAGGGTGAGATCATTGAGATAACTTGTAGTTATTTTGAAACGTAGGTCTTGGCCGGTTGAAAACCCGCCCTACAGCTGCTTTTCACAGCCTTTTCACAGTATTCTCTTGGCTTTCTCACAGCGACGCATTTTAGAATGAATCTTGTAAGTTCAAATACTTCCTCCTGACCTCCCCCAATTTCCACCAGTATGTAGAAGCAAAAAATGAAACAGGAAATTGGGGGAGGAGAAAGAAAAAATCATGTCAACAAAAACCAATCTTATGCTCGATCTCACGATGTTCGGCGCCTTCCTGGCGGTCTCGAATCCACATCTGACCGGTGCCACCGTTCATGAATGGCTGGCGATATCGCTTGCAGGCGTGGTCATCACGCACTTGCTCCTGCACTGGGACTGGGTCATCAAGGTCGGCAAAGAGTTCTTCAAGAAACTTTGGCACCAATCCCGCCTGAACTTTGTGGTAAATACCCTCTTCTTTATTGCCATGACAGGTTCGCTCTTCAGCGGACTGATGATCTCGCAAAGTGTCCTCTCCACATTGGGAATTCAGCTGGATGTCAGCTCCAGTTGGAAGTCCATTCACTCGCTGATGTCAGATGCATCGGTGCTGCTACTGGGACTTCACTTTGCCCTGCATTTCAAATGGGTGGTTACCAATATGGGTCGCTACGTAGTGAACCCGATCCGTGGGCTGTTCCAGCGAGGGTCAGTGCCACAAGTGTTGACCGCTCAGCCTGTGAGAGTCGAAAAGAGCAAGTAGGAGCGGAAGGGGCGGGCGAACTCGAGGCCTGAGCCCGCCCTACTTTCGCAGTAATCAAGTTAATAGAAAAGGAACATTTCATGAAAATCATTTTGAGAATCATCATCATCATAACTATTGGATCCATTATCGCCGGAGCATTTTCCCTTGGCGTAAATAAAAGCTCCAATGCAGCAGGCTTGGATAACGGCGGACAAGCGCCCGCCACGATCGGCAGCAACGGTCAATCGCAACCCATGGCTCGTCCTGACGGCGGCGACCGTGCCGGAGGCTCCGTTACACAAGGAGTAGCCGGAGTACTTGGCACGCTCGTAAAGATAACGGGCATTACCATCCTCGTGCTGGCAATTCAAAAAGGATTTGGCCAACCTGGAAATCGAAAGTTAATTTCCACCCAAGAATAGATCATTCACCATTCAAAAAGGAAATCCATGAAACATATCACTTTGTCAATTCTGATAATCGCCGGACTTTTGCTCAGCTCTTGTAGTTCCGCCTCCATAGGGACGCCCGGTAGCTCATCAAACAATAATCTGCCAACTGAGGCTCAATTGGCCGTGGGCACACTCAAGCTGGCGGGAACCGATCAGGATATTACCATTGAACAGGCAAAGGAACTTGTTGTGTACTGGCAGGTATACAAAGAGATCAGTCAGAGTGATACCGCTGCGCCGGCGGAGATCGATGGATTGATCGCGCAGATCCAGGAAACCATGACGGACGATCAAGTGGAGGCGATTACTGACATGAATATCACGCAACAGGATGTGCTCACGTCCATGCAGGAAATGGCTATCGTTTCGAGTAACTCAAGCGACAGCACAGTGAACCTTCCATCGGGGGCAGCAAGTGGTGGAGGCATGCCGGCGGGCGGACCTCAACCTGATGGAAGTGGAATTCCCGGTGATACGGGCGTCGCCGCGCCAGCATCCGGAACAAACCAGAGTCAAAGTGCGCAAACAGACTCACGCCTCGCGGGAACCACAGGAGTCCCCTCTGCTTTGGTGGAGGCCGTCATCCAAGCCCTGCAACAGAAAATCGCTACATAACTATTCGTGTGACTGGCTGAAGAGAAGGCGTCAGCCATCCATGTTTACAAGTATTTGAGAACGTATAAGAACGTATTCAACCCTGCTGGCAAATAAATTCACCATAGAAAACACCTCTTGTACGACATCCATGTTCTCTATGGTGAACAAAACGTGCGTTTATTTCCTGGAAACTACCCGAACGAAATTCCAAGATCCTCAGCGGTGCGGACGATTTCGGAATCCATTGGCACCAATTTCATTTTTCCCATAGCTTCTTCGATCGGTACATACTTGACATCCGGCGGGTCGAGGGCAACCATCACACCACTCTGACCCTCTTCCAGTCCACGGACGGCAGCTGCCCCGAAGCGTAACGCTGTCAGGCGGTCAAAAGCAGTTGGAGAACCGCCACGAAGGAGATGTCCGAGAACGACCACGCGTGTCTCTTTCTCGGCAATGGCATGGATTTCAGACGCGACCTTTTCACCGACGCCACCCAGGCGTTCCGCGCGACCGGCTTCATGTTCCACCACAGACATGCCGCCGCCCACGGGCTGGGCGCCTTCTGCCACAACAACGATCGTAAACTTGCTTCCGGTTGCCTCGCGTTGTTTGATTTTTTCAACAACTTTGTGGATGTCATACGGGTGCTCGGGGATCAGGATCACATCCGCCGAACCCGCGACACCGGAGTGAAGGGCAATCCAACCGGCATATCTTCCCATCACTTCAACGACCATCACGCGCCCATGCGATGCGGCCGTCGAATGGAGTCGATCCAGGGCTTCAGTTGCAAAGCCAACAGCAGTATCGAAGCCAAATGTGACATCTGTCTTATCCAGGTCATTGTCGATGGTCTTTGGCACCGAAATGAGGCGCAGTCCCTTTTTTGCAAGAACGCTCGCAATCGCCAGCGAACCATCGCCGCCCACCGTAATCAGAGCATCGATGTGGTGCAAACGAAATGCGCGAACGATCTCGTCTGAACGATCCACTTCCTCGATCGAGCCATCATCCCGCAGGATCGGATACCTAAGAGGGTTGTTGCGATTGCTGGTCCCCAGGATGGTCCCACCGAGATGAGTGATGCCTCGCACGCGTTCACGTGTAAGCGGAATCAAGCCGCCATCGGGATATTCCTCGGGCAATAACAACCCGTGAAAGCCATCCCGAACGCCATAGACATCCCAACCACGCAAGATGGCGGAGAGCGCAGCCGCGCGAATGACAGCATTCAAGCCAGGAGCATCCCCGCCTCCCGTGCTGATAGCAATTTTTCGAATTGGCCTTGGATTTGTAGACATGCTGATTCTCCGTCTATGATTTACTGGATATGTAGATTATAGTCTCTGCTGTCGCCGCTTCGAATTATCGAGGGCTAAACGATTGTCACATTTTCATCGTTACAGACGCAGCTTAACCGGTGTTTCTCAGCCCCGCGGCGATGCCATTGATCGTAATGGTAATCACCTCACGGATGGACTGTGCCTTTTCGCTCTCAGGCTCGGGAAGCGCGCGCAGGCGGCGAAGCATCTCCACCTGGACGTAATTCAACGGGTCGACATAGGGATTTCGCAACTGTACGGCCGTTTGCGTGACGGGTTCCGCATCGAGAAGATTCGCGTGCCCGCTGACCGATAGGACCGCTTCACGCGTCCTCTTGTATTCATCAAGAATAAGGCTGAAGACCCGGTTTCCCATTTGCACGTCGGGGACCAGACTCACATACAACGAAGCGATATCCATATCGGCTTTGATCAGAGACATCTCGGTGTTGTCGAGCATGGTCTTGAACAATAACCAGCCATGATACATCTCGTGAAGTAGGCCATCCTCTTTTACAGCTGCGATTGATGAACCAAGCCCGAACCAGCCGGGCAAATTGAAGCGACTCTGCATCCATGAGAACACCCACGGAATGGCGCGAATCTTATTAACAGCAGTGCTTGCTCCACGCGCGGCAGGACGCGAACCGATGTGCAGTCTCTTGATTTCGTCCAGTGGGGTTGCCGCCTGCCAGAAGTCAATAAAGCCGGGCGTTTCATACACCAGGCCGCGATAGACCTTGAATGCGGTCGCAGACATCGCAGCCATGGTGGTTCGCCAGAGTGAGGGAACCTCTTGATCCATCGTAGCAGGAGAGGATGCGATCAAGACCGCGTGGGCAATCTGCTCGAGATGGCGATGAGCCAGTTCAGGGTTTGAATAGCGGACCGCAATGGTCTCGCCTTGCTCTGTTAAGCGGAAACGGCCGTTGATGCTTCCGGGAGGCTGGGCGCGGATGGCGCGGTTGGCAGGTCCGCCGCCGCGTGCGATGGTGCCACCGCGTCCATGGAAGATCGTCAGGCTGACATTATGTTCGCGCGATACTTTTGTGATCTGCTCCTGCGCCTGATAGAGCGACCAGTTCGCAGTCACATAACCGCCATCCTTGTTGCTGTCGGAATATCCGATCATCACGATCTGGGCATTTGCGCATGTCGCCAGATGTTCCCGATACACCGAAAGTGAATATAGGTTCTCAAGAATGGAGGGCGCGGCGCGCAAATCTTCGATCGTTTCGAATAACGGAACAATCTGAAGGCCGTTATCACAGCCCGTCCAATGGGACAGCAGCAAAACAGCCAACACATCGCAGACAGACTGGCACATCGAAATGACAAAGGGTCCCAGCAGTTCCGATCCGTAAACGTCATTCACACGACTTATCAATTGGAACAGGGACCACGTCTCAGCCGCGGCGGGAGTCACTCCGGGATGAGCAGAGAGCTCCGGGGGTGGATCAGCCAGCAGCTTCGTAAGAAGCGAGCACCGTTCCTCCTCCGGCATGGTTGAAAAGTCATCCGCCATATCCAGTGCGCGCAACACTTCTCCAAGTGCCAAATTCAATCGGCTCGACTCTTCGCGAATATCCAATCGCATCGTTTGCAATCCGAAGATGTTCAACTGGCGCTGCACTTTTTCGAGCTCGCCTTTTGCAAGCGATTCAGGCAAATGAGAGGTCATGATCTCAATTGGCTCGAGCAGTTCGTCGATTGTCACGCGGGCATGATGTTCACCGCTCTCCAATAAGCGCGCGGTCATATCTTCACGTGAAGCATCCGCCAGATCCGTGGCAAGAAGTGAAAGGATCAGGCGATGGGATTCGGCAGCATATCGCTCTTCGATGTATGCAACATGAGGCGGAAGCGGACGACGCGCTTCGATCCAATCGCACAATTGCTCCGGCGGCGGCAGACGATGATCGCTCATGCTCAAATGCCGTGCAAGGTTTTGCAGCGACTGACGATGTTTCTCCACAGCCAGACCGCGATGCAGGCGCAATGTTTCTGCGGTGACGCGACGGGTCACATTCGGGTTGCCATCCCGGTCTCCGCCCATCCAGGAAGCGAGACGGAGCCAGCTTGAAGGCGATCGGACTTCGGGATAGTGTAAGGCAAGCGCATCCTCCAGGTCCTCATAGAGAGCCGGGAGCGCATCCCAAAAAACAGATTCAACAAAATACAATCCCGTGCGCACTTCATCCGTCACAGCCAGGCGTGAGATACGGTGACGATCTGTAAGCCACAAAGTGACGACCTCCGCACGGATCGAATCGCGAATCTTATTTTTCAATCTCTGTGAAATATTCTTGTTTGAGAGTCTATCCAGCAACCCTGCCAGTCGCTGAAGTTTGGAAACCACGGTACGACGCCGCGATTCGGTCGGATGAGCCGTGAGGACCAGTTCGATCGAAAGACTTTCAAGCAACGATTGCATCTGTTCCGCCGTCACACCCTCCTTTTTGAGCAGCGCAATGGCCTGTCCCACCGATTCATTCAACGGCTGGGGATACAACTCGATCTCGCGTTCGCGCAACTGCTGGACTCGCGCATTCTCCTCTGCCAGGTTGACCAGGTCGAAGTATTCGGCGAACGCAGCGGAAATGACGCGGGCCGAATTGACATCCAGCGCTTCGACCTCCGCCGCCAGCTGTTTCGCGGCTTGCGCGTTCCCACCTCGACGTTCCTTCGCTGCCGCGCGGATTTGTTCCTCTGTTTCGAATAGTTCCGGCGATTCCAACTCGCTGATCACACTGCCAAGGATGTCACCCAACAGATGGATTGCTTTGGAAATTTCCATGGGCCAAGTATAACGAATAAAGCGACAGCGTGTGGCTGACTTGAGGATGGCGAGTACAAGTTTTCTTTATGTGGTTGCCATGATGGCCAGCATCTCATCTCAGATGGCTGTGCCGCCACCGTGCAAAGTCCCAGTCATGGTCATGTTCATTTTGGTGCGAGGGTTCGAATGAAGTTGACCAAATTCCAGCGATCGGTATCCGATAGCATGGATTTGAACGCAGGCATACGTGAGCCGGGAAAGCCGTCCGTAATCCACTCAAAAAGCTGGGCATCGGTCTGCACTCCCGGGACCGCATGAAGGGTAAGGTCTGCCGGCTTCGGATTAAGCTCCAAGCCAACGGGACCGTCACCCTTTCCCGTTTCTCCATGACAGGGAACACAACGTTCGGTGAACACAGCCCGACCCGCTGCAATCGACTCACTGTCCGGAGGGATCGGGTTGGCCTGCACATATTCAACCGCGACCGGGCGCGTGATGCTATAAACGCCGAGGCCGGCCATTAAAATTACCAGAGGGACTCTCAGCGCAAGACGGGTGACGCGATTTGTTTTGATCGAGTCCATTAGGAGCGCAGCCAAGACTCCAATCACCACGATCAAGACTCCAGCCTGTTTTGAGGCAGCGGATGCATCCAAAGATCCGGCGGTTTGAAGTTTGAGGTCAAAGTTTGCATATGCATCGAATTTATCTGCGCGTCGTACCACTGCCTGGACCTTCCAACTACCGGGAAGACTCAGGTAGGTTCCTTTGGCAGAGAACATGCCACCCCCATCAGCAGTCAATTGAAGTTCAGAGGGTGGCATGTTGGTCTGTATGGGTGTGAAACGCAGCAAAACCTGCCTGGCAGAATCCACAGGCTGGCCATCGGAAGCTAACATCAGCATGAATTCGTTCTGTCCGACGTGGGCCGGCGAGATATTAATTGCCACCACGAGATCATCTACTCTTTTCGAGTCTGTAAAATCCGAATTAATGGAGGCGATTTTTGCCGGGGGAAGATACGTGAGATAACTTACGCTTGCCAAAAGCAGGCCCGCAAAGGTGAGCTCCAGGATCAGGATTTTTCCAAAGGTGGCCAGCAGCTTTGTATTTGCCGTGCCCTGAATGCGTTCACGGTTCAAGCGCGGCGATATGATCAGAAAGTTCGTCGCGGCAATCATCAGCAGACCCGCGACAAATCCCTGTTTTACCAGCAGGACATGTCCATAGAGACTGGTGAGCAACTCATCCCATGTGCCGACACGCAAATAAGCCGAATATAAACCTGTGATGCCAATGAGTGACACAAAAACAAGGGCATTTGTTGAAAATTGCCTGGTTAATAGGGATGTCAATTGAGCGCGCAACCGGTCTTCCACTTGTTGAAGCCGGCGAATTCCGGTAATGAGATGCACCAAGCCACCCAGCCAGAACGTCATGCCGATCAAATGAACCCAGTCAGCCAAAATGGGAAGAAGAGCATTCGCTTCGGTGGCGGCGTGGCTGGTTAAGGTCACTGTGAACAATAAGCCCAGGTTTACGGCGAATGCAATCCAATTTTTAAGTGCAGCTGCTTTTCCTCCTGCCAGCCAAACAGCCAGCATGGCAAGAGCCAGACGAGCAAGCCAGATGACACCCAGGCGCGTTTCGACCAGGATGTGCCCGACTTCCTGATCCCATGGAAAAGACAATTCATTCCCTGTAGTTTGACCGGCTTGTGACAAAATGCCAATCCCAATGGCAACCAGGAGTCCGATCAAGCCGGCCCTGTAAAGCGTTTTCCAGACCGGAGGATTCTCGATTTCGTCGCGATGTGATTTGAGCGCAGGGTTCCAAACCAGCTCGATGGAGAGTCTTTGTCCGACCAGGAGAGTTAAGGATGCGAGGAGGATGAATTTGGCTGCAAGCGCGCTAAAGGGCAGGCTGGCTGCTGTGCTCTGCTGGATCGAATGTACCGCGGTTGCGTTGGCGTTCCCTATCGCAAAAGGAAAGGTGCCCACGGTTTGATGGCCATCCACCGCCGAGACGGCCTTCCACGTGACCGTGTAGACTCCATCTGAAATCGAGCGCAGCGAAACAGTCATGCGGGTTGGATCGCCAGAATCCACCCGCACATCTCCCACATCCACCTGATTCCCACTCGCATCGTAGACTTTGATGGTGCTAAGCTTCTCCTCCACCGATTCGCTGAAGAAGAGTTCCACCTGCACCGGAGCCCGCTCCAAGACTGCATTCGCGGCAGGGTTGGAGCGCACCAACAATGCGTGAGCAAGTACCGGCTTGGCCGCCCATGCGCAGTAAAGCAGGAGTATGAGGATCAGCCAGAAAACGCGTCTTTTGAAGGTCACATCAACCCGGTCATCTACGAATTGATTTTATCCATCAACGAGGCTTGCGGAGAGCCATCACTCCCAAAACCAAAGCGATCAGCCCGATCAGCAGGCTGATATAAATGAGCCAGTTCATGACCCCAAGCTCAGCGCTTTGACTTGAAGCTGCAACGCTCGCTCCGCTCGGAAATTGAAGTACATCCGCCGCCTGCACTTCCTCAGGCTGTACATCCACCTTGACTTCCGTATCTCCCAATTTGCCGCCGAGATTTACAGTGTATTGTCCGGGAATGGTGGGAAGAATGGGAGCGACAAATTGCCCCGGCGTATCCTCACCCAGCGGCTGAAGCGTGAGCGTCTTGCTCTGACCGCCATAAGACACGGCGACGGTCAATCCCGAGACATCTTCCACCGGCTGTGCATCGCTGGTCGTCGAGACATTCACGACAATCGCATTTTGTTGACCCACGGTCGGCGGCTCGCTCAACCATCCGATCTCGACGGTGTAATCACCGACAGTGATGGACTCATGTGCAAAGGCCAATTGATAACCCATAAATGCGGCAAACAATGCGATCAAGCAGGCAGGCAGAAAAAGTCTTTTGTACATGGAGACTCCATTGACATTTAGGACTGAAAAATTCTAATGCAATTGTATGATTGCAGTCTTAAAACATCCAGTGGAAAACATTTTATCATCCCCGTTGAAACACTTTGGATGACAAGATTAATCCTACGCATGACTATTGCTTTCCTTCAACGGTTCTAATTTCCTCAGGGGACAACCCATATAACTCATGGACCAGCATATCAATCGCCTTATCTGTGGATTCGATCGCGCGCTTCACTACCAACCTGATAAGATCTTACACAGCTATGCCAAGTATTAACTACAACCCGTCCAATAAATGAGGCATTTGGAATCCTTGACAACATGGAAGGTCTGCACTATAGTTAACTTATTGGTTAACTATTATGGCTAGATCTAGCAAGCCTCAGGATTTAGACAATGTTTTTGAAGCTCTCGCCAACAAACACAGGAGAGAGATCATTTACGTTCTAAGTCTACAACCCTGCTCAATAAGCAAGCTGGCTTTTTTGAGAAATCTCTCTCTCCCCGCAATTCACAAGCATATAGCAGTACTTGAAAAAGGAGGCATGGTCACCCGCAGGAAAATCGGGCAAACCAATTTTCTGACACTCAACCGGGAATCATTGCGTGGTCTTCAAGATTGGCTGATGCGGATTAACGTTACCGGGCAGCTATGAAACTGCCTTCTAAGTCTGTGCTCAATCTTTGAGGACAGAACCAATTAAAAACAAGGAGAAAGAAATGAAGAAATTTGTGATTTTTCACTATGGATTTGAAAAGCCCACACCTGAAATTATGGCGGCCTGGAGCAAGTGGTTTGCATCCTTAGGAGACAAGATGGTCGATCCCGGCAGCCCCCTCGGACCTGGAAGAGAAATCTCACATTCTGGAACCAAGGAATTGCCAGTCGGAAAGAACTCATTAACTGGTTATACAGTAATCAATGCAAAAAGCCTTGATGAAGCAGAAAAAATTGCCAAAAAGTGCCCAATGATCTCAAGCGTAAGAGTATACGAAGCAATGTCGATGTAACCCCCAAAGCAGTTGTTTATGAAGAGGTGACTCCGTGTCGGGGTTATCTCTTTTTTTAACCGCCCAATTGGATTTATTTTTTTGGCCCGTCTTTAATGGCAAGTAAGAGAATTGCAATTCCCAACAATATCCTGAAAGCAATACTGGGAATTGAAGCTGTGTTGACGATTGATTGTGTGTAGGCAAGGAAATCCATTTCCTCTCTTGCGGCGTGGTTTCTCTAGTCCCCGTAGATTGTCTGAGACTCATTGCTTCGAGCCAACAAAAACTGTTATTGTAAAAGAGCAAGAATAGGCGTATAGTATAAACATATGTGGGAAATTGTCATGCTGTATAAGACTCTACACGGGGATCATGGACAGAAATTATACGTCTATTACCACTGAATTCGGGTCTTATACGGAAATTTTCCGACTAAGATTTCTTGGGCTCAACGCCACTGCACAAGCAAGTGCCAACAAATAAGTTCGACTCACAAGGAGATAACCTATGAATGGTCCACAAAAAGCCGCTGGCATTGGAGCCATACTCCAGGGGCTTTTCTTTGCTATTGTGCTCATCCTCATTTTAGCGGTTTTGCCCGGCTTCGGACTTCAAGGGCCGAATGATTTTGCCAATCCCGCGAAGGTTCTGCCCTTTGTAGCCAGCCAGCCTTTTGTCGCGTTTTGGTTGTTTCCCGGCGACATACTGTTTGCCGTCTTTCTCATCCTGACTGTAATGGGAGTGCATGACCGCTTGCACAGTAACTCGCCCGCCCTCATGCGACTGGCTACAGCG
The DNA here is from genome assembly GCA_041487615.1 of Anaerolineae bacterium. Taxonomy (GTDB): domain Bacteria; phylum Chloroflexota; class Anaerolineae; order Anaerolineales; family Villigracilaceae; genus Defluviilinea. The sequence goes on from JBGPNQ010000016.1 coordinate 27,048, forward strand.
GCGGGTGTCGTTGCGACCACGCTCATTCTCGCTAACGGCACAATCGGCAATAGTGTAGTTCAATTGGCTCGCAGTTATCCCCAAAATCGAAATACCGCCGAGGCAGCCTTCTTAACCCTTGGTTTGGTATCCTCAAATGGAGTAGGCCTTGTGAGCGGGGGAATCTTCGCCTATGGATGGTGGGCAGTCTTGGTCAGTTGGGTCGCACTTCGAGCGGGGACATTCCCCAAGGCTGTGAACTATATAGGGATGCTGTTTGGTGCAGCCGGCATCGGAGCCATTTTTATACTGCCCTTGGGCTTTCTCGGGCCTGTGGTCGGAATTATTTGGTGTCTCTGGCTGGGTGTGGTGCTACTGCAAGCGTAAGTTGACTGTCTTCTTTCTTCGACCTTGGCAATCTCATCCTCACGCAACCCATATATCATCCCCTTACGGGATAACTCATAGACGAGACGATCTATCATCCCGTCCGCCCCAGACTCGATCTTATCCTCGCTGGCGCTCGCCCAAGGGCACGCTTCACACCTGTTGCTCTGCCGCGTGCACGGACTTCGCTTGTAGTGGGTGGCTACTTTCCTGATAACAGAAGCTTGCCAAACCATAGTACCCAGACTGGATAGGCAACGATGGCAGCCAAACCGCCGACATAGGTGAGAGGATGATCCTGACCGCCAAGCAGGAAGCCAAGCGCAACGACCGCGTAACCTGCTCCAGCAACGATTCCCCAAATCGCGAATTTGGGTGAGAAGGATGTACTGGAGTAAACCAAGTAATTGAATAGAACCAGCGCAATACCGAATACGCCAAATGCAACAGTAACAATTTTGCCGCTTAGGTCGCCTGGGATGACTTTGAAGACGAACAAGGTTTGCAGGAGAGCCGCTATAAGCGCTGAGACAATTCCAATGATCAGCGCCCAAAGGCTCACTACTGGAGCGAAAGCGCGATGAAGTTTGTGTAAAACAAACAGAACTGGCAGGATCGTTAACGCAATAATAATACTGGATACATCATTGATCGTCCCAAACGGTTGACCCACACTGAAGAAAAGGAGCAGGGTTACGAAACCAATGATGGTTGCGGCTGCACTTAGATAAGCACACCAGCCAGCAAAGCGGTTGGATTGAAATAATTCCATTTAATAGCTCCTTGCACAGCTTGTATTTTCAGTCGTACTCCACAATTTTGATCTTTTCCTCGCTCAGCCCATATATCATCCCCTTGTGGGACAACTCGTAGACCAGAGTATCAATCATCCTGTCCGCCGCAGGCTCGATCTTATCATCCTTGGCGCTTTCCCAAGGGCACGTTTCACCATTTCCTGTTCTTGCGGCGTGCGGGGACTGCGTTTGTGCAATTCGAGCATTCGCTCCACGAGCGACTCCTGATTATCGGGCTGCACTTTGTTCATTCAACGTATCCCAAATAACATTTAAAACCGAATCAATATCATTCGTCACATCATTGTTCCAGAAGCGCAGGACTCGATAGCCTTTTAATTTCAAAAATTCAGTTCTTTCCTCATCGTATTCTTCCTGTTCCAGATGTTGACTGCCATCCAGTTCGATAATCAGTTTTCGGCGCGGGGCGCAAAAGTCCACAATGTAGTTGCCGATGGCGTGTTGCGGTCGAAAATGGACACCTGCCATGCGGTGCACGCGTAAGCGGGCATGGAGTTTGAGTTCGGTGGGTGTCATATCGCGGCGCATTTCTTTGGCGCGCTTAAAGATTTTGGGTGTGGTACGACGATGTTTCATACCCCCACCGTCCTGCGGACACCTCCCCCAAAATCAAAAACCGATTTTGGGGGAGAAATAACATCAGCTTGGAAACGAATTAGCATTTTCATAAATACAGTATATTCCCCTTCCCCCATTCGTGATCGTCGAATGGGGGAAGGACGGGAAGGGGGTCAAGAACCCTCCACAATCCTAATCTCATCTTCGCCCAACCCATATAACTCGTACACAAGACGATCTATCATCCCGTCTGTGGACTCGATTTCCCGCTTCACCATTTCCTGCTCTTGCGGCGTGCGGGGATTCTGCTTGTGCAGTTCCAACATCCTCTCCACCGGTGACACCATCTTGTCGTGCCGCGCTTTGTTGGCGCGGTCAGAAAAGTTGATGGAACGAACTGGAAAACCTTGTAGATATTCTTGATAGAAAGGCATGGGTCATCCATTAACGTTCTCTTTCGATGAAATCACCAGCCATACTTCCATTTCCCCTTTGCCTTTTACATTCACAGTGCCGCGTGGCTCACATACGAATTCATCTTTGATCAATTCATAGGTTGCTTTCGTAATCTGAACAGCGCCGCCCAACCCATGTGACTCCATTCGGCTGGCAACGTTCACCGCGTCACCCCAGACGTCGTACACAAATTTGCGACGACCGATCACGCCCGCGATCATGGAACCAGAGTTGATGCCGATCCGAAAACTCACAGACCGGCCGTTGCGAAATGTATGCGAGGCAATGTAATCCCGCATTTCCAGCGCCATATGCGCCAGTACCTGGGCATGATCAGGGCGACCGCGCGGAACGCCGGCAGCCACCATGTAGCTATCGCCAATTGTGCGGATCTTTTCCACGTTGTATTTATCCAACAGTGAGTCGAAGAAGGAGAAGACCTCGTTGAGTAATTCGACCATTTCCACCGGAGGCAACTGGGCAGAGAGCGGAGTGAATCCCACCATGTCCGCGAATAGGACGCTGGCTTCATCGTAATGATCGGCAATTGTTCGGCTCTCGTTTTTTAGAATCGCGGCGATCTCTTTAGGCAGGATATTCAATAATAGAGTCTCAGATTTCTGTTGAAACATATTCTTCTGGCCGACGAAATAGAAGACCATCATGAAAACGAGCGAGCCGACTGCAATAAGGTTCATGACAAAGAAGAAAATCACCGTTGTGGACGATAGATTGTTGGCGACGCGCACATAGGGTTGTAACAAACCACTGAGTACTACAAGGCCAATAAAGGCTAGAAACCAGCGAGGAG